>DBFBGQ010000078.1:0-50650 GCA_048201975.1 Candidatus Egerieenecus sp. | reverse complement strand
ATTCCCATTCGAAAGAAGTAAGACCCCTGGAGGACTACCAGGTAGATAGGTCATCGGTGGAAGTTCGGTAACGGATGTAGCTTGATGATACTAATCGGTCGAGGGCTTGATTGCACGCAAAGTCGAGAGACTGATTGGAGATAAGGCAAGGAAGTTCAAATCGAAGCGCTGTGCAGTTGTCAGGGTGCGGGGAAAAGGTGATAGACCATGCCGGCGGAATATCTGCGCAAGGGTATTGACAGCGCCGGGAAGATGTGGTAGCATATCACCGTTGCAAGCGGCGAGAGTTGCTTGCTGAAAAAAGTTCACATTTTCCGGTGACGATGGCGAAGGGGTTCCACCTGTTCCCATACCGAACACAGAAGTTAAGCCCTTCAGCGCCGATGGTACTTGGCTGGACACGGCCCGGGAGAGTAGGAAGTTGCCGGAATTTTATTCCTCAGTAGCTCAATGGCAGAGCACTCGGCTGTTAACCGAGTTGTTGTAGGTTCGAGCCCTACCTGGGGAGCGTAGCGGAAGTCAAAAGGCTTCCGCTTTTTTGTTGCAAAGCGGATGAAAATTTGTACGCACATCTCGGGGGTTCTACCAGATGTGCCATTGTTCTTCCTGGGAAAACGTGTATACTGTAGGATGTGGTAAAAAGTGCGCGGGCACGGCTACATGCGGGCTCCGCAGCTTTGCCATGAACAGCGTACGCAAGGGAGGAAGCGGACGGCAATGAAGATTTATCCGGTAACAGATCCGGCTTTTGCGCCCTATGGTCGGGTTGTGGAAGGCTACCCCGTGGGGGGGATTCTCCAGGCTTTGAAGACTACGCCGGTTACCCAGGGCGTGGCCTACGTGCCCAAGGAAGCCTGCCTGCACGCCGCGGAGGACGCGGATACGGTGGGGAGCGCGCTCTTTGGCGGAATGCCCTTTCAGTTGGGCTATTGCAACGGACATAACACCCGGTTGAATTGCCTGGAATACCACCGGGACAGCGAGTTCAACCTGGGCACGGAGGATTTCATCCTGCTGCTGGCCAAGCAGGAAGAGATTGTGGACGGCGTGCTGGACACCGAGAAGGTCAAGGCCTTCCGCGTGCCTGCGGGCGTGCTGGTGGAGGTGTACGCCACCACGCTGCATTATGCGCCCTGCCACTGCGACGCAGCCAAGGGGTTCCAGGTGCTGGTGGCGTTGCCGCTGGGCACCAATACCGACTATCGCCCCGGCGGAGGCGCAAATGTGATGGATGCGCAGCTGTGGGCACGGAACAAATGGCTCATTGCTCACGCGGACAGCGACGAGGCCGCTCAGGGCGCAGTGGTTGGCCTGCGTGGCGTGAATATCGACATACAGAACGACCTTTGACAAAGCAAAAGGAGCGTGGAAAACATGATTCAGAACATTCCCGAGGTTAAGCTGGGCATCGTTGCCGTAAGCCGCGACTGCTTCCCCATCGCCCTTTCCGAAAAGCGCCGTGCCGCCATCGTGGCCGCCTACGGCGCGGACAAGATCTACGAGTGCCCCGTCACCGTGGAGAATGAAGCCGACATGCTCAAGGCGGTGGAAGACGTCAACAAGGCGGGTTGCAACGCGCTGGTGGTGTTCCTGGGCAACTTCGGCCCCGAGACCCCCGAAACCCTGATCGCCAAGAATTTCGACGGCCCCTGCATGTTCGTGGCGGCGGCCGAGGGCGACGGCGACATGATCAACGGCCGTGGCGACGCTTACTGCGGCATGCTGAACTGCTCCTATAACCTGGGCATGCGGCATATTGACGCCTACATCCCCGAGTATCCCGTGGGCACCTGCGACGACATCGCCAAGATGATTGCTGATTTCGTGCCGATCGCCCGGGCGGTCATCGGCGTGAAGAACCTGAAAATCATCACCTTCGGGCCCCGTCCCCAGGATTTCTTCGCCTGCAACGCCCCCATCAAGGGCCTGTACGAACTGGGCGTGGAAATTGAGGAGAACTCTGAGCTGGATCTGCTGGTGGCCTTCAAGGAGCATGAGAACGATCCCCGCATCGACGGCGTTTGCGCGGAAATGGCCAAGGAAATGGGCGAGGGCGCCTATTACGAGGACCTGAACCGCCGCATGGCGCAGTTTGAGCTGACGCTGCTGGACTGGGCCGAGAAGCACAAGGGCGCCCGGAAGTACGTGGCCTTTGCGGACAAGTGCTGGCCTGCGTTCCCCAGCCAGTTCGGCTTTGAGCCCTGCTATGTGAACAGCCGCCTGGTGAGCCGCGGCATTCCCGTGAGCTGCGAGGTGGACATCTACGGCGCGCTGAGCGAGTACATCGGCCTGTGCGTCAGCGCCGACGCGGTGACGCTGCTGGACATCAACAACACCGTGCCCGCCTACATCTACGACAAGGATATCAAGGGCAAGTACGACTACAAGCTGACGGATACCTTCATGGGCTTCCACTGCGGCAATACCCCTGAGTGCAAGCTGTGCTCCAACCGCGCGGTGAAGTACCAGCTGATCCAGCACCGTTTGCTGGAGCCCGCGGGCAGCGAACCCGATTTCACCCGCGGCACCCTGGAAGCGGACATCGCCGCCAGCGACATCACCTTCTATCGCTTGCAGTGCGACAGCGAGGGCGTGCTGCGCTCCTACATCGCCGAGGGCGAGGTGCTGGATGTGCCCACCCAGTCCTTTGGCGGCATCGGCATTTTCGCCATCAAGGAAATGGGCCGCTTCTACCGGCATGTGCTGGTGGGCAAGCGGTATCCCCACCATGGCGCGGTGGCCTTCAAGCACGTGGGCAAGGCCCTGTACGAGGTGTTCAAGTACCTGGGCGTGAAGGATATCGCCTACAATCAGCCCGCTTCCCTGCCCTATCCCACGGAGAATCCCTTCGCGTAAGCCGGGCGGGTACAGCAATCCATGAGAAAAGGCGCGGGCGTGCGCCCAGAGAAATTTTCCGGGGACGGAAGGCCGCAAGGCTTTCCGTCCCCGGTTCTTTTTGTGCGTGCGGGGTTTGGGCTATTTCTCCCGGGTGCAAGGGGGCGCATCTGCTGCAACATCAGGCCCAACAAAGACCTGTGCCTCATAGATCCAGTGTAGAATGCCGGAGACCACAACTTGCTGCAGGGTAAAACTGGGGGAGACATGATAGCGCGTCTGGACCAAGGATACAAGCTCCGCTGTCTTTTGTAACCGGTTTTCTTCGTTGCAACGGAGGCACAGATAGCCGCCGCCGGGGAGATGCTTCAGTCCCGGTATGGGGGAATAGCGAAGGCACACCGCGTATAGCCGGCTGCAGGTATCCTCCGAATAAATGCCGGCAATATCCTCAAATTGAAAATCCGCTCGCTGGGCTGGCGGAATGTGATCATAAAAATGGGAAAGGTACTGCCATAAATTTTCCACGGAAGGAGCGGAGAAGTCCTCGGAGAGCAGCAGTGTTCTGGGCGGGAAGATGCGCAGGGTGGGGGTCTCCTCCCGGGGTTCGCCCCGGAGCTTTTTTTCATAATCAGCGCGGGCGAGCTGAATCTTGGCCTTGCTGTGCTGCAAAGCAGCAATTTTCGCGTCGGCAACTTTTTCTGCCTCGGTGAGGAAGGCGACAATTTTCTCCAGATCCTGGTAGCTGAGGATCTCCTTGATCTTCTCCAGGGACAGGTCCATCTGCTGCAGGGCATGGACGGTTTGCAAGCGTACCAGGTCCTGGGAGGTATAGTAACGGTATTTGGTCCAGGCATCCTTGCAACTGGGCTGCACCAGGCCGATGCGGTCGTAATGGCGCAGGGTTTCTGGCGTCATGTGCACGGCTTTGGCGGCTTCGCCAATGGACAGCATTGGAGGCTTCAATGAAACGTCACCCCTTGACATTTGTGTTACACAAAAGATTATCATTGATTCTACCATAGCGAAGGCCATGGCGTAAAGGACAAAAAGGGGGGATGCGGACAATGGATGCAGATGTGTAAGGAGAACCGAACCATACCATAACCAACAGAAAGGAAGGATCCATGGATGAAAAAAACGATCGTTGTGGTCATGTGCGCGCTCTTGCTCGCCCTGGGCTTGGAGGCGGCACAGGGTGCGGAGAAGTTTGAGCAAAAAACGTATACCGTGGAAGAAGCGGTGACAGAGATGGAGATCAACGCCCGGGATCGGGAAATACAGGTGGTGGCCTCGGAGGATGACCAAATTCACCTGGTCTACTATGAAAACGATCAAGAGTATTACGAGATCACCACTGCGGAGGATGGAAAGCTGACCATGCAGTGGATCGCCAACAAAAGCTGGATGGATTACATTGGCGGTAAAGCCCCGGAGCACGCAAGAAAAATCATCCTGCAGCTGCCGGATACCGGCCTAAAAAGCCTAACCCTGTCCACCACCAACGAGGATATCTCCCTGGAACCGGTGGTGGTGACCGAAGCCCTGACGCTGGATGTCAATGGCGGCAGCCTGTATTTGGAAGAAGCATATCCGGCCCAGCGCATTGCCATCAACGTCAAGAACGGGGACATATCCGGCACAATCCAGGCGGGATATGATGATTATCATATCGTCACCAGCATCAAAAAGGGCACATGCAATCTTCCCCAGGAAAAAACCGGCGGGGAGAAGGAGCTAACTGTTCAGTGCAACCATGGCGACGTGGCGCTGAACCTCCCTGGGAAATAACCGCACATACGGCAAAAGGCGTCCGGAGGAGGTTCCATGCCTCTGACCTCGGACGCCTTTTGCAACGGGATTCGGACGCGCGGGAGGCAATGCCTCGCGCTTTTTCAGGTGCATAAACAGCCGTGCTGGTTTACCGGTCGAAGCCCACGGCGCTGAGGAAGGTCTTGGCCAGGAACATGCAGCCCACCTGGTTGGGGTGGATGCGGTCCCAGGCGATGTTGCAGGGATGCATGTGCCGGAACAGCCCATCCCAGGCGGCCTGGGTGTCCACGCAGGGCAGATGGTAGGCTGCGGCCAGCTCCTTGACGATTTGACCGTAAACGTCCATGCGGGCGCGCATGGGGTCAGCCTGGTTGGGTTCCATGAAGTAGGGGGTCAGCAGCACCATGCCCTTGACCTTGGGCAGGGTAGCTTCCAGCAGCCGCTGATAGGTGGCCCTGTATTCTTCCGGAGGCACATGGAGTTCCGGCTGATAGGGGCTGTCAAACTGCCGCCACACATCATTGATGCCGATGAGCACCACCACCCAATCGGGATGCAGATCCATCACGTCCGTCTGCCAGCGCCGGTCCAGGTCGCGGATCTGGTTGCCGCTGATGCCCATGTTGATCATTCGCAGGCGCAGCTCCGGGTACATGGCGCACAGCAGGCTGGAGGCCATGGCGGCATAGCTGGTGCCCCAGGCGTTGTTCAGCCCCTCCCCCACAGGGCGGGCGCGGTTATAGTCGGTGATGGAGTCGCCGATAAATAGCACCGTATCGTTCTTTTCAAAAAGCATGGCGGATACGCCTCCTCTTTTGTTTTCGCCGCGGCATGGGAAAGGCCGCATGGTTGGGTCTATTGTAGCACACCGGCGGGCAAAAGCAACCCCGTTTCCGCTGGCGGCGGCCCAATACAGCAGAAAAACAGAATAAATATGCATAACGTATTGACAAATGAAAAAATAGGCGTATATTTATGCAGTAGTCTTTAGTATGCAAGGAGGATTTTCATCATGAAAAAGGTATTGGCCATTGCGATGGCCCTGTGCCTGGCGCTGTGCGCGTCCCAGGCGGCCCTGGCGGATATGCTGTCGGATATTCAGGAGAAGGGCACGCTGGTGGTGGGCGCCAACGTGGGCTTCCCGCCCTATGAATTCTACTATACCAATCCCGAGACCGGCGAAGAGGAACTGCAGGGCTTCGATATGAAGCTGGCGCAGGCCATCGCAGACGAGCTGGGCGTGGAAATGGTGCTGGCGGACCAGACCTTTGCGGGGCTGATTACCGCGCTGCGTGCCGGGGAAATCGACATGATCGCCTCCGGCATGGCCGTACGGGAGGACCGGCTGGAAGTGGTGGACTTCTCCAACCCCTACTACATCGGCGGACAGATCATGATGGTGCGGGCGGAGGACGAGGACACCCTGACCACTGTGGAATCCATGGCCGGCAAGCGGGTGGGCGCGCAGATGGGCGCCCTGCAGGCCACCATTTTGGAGGAGCAGTTCGCGGCCTGCGAACCCCAGCTGATGGACAACATTTCCCTGATGGTGATGGATCTGGTGCAGGGTACGCTGGACGGCGTGCTGCTGACGGACCTGGTGGCCAAGACCTACATCGCCCGGTATCCCGGCCAGCTGGTGATTTCCCAGGTGCCCGTGGAGTATGACAACAGCGACGGCGTGGCCGTGGCGGTGAACAAGGGCGACAACGAGGCCCTGCTGGAAGTGATCAACTCCGTGATCGAGCGCGTGACCACCGACGGCACCTTCGACGCCTGGGTGGACGAGGCCACGGCGCTCAACGCCACGCTGCTGGAGGAATAAGCAACGCCGGCGCGCAGGAGGGGGAAAGGGATCGGCCCTTTCCCCCTTGCTTGGCGCTTACAAAGGGTAAGGAGTCGCTATGATCAATTTCGCAAAAATCTGGGAGATCCTTGTCACGAAATTTCCCGCCTTTATGGAGGGCGTGGAGATCACGCTGCAGCTGGCGTTTTTCACGGTGCTGCTGGGGTCGCTGCTGGGGCTTCTGGTGGCCATCTGCCGCCGCACCCGCCTGGCGCCCCTGCGGTGGCTGATGAATGTCTACGTGGCCTTCATCCGCGGCACGCCGCTGCTGGTGCAGGTGCTGCTGGTGGTGTACGGCCTGCCGCAGCTGGGCATGCGCCTGCCCCGGATGACGCTGTGCATCATCGCCCTGGTGATCAACTCCGGGGCCTACATGGCGGAGCTGATCCGCGCGGGGTTGCAGTCCGTGGAAAAGGGACAGGTGGAGGCGGCGGAGTCCCTGGGCATGTCCTCCGGGCAGACGATGCTGTATATCATTCTGCCCCAGGCGGTGAAGGTGACGCTGCCGGCCATGGGCAACGAGTTTGTGGCCATCATCAAGGAGTCCTCCATCCTCTACGCCGTGGGCGTGTATGAGCTGACCTACCAGGCCTACAAGCTGGCCTCGGTAAACTACTACTACATTGAAACCATGATCGTGGCCGCGCTGATTTACTTCGTGCTCACCTATGTGGCCACGAAGCTGCTGGGCCTGCTGGAAAGGAGGATGCGCCGTGCCGACACGACAGCCGCTTGATTCCGGCTCCGGGCAGGAAATTCTGATCCAGATCGAAGGGCTGATCAAGAACTTCGGCAAGCTGGAGGTGCTCAAGGGGATCGACCTGAACGTGCGCAAGGGGGATGTGATTGTGCTCATCGGCCCCTCCGGGTCGGGGAAGAGCACGCTGCTGCGCTCCATCAACCTGCTGGAAAAGCCCACCGCGGGCAGGATCATCTTTGAGGGCAACGACGTGACCCAGGCGGGGAAGAAGGAGCTCAGCCAGCTCCGCCAGCGCATGGGCATGGTGTTCCAGCAGTTCAACCTGTTCCCGCACCTGAAGGTGAAGGACAACATCACCGTGGCGCCCATCCGCGTACGGAACACCCCCAAGGAGGAGGCCGAAAAGAAGGCCCGGAAGCTGCTGGAGCGGGTGGGCCTCATCGACAAGTGGGATACCTGGCCGCAGAACCTTTCCGGCGGGCAGAAGCAGCGGGCGGCCATCGTCCGCGCCCTGGCCATGGACCCGGACGTGATGCTTTTTGACGAGCCCACCAGCGCCCTGGACCCCGAGATGGTGGGCGAGGTGCTGGACGTGATGAAGACCCTGGCCCGGGAGGGCATGACCATGCTGGTGGTCACCCATGAGATGCGCTTCGCCCGGGAGGTGGGGGATTACATCCTCTTCATGGACGACGGGCAGATTGTGGAGGCGGGCACGCCGGAGCAGATTTTCGACCATCCCCAGCAGAAGCGCACCCAGGATTTCCTGCAAAAGGTGCTGTAAGAAAAGGAGACGTTGACCCATGCTGACCACGCCCCTGGAAACCCTTCGGCAGATGATTGACCAACCCAGCGGCTCCCTGGACCAGGCGGACGTGACCCGAGTGGCGGAAATGTTCGCCCGGGAGTTTGCGGACCTGGGCTTTGCGGTGGAGACGCTTCCCCATGCCACCCTGGGGCCCACCCTTCGCTGCGTAATCGGCCAGGGCGAGCGGCAGCTGATGCTCATGGGACACATGGACACGGTGTTTCCCCACGAGGTAAGCGTGCCCTTCACCCCCCTGGGGGACGGTCGGGCCAAGGGCAGCGGCCTGACGGACATGAAGGGCGGCCTGGTGGTGATGCTTTATGCCCTGCGCAAGGCGCTGCCCGCCCTGGACCTGAAGCGCTACCGCCTTTGCGTGGTGCTGAACCCGGACGAGGAGATCGGCTCGCCCTCCAGCGCGGAGTTGCTGCTGGAAACCGCCAGGGCCTCCTTTGCGGCGTTGAGCTTCGAGCCCGCCGGGGACGGTCAGCTGACCTGCGCCCGCAAGGGCGTCACCAGCGCGCTGATCTCCTGCAAGGGGATTCCCGGGCACGCGGGCGCCATGTATAAGGAGTGCGCCAGCGCCATCCAGGGCCTGTGCGCCCAGATCACCAGGCTCTACGCCCTGCGGGACGACGGGCGGGAAATCTCCTTCAACGCGGGGCTGATCCGCGGGGGCACGGCGGAGAATGTGGTGGCTCCCGAGGCATCCTGCAAGTGCGAGTTCCGCTACTTTGATCAGGCGCTGCAAAAGCCGCTGATGGAGCGCATCCAGGCCATCTGCGCGGAGGAGCCGGTGCCCGGCGTCACCACCACGGTGACCTTCGGCGCATCCCATCCGGCCATCGACCTCAATGCGAAGAGCCAGGCGCTGCTGGACATCGCTCTGGAAATTGCCGCCCGGCAGGGGCGGAAGCTGCGCCACGTCCGCACCGGCGGGGCGGGGGATATCGCCATTGTGGGGCAGGCGGGCATCGGCGTGCTGGACGGCCTGGGCCTGGAGGGCGCGGGCATGCATACCGTGGAGGAATGGGGCCGCCTGGACCGGATGGATGCGGAGATCGACCTGGCGGCGGAGCTGATTTGCCGGGTTTGCCCGTGAAGTGCATAGGCGGGGGAGACGGGCCGGGACGCCGGTCCGCTCCCTTTTTTTGCCCCCGGAGCCGGGCTTTTCAAGCGGGCGGAATTGTTGTATAATGAGTGCTGTTTCAGTTCAGCGGAAGGGGGCCGGGCATGAGCAGGAACGGGCTTACACGGGAGGAAAACCGCAAAGCTTGGCTGTATGCGGTCTTGATTGTGCTGGGCATGGGGGCGGTGGCCGCCCTCCTGGTTTGGAGCAGGAGCTGGACGCTGGAGCGCCCGGCGCTGCGGGAGACCAATCCCCTGGTGATAGAAGCTGCTGAGGGCCTGGACGAAATCACCGTGGACGCGGTGTTCGATCCACAGGCGCGGACGCTTACCGCGGAGCAGCGGATGACGTTGTACAACCGCACGGGGGAGACGCTGACCCAGGTGTTGCTTCGCAGCTGGACCGGCGCCTACCTGCGGGAGGATACCAGCCCCTGCATGACCAATGAGCTCTACTGGACCTGCTATCCCGAGGGGTTTCAGGCAGGCGGGCCGTGCATCACGGCCCTGGAGGTGAACGGGCAGGCGGTGTCGGCGCAACGGCTGGACCAGGCGGAAACCGTGCTGGCCTTGCCGGTGGTAACGGGATGGGCGCCGGGGGAGAGCGTTACCCTGGCCCTGGATTACCGGGTGGATATCCCCCTGTGCGCCAGCCGCTTTGGGGAAACGGCGGGGGTGTGGGCCCTGGGCAACGTGTTCCCGGTGCCCGCCCTGTATGAGGACGGGGCCTGGCGCACGGAGGCGTACCTGCCCGTGGGCGATCCCTTCCAATCGGCCTGCGCCAACTGGACCGTGCGGCTGACCATGCCCCAGGGATATGCCGTAGCGGCCTCGGGCTGGGGGGAAACCGCGCTGGTGGGCGACGTGCAGACCGTCACCTTCCGCAGCGAAGCGGTGCGGGACTTTGCCCTGGTGATCAGCGACGGGTTTCAAATGGCGCAGGGCATGTCCGGGGACGTGCTGGTGACCGCCTACGCCCGGGACGCCGCCCGCGCCCGGGAGCTGGTGACCTATGCCCGGCAGGCGCTGGAGACATTTGGGGAGCATTACGGAGCGTATGTATACCCCAGCCTGACCCTGGCGGAGGTGGATTTCCCCTTCGGGGGGATGGAATATCCCCGCATGGTGATGCTGGGCAGCACCCTGGTGAACGCCGGGGGACAGGACCTGGAATGGACCGTGGCCCACGAGGTGGCCCACCAGTGGTGGTACGCCATGGTGGGGTCGGACAGCTATTACCAGCCCTGGCAGGATGAATCCCTGTGCGAGTACGCGGTGATGGACTATGTGGGCCAGTGGTATGGCGCGCAGGCCCGGGAGGATTTCCGGGTGCAGCGGGTGGAGGCGGCGCTCCGGGCCGATGGCGGGCGCACGGTGACCCCGGGAAGCCCCATCGATTACTTCGCCGACCTGGAGGAATATACACTGGTGTGCTACCGCCGGGGCGCGGCGCTGTGGACGGCCCTGGAGCTGGCCCTGGGCAAGGAGGAGCTGGACGGCTTTCTGCGGAGCTACGTGGAAGCCTACCGTTTCGGACGGGCCAGCCGGGAGGACCTGACGCAGCTGCTGACGGACTTTACCGGGCGGGACTGGAGCGCGCTGATGAGCGACTATCTGGATACGCTGATGAACTGATGCGAAAGGATGTAGAAACATATGGCAAGTCACCCCCAGGATGCGGTGGTGCTGATACCCTCCCTGGAGCCGGACGAGCGGCTGACCAGGTATGTGAAGGCGCTGCTGGAAAAGGGGTTTGCACACATTGTGGTGGTGGACGACGGCTCCGGGCCGGCATACCGGCGGATCTTTGACGAGCTGGCGGCCCTGCCCGGGTGCCAGGTGGCCCGGCACGATGTCAACCGTGGCAAGGGCGCGGCGCTGAAAACGGGCTATGCCCTGGTGGCGGAGCGCTTCCCGGACTGCCTGGGGGTCATCACCGCGGACGCGGACGGCCAGCACACCGTGGCGGACGTGTGGCGCCTGGCGGAGGAGCTGACCCGGGGCGAGCGCAAGCTGTACCTGGGCAGCCGGGACTTTTCCCTGCCCCATGTGCCCAAGCGTTCCCGCTACGGCAATTGGATCACCAGCGGGGTATTCCGCCTGTTTTACGGCCAGTGGCTGCCGGACACCCAGACGGGCCTGCGCGCCTTCCGCCGGGAGGAGCTGGGGTTGATGCGGCAGGTGGAGGGGGACCGCTACGAGTACGAGATGCGGGTGCTCATGGCCTGCGCCCGGGCGGGAATCCCCATTGTGTCCATCACCATTGAAACGGTGTATGAAAACAACAACGAAGGCTCCCACTTCCATCCCCTGCGGGATAGCTACCGGATCTACAAGGTGCTGCTGGGGAGCTTTGTGAAGTTTTTGTGCACCAGCATTTTGTGTGTGGTGATTGATCAGGGGCTGGCCTGGATCCTTCGGGACGTGCTGCTGCTGAACCTGGGCATCGACCACACGGGCATTATTTGGGTCAGCGGGTTGGCGGCGCGGCTGATCTCCTCGGTGTGCAACTTCCTGCTGAACAAGTCCCTGGTGTTCAAGCTCCGGGGCAGCGCGAAAAAAGCGGTGTGGCGCTATACGCTGCTGTGCGTGGCGGTGATTTGCGTCAGCAACCTGTGCGTGCAGCTGTTCAGCACCCTGGGCATGGACGAGGGCGTGGTCAAGGCGGTCTGCGACACGGTGCTGTATTTCCTGAACTATAACGTGCAGAACCGCTGGGTATTCCGGGAGGAGGAAACGGCATGAAGTCGGGCGTGAAAAACGTTTTGTTTACGTTGCTGACCCTGGCGCTGCTGGCGGGCGTAGCGCTGGCCGTGCCCCAGGGGAGCATTACCCAGGAGGCCCAGCGCAGCTACCTGGAGCAGGGCCCCGCGGTGGAGGACGAGTACGCCTTCCTGTTCGAGTGAAGGCGGGAGGGTTCTCCGTGGACACACAAACAACTTGGAGGTAACGCAAATGAAGAAATGGCTGGCCTTGCTGTGCGCGGCGCTGTTGCCCGCCCTGGCCCTGGGGGAGGCCTCCGCGCCCTCCCTGCCCATGGATTTTTCTCCCGGCCACGTGGCCGATCCCGCCAACTTCACCGAGAGCGGCTACGGGGATGAAACCCTTTCGGTGACCATGGAGCGGGTCTGGGTGGGAGACGCCCAGTTCAACGTGGCCCGGGTAAAGATCGCCGATCCTTCCCAGCTGCGCATCGGCCTGGCGGCGCCCTTCGGCACCCGGAAGACCAACCGCGTCTCCACCATCGCCCGGGACAACAACGCGGTGGTGGCCATTGGCGGGGATTACTTCGCCAATGAGGAAGGCGGCTATGTGGTGCGCATGGGCGAGGCCTACCGGAAAAAGCCCCTGAAGAGCCGGGACATGCTGGTCACCGACAGCAAGGGGAATTTCCACATTCTGAAAAACTCCGACGCTACTCAGCTGCAGGCGCTGATGGAGGCGGAGGACCCCATCGTCAATGTGTTCAACTTCGGCCCCGCCCTGGTCATCGACGGGGAGCTGCAGGAGATGCCGGAGAAGTACAACTACAACATCCGCGGCAAGGAGCCCCGGTGCGCCATTGGGCAATTGGGGGAGCTGGAATATTTGCTGGTGGTGGTGGACGGCCGGGGTGCGGCGGACTCCGAGGGCTGCGACGTGGCTACCCTGGCCCAGTTCATGTATGACCAGGGCTGCGTGCAGGCCTACAACCTGGACGGGGGCAACAGCGCGCTGATGTACTTCAACGGGGAGAACTACTCCCGCAAGTCCTTTGAGGCGGAGCGCTCCGTGTCCGATATCATCTATTTTGCCACTGCCATTGACTACGGCCTGGACGAAGCCGCGGAGGAAGAATGACCATGACCGATACGCTCTTTACGGTGTTGGGTGTGCCGGTGACGGGATTTGGGCTGGGCATGGCCGGGGCGCTGTTGGTGGCGCTGGCGGTGGAGCTGGCCTGGTGCAGGGCGCGTGGGGTGGCGTACGGCGCGTTCATCCGCTTTGCGGCGCTTTCCGTGCCGTTGACGCTGCTGTGCAGCCGGCTGCTGTTCGTGCTGGCGGAGAGCACCTATTACCTTACCACCCTGTCCAATCCGGCGCTTGCTCTGCGCTTCTGGGACGGGGGCTACTCCCTGGTGGGGGCGCTGTTGGGCATGCTGCTGGCGGCCTGGGCGGCGGAGAAGCTGCTGCGGATTCCCCGGCGGCTGCTGGTGGATGGCTTGGCCCTGGCCCTGCCTGCGGGTATCCTGGTGGAGCGCCTGTGCGAGACGGGCACCGGCATGGGCATGGGCCGGGCGATTGCCACGCCTGGGTTGATGTTCCTGGGGGTGGAGGATGTCTTCACCGGCGAATGGGTGCATCCCGTTTATTTGTATGAGGCGGCGCTGGCAGGCGTCATCGGCCTGGGGCTGCTGGCGTGGGCGCTGCGCCGCCGGGGGAATACCGGCGCGCCGGGGGACCTGTGCGGCGTGTTCCTGCTGTTCTTCGGCTGCACGCAGATGGTCATGGAGTGCCTGCGCAACGACCTGCACATGGTGGTGCACTTCGTGCCCGTGCAGCAGGTGGCGGAGCTCTTGATGGTGCTGGCGGTGCTGGCGCACTGGCAGCGGCGGCTGAGCCGGGTTCCGGGCATGAAAAAAGGCCGGACCCTATGGGTCTGGCCGGTGGCCATCGTGTGCGTAGGCGTGGCGGTAGCCATGGAGTTTCTGGTGGACCGGGGGCCCAACAAGCTGCTGTACTACAGCGTCATGAGCCTGTGCATGGCGGTGTTGGTAGCCCTGGGACTGACCTGCCGCAGCCGGAGCCTGCCGGCCTTCCGGTAAGTCAGCGGCGGTTGGGGCAGTCCTTTGAACAGCCTTGGCAGCTGTCCAAACAGAGCTCCTCCCCCAGCAGCAGCAGGGGTTGCATCCCGCCGGCGGCATCCCCCTCGGGGTGGAAGCCCAGGCGGGTGAAAAAAGGCACAAGCGCCGCGGGAGACAGGGCGCGGATGCGCCGGGCGGCATGGGTCTGCGCCTTGAACAGCAGCAGCCGAAGGGTCAGGTCCCCCAGGCGCTGCCCGCGAAAGGCGGGATCCACCGCAATGTCTCCGATCCAGAAGGCGCCCTCCCGCCACCAGATGCGCCCCGTGGCCGCGGGCTGGCCCTCCCGGTAAACCACCACGTTCCAGGCCAGGGGATCCAGCGCGTCGGCGTCCCGGCCCAGCACCAGGCGGCGGAGGGCAAGGGGCTGGGTCAGATCCTCGCCGGGGGCGAACCACTTTCCTTCAATCATGGGGGAAACATCCTTTCCAAACCGAATCCATAGGAGGCGAAAGCGCGGTGGACCCGAAAAAGATTGAGCGCATCAATGAACTGGCCCGTAAAAAAAGAACCGTCGGCCTGACGGAGGGTGAGGTGCGGGAGCAGGCTGCCCTGCGCCAGGAATATCTGGAGGGCTTCCGGGCCAATATGCAGCAGGTGCTGGACAACGTGCGCATCCAGCGCCCGGACGGCACCCTGGAGCCCCTGCAAAAGAAACGCCCTAACTAAAAGCATAACGCATTTCCCTGGAAAAGTCAAAGAAAAAACTTTGGGAAAAAACCTTGCCAAAAACGACGGCTTGGGTTATAATAAAGCCGAACCCAAGGAAAGGAAAGCAAATAAGCATCGCACGGCGGCCATCCCCAAAAGGAAACCAGGTCAAACCGAACGATTGGATCCCCTCCACCTTTGGTAAGCATCCCCGGTTTGGTACAGGGCTGAAACAAGGTTGGCACAGGATGGAACCGATCCATGGCAAGCAGTGACCCAGGTTCGTGGCGATGGTAACAAGGTAACTCCAAGAGCGCATGGTTTCTAGGTACAGTATCGACCGACCAGCGCCGCCGTGAGAGCATGCGAACAGAGAAAGGGTGATACCGTTGTACGAAGAAGAAGGGCAAGACTTCGGCGTGATCGAAGGCACCGATGAGGATGGAAATAAAGTCCTGCTGCAGGTCCTGGATTATTTCTTCTACAATGGTGAAGAATATGCGATTTTAACCGACGCAGAGGACGAGGAATCCTGTGGATGCGATGCCTGTATCGACCACGAACATGACGATCATTGCGAATGCGATGACTGCGCGGACGAAGAAACCGACAATGAAGAAATCACCTGCTATATTATGAAGGTGATCACCAGCACCGAGGAAGACGGCGAAGAAGTCGAGGAATTCGTCCCCGTAGACGATGCTCTGGAGGCTAAACTGATTGAGGTTGCAACAACCAAGCTCAGTGCCGAAGACGACGCCGAAGAAGATCAGGAATCATAACAGGCATCGGAAAACTGCATAACAACAAACAAAGGAACAAACCAGCACCGGATGGCAGCGGCTATCCGGTGCTTTTCTTGCACCAACCAACGCGGAACCGCATCAGCAACACGAAAGAAGGCTGCAGGCAGTGCTCACTTGTCCCAGTCCAGCACGGCGTCCTGGGCCAGGCGGAGGAATTCGCTCAGCCGCGCCCGCTGGCCGGAGGAAAGGGCGTCGGGGAACATATCGGTCTGGTTCAGGGATGCGGAGAGCAAATAATTCGGGGTCACCTGCAGGGCGTTGCACAGGGCAACCAGGGTGTCCACGCTGGCGACACGGGTACCGCGCTCGATGTGCCCAAGAAAGGAAGGAGATATGCCGGCAATCTCCGCAAGCTGCTCCTGTGTCAGGGACTTTTGCCTTCGGAGCTGGCGGATTTTCATGCCAAGATCCAGATAATCCATTCTGTTTGCCTCCTGAAGATGAGTTGATTTTATTCTAGCCTACCTCCATTTTTCGATGAACAGACTACAAGCCTAGTTTACTTCTTATGGAACTGAAACGACGAAAAGTCCTTGCGAAAAAAAGAAATTTTTTACAGGTCTGTACAACCCTATAGAAACGTGCTATAATATACTACGTTAGCCCAACCAGGTATGCAAATTCATTCCTCCTTTGGTTGTCACGCATCCGGTCGTAAACCATGGAAGCACTGAATGGCACACGGTATAGGGTGCAACAATTTTTAGGAGGTATATCACCATGTATCAGGACAAGACCCTCAAGTGCCGTGATTGCGGCGCCGACTTCGTGTTCACCGCTTCCGAGCAGGCCTTCTTCGCCGAGAAGGGCTTCCAGAACGAGCCCGGCCGTTGCCCCGCCTGCCGTGCCGCCCGCCGCAATGCCAATGGCGGCAATGGCCCCCGCCAGATGTACGAAGTGATCTGCGATGGCTGCGGCTGCACCACCCAGGTGCCCTTCCAGCCCCGTGGAGATCGCCCCGTGTACTGCCGCGAGTGCTTCGAGGCCCATCGTCAGAGCCGCTACTAAGCAACACGCAGAAGGGTCGTCGACCATAGTGTCGGCGGCCCTTCTTTTTCATATGCATGGACGCGCCCGGGCATACTGTAGCGGGAGGTGCGCCATGGCGGAGGATCAGGAACGGGCGGAGGACCGGGAACGGCTGGAAAGGCTCCTGGACCGCCTGGAAGGGTATCTGCTCAGCCTGGAGCAGATGCGCCTAAGGGAATACATTCATTTTCTGGGGGACAGGAAACGGCTGATGCGCAGCCATTTTCTGGGCGGCGTGGCCCGTGGGCTGGGGATGGCGGTGGGGTTTACCATCCTGGGGGCCGTGCTGGTGATCATGCTGCAGCGCCTGGCCAGCCGGAACCTGCCGGTCATCGGGGATTTTCTGGCGCAGATCGTGAGCATTGTCCAGCGCAGGCTGGAGTGAAGGAGGGTCGGGCGATGAAACGGCTGTGGATTGCCCTGGCGGTGGTGGCGCTGGACCAGGGAAGCAAATATCTGGCGGCGAGCCGCCTGGCCTCCGCCGGGCCTGTGACGCTGATTCCCGGGGTGCTGGGGCTGCGCTACGCGGAGAATACCGGCATGGCCTTCAGCATGCTATCCGGGCAGGGATGGCTGCTGGGGCTGCTTTCCGGGGCGCTGATCCTGCTGGGATGGCTGTTTCTGCGGCGCTACCGGCTGGGCAGGCTGGCCGGAACCGCCGCGATGCTCATGCTGGGCGGCGCGGTGGGGAATATGGTGGACCGTTTTTGCACCGGCTATGTGGTGGACATGTTCGAGGTGCTGCTGTTCCGCTTTGCGATTTTCAATGTGGCGGACGCGGCGCTCACCGTGGGCGCGGTGCTGCTGGGCATTACCATCCTGTGGATGCCAAAGGAATGGAGCGAAAGAAATCATGGAGATACAACCGGAAAAACGGCATGAGGCGCTGGGCGACGGAGCTACCCGGGCGGACGTATTGCTGGCCGCGGCATCCGGGCTGAGCCGGAGCCGGGTGGCGGCGCTGATGGAGCAGGGATGCTGCACCTGCCAGGGCGCGCCGCTGACAAAGCCGGGGTTTCGCCCTGCCGCGAACGCATCCCTGGCGCTGCTGGAGCCGCCTCCCCAGGAGGCGCGCCCCCAGCCGGAGAACATCGACCTGACGGTGCTGTACCAGGATGAGGACCTGGCGGTGGTGGTCAAGCCCAGCGGCATGGTGGTGCATCCCGCGGCGGGCAACGAGGCGGGCACGCTGGTGAACGCGCTGCTGTACCACCTGGAGCACCTTTCCGGCATCGGCGGGGAGATCCGCCCGGGCATTGTGCACCGGCTGGACAAGGATACCTCCGGGCTGCTGTTGGTGGCCAAGAACGACTTTGCCCACGGGGAGCTCAGCCGTCAGCTGGCGGCCCGGGAGATGGAGAAGCATTACCGCGCCCTGGTGGAGGGCGCCATGCAGCAGGAGGCGGGAGAAATCGCCCTGCCCCTGGGCCGCAGCAAAACCGACCGGAAAAAGATGGCGGTGGATCCCCAGGGGCGGGAGGCGCTGACGCGCTGGCAGGTGCTGGCCCGGGGCCGGGGAGCCACGCTGCTGGATGTGCGCATTCTCACCGGCCGGACCCATCAAATTCGCGTGCACATGCAGGCCATCCACCACCCGGTGGCGGGCGATCCCATCTATGGCGTGCGCCATGGCGCGCCCGTGGGCCGGCTGATGCTGCATGCCTATTCCCTGGCTTTCACCCATCCCCGCACCGGGGAGCGGATGCAGTTTATTGCCCCTTGGCCGGAGGATTTTAGCCGGGGTTTGCGCTCCGTCGGGCTTCCAGGGACAGATAATCCATGACGCCCTGGGCCACGGCCTCTCCCAGCCGGGCCTGATAGGCCGCGTCCAGCAGCAGCTTTTCCTCCGCGCTGTTGGAGATGAACCCGCACTCGATGAGCACGGAGGGAACCGGAAGCCGCAGTATGAAATAGTCTCCCGCCAGCGCCGCCCGCTCCTTGGGCGGGGAGAGCGCGGAGATCAACGCCGCCTGCATGCAGCCCGCAAGCAGGCGGCTTTCTTCGCTTTCCTGGCGGTAGAACACCTGAGGACCGGATTGATTGCGGTCCCGGTATTCATTCATATGGATGGAAAGCACCATGTCCGCCCCGATCTCCTCCCCCAGGGCCACGCGGCGCTCCATGTCCTGCCGCTTCTTGGAGCCGGAGGCGGTGGATTCGTCGCACAGGGCCACGTCCTCCCGGCGGGTCAGGGTGACGGAGGCCCCCCGAGCGGTCAGCGCCTTCTCCACTTGCAGGGCTACGGCCAGGTTGATTTCCTTCTCCCACAGGCCGCTATCCTGGGCCCGGGCGCCGCCGTCATAGCCGCCATGACCGGGGTCCACCAGAATCACCATTCCTGTCAGCGGCTTTTCCACGAAAGGATCCAGGGTGGTTACAGTTTCCGTGGGGCGCAGGCAAAGCCCTGCGGTCACAATCAGGCCAAAGAAAACGGTCAGCAGCGCCAGCAGGCGCAGCCGGCGTTCCAACAGGCGGAGAGATCCCGGCGCGGACATCAGGCAACACCGTCCTTTTCTTTTTTTGCAAAACATACACAAGTCTGCATATTTCGCGGCGAATGCGCGTGGCAAAGCAGGCGGCGGGGCTTCTGGGAAACCTGTCTTTTTTGGGGAGCTTTTCGCGGAATGCATAAGCGGAATATTCCCCTGCGTTCGCGTACTGTGGAAAACCTAGGGGAACAATCCACATTTCCCACAGGGTTTTGCACAGGGTGAGGCGCGGAAAACCCTTGAAAAAGCAAAAGTTTCGTAAAGGTTTCGAAATTTATCCACAATCCGCACA
The DNA here is from genome assembly GCA_048201975.1 of Candidatus Egerieenecus sp. Lineage (GTDB taxonomy): Bacteria > Bacillota > Clostridia > Christensenellales > Aristaeellaceae > Egerieenecus. The sequence continues at coordinate 31,455 of DBFBGQ010000078.1, read as the reverse complement.
GGTTTTCCACAAATGGATTTCACAGTGCCGCCTTTTGTGGAAAACTGGGAAAAAACGCGAAATCTGGCGCAAAAACCTGGTATTTTTTCTGCGCTGCGACGCAGGAATGCATAATATGGCAATAATTATGCAAATTTTGCGACGAAGCGAACCGCTGGCATTGCGAAAAATGGGCGGCGTGCGCACCGGATGCGTCATGGAGGAGGGGCGTAGACGTCCTGCTCCGGGGGAAGCGCTGCATAGTCCGGGCGCAGGTTCTGAAAACGCACCCAGTATCCCTGTCCGTGGCGGCCCTGCATCCAGCAGTAATCCTTCAGCCCGCCCGGGGGGAGCGCGGAGGGTTGCCCCGGCAGGGCGTAGGCCACGCGGAGCAGGCGCTCGCCCGAGGCAAGCATGCCCACGGCGCAGGCGGCGGCGGGCGCGCCCGGCCCCAGGGGGACCTCCACAAAGCGCCAGCCGGGGGCCTCGAAGGGCGCGGCGGGCGGCAGGGTGGCAAACCAGCCGGCAAGCTCCGCCAGGCCCTGGGGCCAGCGCAGCCGGGGCAGCGCGCCCAGGGTGAGGCGCGGGCGGACCGCGGGCGCCGGCGGAGGCGTCCAGCACGTGGCAGGCGGCTGTGGCCGGGGCTCCGGCTGCGCCGCCGGGGAGCACGGGAGCGGCATGGGCGCCGCCGGGGGGCGCTCCACCGGCACGGCCAGGTAGCGGGTCACGGCGTCCTCCAGCTGCCAGCGGGGCGGGGAGACCGCGCCCAGGGGGCCGTGGAGAAGCAGGGCGGGCTGGGGCCAGTCGGCGGCCACCGCCAGGGTATGATAGGGGGCGAAACCTCCGGGCAAGGGCAGGTTGTGGCGGAAAAGCTGCCCGCGGCCCGCTTTGTCCAGGGTTGTGGCGCCCAGGTCCAGCACTGAGCCGGTTTCCGCATCCCCGGCCAGCAGCAGGGCGCGGACGCCCGCTTCCCGGCCGGGGAGGGATACGCGCAGGGACACGGCGCCCCGGCCGTGGCGGACCTCCAGCCGGGCGTAGCCGGCATGATTTCCCGCTGCGGGGCGTAAGAGTACGTAGCGTCGCGCGACGGCGGCTTCCATGGCGGGTCACCTCCCTTGTCTGTCAAGGGAGCCTATGCCGTTCCCATGGAATCCCATGCCTGTGCGGGAAAAAAACTCCTTTTGGGGAGCGCGAGCGCGTTTGCGGCCTTACGCTGGTGCTACGGAAAGGAGGGGAAACGCCATGGACATGGATCAGCTGATCGCGGATTTTGAGGCCATGCTGGGCTGGCCCTACGCGAGCCCCGGCAGCAACGATGAAAACGGCATCGACTGCTCCGGAGCCTTTGTGCGGGCCTACCGACGGCAGGGGAAGTCCCTGTACCACGGCAGCAACCGCATGGCCCGGACGGCCTGCGCCTGGCTGCGGCCGGCGGGGCAGGTGCTGCCGGGGCGGGGCATGGTGGCCTTCAAGGCGCGGGACAGCCAGCCCCCGGAGAGCTACCGCCCCGGGGGCGCCTATTACGACCCGGAACTGCCCCAGGATTTCTACCATGTGGGGCTGGTGGTATCCGCCGCGCCCCTGCGGGTAATCCACGCCACGCCGCCCTGCGTGCGCGAGGACAGCAGCCTGCGGGGATGGACGCATCTGGGATGGCTGAAGGATTTCGCGGAGGAGGAACAGAACGTGGAGCAGAGAACGGTACAGGCCAGCACGGTGAACTTCCGGGCTGAGCCCAGCACCCGGGCGGCGCTGCTGGACCGCATTCCCCAGGGAACGGCGCTGGAGGTGGAGGCGGTGGATGAGGCGTGGGTGCGCACCGTGTGGCAGGGCAGGACCGGCTATGTGATGGCCGAATTCCTGAGCCCCGGCATGGGTGCGGAAGCGGACACGGTGAAAATTCCCAGGGCGCTGGCGGAGAGCCTGCGGGCGGCGCTGGAACAGGCGTTGGAGGGGAAATCGTGAGCCTGATTCCCGCCGCCGTCAGCGCCCTGTGCGCGCTCCTGGGGGTGCTGGCGGGATATTGCGCCACGGCGCGGCAGCGGGCGGCGGACATGGCGGAGCTCCGGTCCCGCCTGGGCTACCTGGGGGAAATGGCGGAGGAAACCCGCCTGGAGCTGCGCCGCCTGTCGCTTCAAACGGCGGAGCTGGCCCAGCGCCTGGCCCGGCAGGAAGAAGCGGCGGCCCAGGCGCAGCGGTGGCTGGACCGCTTTGTCAACTGAGGGAGAAAGGAGGAACGGTGCATGCAGCAATCGCGCTTTCGCAGCAAGGCGGCCTGGGCGTCGCTGCTGTCCCTGGTGGGGCTGTGCCTGGCGAGCTTCGGCATCTATGAGCGGCTGGGGATCACCTCGGAGGTATGGCAGACGCTGACCACCGCGCTGCTGGCCACGCTGACGGCCTTTGGCGTGCTGAACAACCCCACCGACGGGGCGAACTTCTAAATTTTCGTCCGCGTTGTAGCTCTGCGCCGGAGGAGCGGTGGCACCTCCGGCGCGAAGGGATGCCCGATGGTCCCACCGACGGAAAAGGGCGCGTTGCAGACAAAAAAACTGCAACGCGCCCTTTTCAATGGACTGGCAACGGGACAGCGCTCGGCAAGAGAGCATGTCCGGCCGCATGCAGGCCGGAGGGACTTACGCCTCCCGGCTTTGCGGGGTCAGGTTCACCAGGAAAATGCTGCCGATGATCAGCGCGCCGCCGGCCAGGGTGGCCAGGGTCAGCGTTTCGCCCAGGAAGATCACCCCCGCGACCATGGTGGTCAGGGGGATCAGGTTGATGAAAATGGCGGAGGCCAGAGGCGAGAGGGCCGTGAGGGCGTTGCCGTAAAGGTAATAGCACAGGGCGGAGCAGACCAGGGCCAGCACCGCCGCGCTGGCCCAGCCATCCCAGGACACGGCGCCGGGATCAAACCCTTCCCCCAGGGCCGCGGGGAGCAGCGTCAGCGCCGCCAGCACCGCTTGCCAGGCGTTCATGGCCAGGCTGGAATACCGCTGGCGCAGGCGGCGGCTGAGGAAAATGTAGGCCACCCAGACCAGGCTGGCCCCGAAGATGAACAGCACCCCCGCCAGAGAGTCCGTGCCCTCCTGGGAGGAGGACAGTGTGATCAGCCCCACCCCCGCCAGGGACAGAAAGGCCCCCAGCGCCTGCGTGGGCCGCAGCCGGGCGCGGGTGAACAGCGCCTCCGCGCCCAGGGTCAGCACGGGAATGGCCGCCAGGATCAGCGACGCGCTGACGGTGGAGGTCCGCTGGATGCCGTTGTATTCGCAGAAATAATATACGGTGATCCCCGCCAGGGAGGAGAGAAACATGGGCAGCGCGTCCTCCCGGCGCAGGCGCGGGAAGCCCTCCCGCCACAGCACCAGGGGCGCCAGCGCCGCCGCAGCCAGCACATAGCGCACAAAGGCCAGCCCCATGGGCTGAAAGCCAGCGTTCAGCCCCTGTTTGCTGAAAATGAAGGACAGGCCCCACATCACGTTGATCAACACCATGGTTCCGTAGGTTTTGCGCATGGACGTTCCGTCCCTTTCTCCGCCCAGATTCGGCGGCTCAAAGCAGGGCCTTGCCGGCGGCTCGCCCGGCCTCGCGGGCTTCCTCCTCCGCCCGGCGGAGAATGCCCTGCTGGTCCCAGCCCTGAATGTCGATCCCCTCGGCGCGGATGGAGCGGAAGACCGGAATGCCCAGGGTGGCGAGCACGGCCCGCATGTAGCCCGCGCCCCAGTCGTTTTCCCCCACGGGGCTGCCGGCGGTGGAAACGTAAACCGCCAGCCTGCCCCGCGCCAGGCCCACGGGCTCCCCCGCGGGGGTGTAGCGGAAGGTCAGGTTGCGCACGTAGACGTTTTCCACCCAGATTTTCAGCGCCGCGGGAAAGGATAGATCCCAGTACGGCGCGCCGATAAGCACCGCGTCCGCATGGGCGAAATCATAGCCGGGGCGCAGCAGCGGGTCCTGCCAGCAGCGGGCGTCGGCCAGCGCCTCCTTGCGCACCAGCGTGGAGGCGTCCACGGGGCGAAGGCCCATGCGGGTCAGGTCGTGCTCCAGGATCTCCAGGGCGGGGGTGGCTTTGCGCGCCTCCTCCAGAAAGGCGCGGCACAGGGCGTGGGTGCGGGATAATTCCGGTCCGCGGATGCAGGCGTTGACAAATAAAAGGCGCATAAGCGCATCCTCCTTCTGCGCCGGAGGCGCGCCCCGGCGGCGAGACGAAAATTTTCCATACTTTTCTTCGACCCGGAAGCAGGATTCCCTTGCATGAAAAACAAATTGTAAGTAATAATACCGCTCTTTTTCGCAGGGGCGGGAATTCAAACAGGAGGGTATATCCGATGAAAAAAATGCTGGCGGCGATACTGACCCTGGCGCTGTGCGTTTCTATGCTGGCAGTCCCCGCTATGGCCGAGGAGACGGCGACTCCGTCCATCTGCATCGTGGTGGCGGGCGGCCTGGGCGACCGTTCCTTCTATGATTCAGCCAACGAGGGCATCGAACAGCTGAAGGCGGACTACGGCACGGAGATCAAGGTGATCGAGTGCAAGGAAGACGCTTCCCTGTACGAGAGCAGCCTGATCGACGCGGCGGAGGTCTGCGACGTGGTCGCGGCGGTGGGCTGGCAGTTCTGGGACAGCCTGCCGGGGGTCATTGAAGCCTTCCCGGACAAGCAGTTCCTGTTTATTGACAACCAGATCGACGGTTCCTATGAAAACGGCATGTCCGTGCTTTATGCTCAGAACGAGGGCTCCTTCCTGGTGGGTTACATCGCCGCCAAGCTGACCAAGACCGGCAAGATCGGCGTGGTCGGCGGCGAGGACAGCGACACCATCAACGACTTCATCGTGGGCTACGAGGCGGGCGCCACCTATGCCGACCCGGACTGCCAGGTGGAGATCCAGTATGCCAACGGCTATGAGGATCCCGCCAACGGCAAGGAGTGCGCCCTGGCGCTGTACGGCATGGGCTGCGATATCGTGTTCCAGGTGGCCGGCAAAACCGGCGAGGGCGTGTTTGAGGCCGCGGCGGAAACCGGCAACTATGCCATCGGTGTGGACGGCGACCAGAAGTACATCAACCCCGACGTGATCATCTGCTCCATGGTGAAGAAGGTGGGCCAGTCCATCTATGACACCATGGTGGACCTGGAGAACAACTTCAAGGGCGGCGAGGTCTGGGAGGCGGACATGGCCACCGGCTACATCGACGTGGTATACGGCGACGACACCATGCCCCAGCAGGTTTCCGACGAGCTGAAGGCCGAGGTGGAGGCGCTGAAGGAAAAGATCATCAACGGCGAGATCGAAGTCCCCACCACGCTGGAGTGACAAACCAACACACACCCAAGGGGGGAGGCGGCTTCGCGCAGGCGGGGACGCCTCCCCTTTCCTTCCGTTTTTCCTGAATGAGCAAAAGCGAGGCGATTGATTTGGCACAGGGCGAGACCATCGTTTCCTTTCAGCACGTGTCCATGCAGTTCCCCGGGGTGCTGGCGAATCATGACGTGACGCTGGACATCCGCAAGGGGGAGGTCTTCGCCCTGGTGGGGGAGAACGGCGCGGGAAAATCCACGCTGATGAACATCCTCTACGGGCTGAACACGCCCACCAGCGGCAAGGTGTTTGTCAAGGGCCAGCAGGTGACCCGCTTCAATCCCAGCGAGGCCATTGCCCGGGGGGTGGGCATGGTTCATCAGCACTTCATGCTGGTGCCCTCCTTTACCGTGGCGCAAAACATCGTGCTGAGCAACGAGCCCCGCAAGCTGGGGATTTTTTATGATTTCGCCAAGGCGGTGGCGGATACTGAGGCCCTGGTGCGGGAGTACGGATTGACGGTGGACCCCAGGGCCAGGGTGGAGGACATCAGCGTGGGGCTGCAGCAGCGGGTGGAGATTCTCAAAACCCTGCGCCGGGGCGCCGAGGTGCTGATCCTGGACGAGCCCACCGCGGTGCTGACTCCCCAGGAGACCGACGAGCTCTTCGCGGTGATCCGCCGCATGGTGCGGGAAAAGCAGCTGACCATCATCATCATCACCCACAAGCTGTACGAGGTGATGGCCATTTCCGACCGGGTGGGAGTCATGCGCCAGGGCAAGCTGGTGGGCGTGGCCGAAACCAAGGACGTGAACGAGCGCATGCTGGCCGCCATGATGGTGGGCAAGGAGGTGCTGCTGGATGCCCTGGAGCGGGCGGAGAGCGGCGAAAGCTCCCCGGCGGTGGAGGTTCAGGACCTGCAGGCGCTGGATAACCGCGGCCTGCCCGCCGTGCGCGGGGTGAGCCTGACGGTGCGCCGGGGAGAGATTCTGGGCATCGCGGGCATCGAGGGCAACGGGCAAAGCGAGCTGATCGAGGCCATTACGGGCATGCGGCCCCTCCGGGGCGGGGATGTGCGGGTGATGGGCGCATCCATCGCCGGGAAGACCCCTGGGGAGATTCGCGCCCTGGGGCTGGCCCACGTGCCCGAGGACCGGCTGGCCACCGGCGTGTGCGCTCCCGCCGACGTAACGGATAACCTGATTGTGGGCAAGGAGCGGGAAAAGCGCTTCTCCGTGGGCAAAATCCACATGAAGCGCAAGGCGGTGCGGGACTACGCCCAGGAGATTTTCCGGCGGTTCGACATCCGCGGCGCAGGGGTGGACACGGCGGTGGGCTCCCTCTCCGGCGGCAACATGCAGAAGGTGGTGGTGGCCCGGGAGTTCTCCTTCGATACGCCGGTGCTCATCATTTCCCAGCCCACCCGGGGGGTGGATATCGGCGCCATGGACTTCATCCACCAGCAGATTATGCAAAAGCGCAACGAGGGCTGCGCCATCCTGCTGGTCAGCGCCGACCTGGACGAGCTGCTCCGCCTCTCCGACCGGCTGCTGACCATCTATGAGGGCAGGATCACCGGAGAGTTCCAGGCGGGGGACATTGAAAAGAGCGAGATCAGCTACTACATGACCGGCGGGCGGAAGGAGGAAAAGGCATGAACAAAAGCAAACAGCGCCTGCAGTATCTCTTTTCCCTGACGGTGAGCGTGCTGCTGGCCCTGGCGCTGGGCGGGCTGATTATGGCGGCCACGGGGCACGATCCCTTTGAGGGCTACGGCGCGCTGATCAGCGGCGCGCTGGGCACCAGCCGGGGCATCGGCAACACACTGGCCAAGTCCGCCACCCTGTGCCTCACGGGGCTGGCCACGGCGGTGGCGGCCCAGGCGGGCATTTTCAATGTGGGCGGCGAGGGGCAGCTGTACCTGGGGGCCATCGCCTCGGCCTATGTGGGCGCGCGCCTGACGGGGGTTACGCCCTGGATCGCCCTGCCCCTGTGCTTCCTGGCGGCCATCGCCGCCGGCGGGCTGTACGCCTGGATCCCCGCGGTGCTGAAGGTGAAAATGAAGGTCAACGAGGTCATTACCACCATCATGATGAACTCGGCGGCCATCTATTTCTGCTCCTACCTGGCCAATGGCCCGCTGAAAACTGCCGAGCGGGGCGTTTCCTCCGGCACGGACGCGGTGGACCCCGCCTTTATGTTTCAGCGGGTCATCAAGCTCTCCAACCTGACCGAGAGCATTTTCTACGCGGCGTTCATCGCCCTGGCGGTGTGGTACGTGATGCGCAAGACCACCGTGGGCTTTGAGATGAAGCTCACCGGCTACAACGAGCGCTTTGCGCGCTTCAGCGGCCTGAAGGCCGGGAAGCTGGCCATCTGGAGCATGGTGGCCTCGGGAGCCATCTGCGGCCTGGTGGGCATGTTTGAGGTGTTCGGCCTGCACAAGCGCTTCGTGACCACCGTATCCAACGAGTTTTACTTTGACGGCATGCTGGTGGCCATGATCATGCGCTACCAGCCCGTGGGGATCATCCTCATGAGCCTGTTCTTCGGCATCCTGAAGGTGGGGGCTACGTCCATGGAGGCCAAGGTGGGCATTTCCAGCGAGCTGATCCTCATCGTGCAGTCCATCATCATCTTCTTCATGGCGGCGGAGGAAGGCATTATGAGCAGCATCATGGCCCGGCGCGCCCGGAAGCGGGCGGCCCTGACCCTGGAAAAGGAGGCGGGGGCGTAATGGAGTGGAGCAACATTCTGAATATCGGCCTTTTGCAGAATACCCTGCGCACGGCGACCCCGGTGATCCTGGTGGGGCTGGGCTGCCTGATGACGGACCATGTGGGCATCATGAACATCGGCGTGGACGGCATGATGCTGGTGGGGGCGTTTGTGGCGGTGCTGGGGAGCTACTTCTTCTCCAGCTGGGCCATGGGGCTGCTTTTCGCGGTGCTGGCGGGAGTGCTGCTGGGGCTGTTCTACGGGCTGTTTGTGGTGAAGTTCAAAAGCGACGAATTCATCATTGGCGTGGCGCTGAACATCTTTGCCGGCGGGCTGACGGTGTTTCTGCTGCGGACCATTTTTGGGGTGAAGGGCGCCTTCTCCGACCCGGGGATCGTCAGCCTGCCCACCCTATCGGCGGATTGGCTGGAGAGCATCCCTTTGATCGGTCCGCTGCTCAACGGCAACACCCTGCTGGTGTATTGCAGCTGGGTGCTGGTGTATCTGTGCTGGCTGTTCATCTACCGCACGCCGGTGGGCTTCTGGATGCGGGCGGCGGGAGAGCATCCCCAGTCCCTGCGCTCGGCGGGGAAAAGCCCGGAGCAAATGAAGTACCTGGCATCGGTGCTCTGCGGCGTTTTCAGCGGCCTGGGCGGCGCGCACCTTTCCCTGGGTTACCTGACCATGTTCAGCGAGAACATGTCCGCGTCCCGCGGCTACATTGCCGTGGCCTGCGTGATCTTCGGCCGGTCCAATCCGCCCATGGTGTTTCTGGCGGCGCTGATGTTCGGCTTCATCGACGCCCTGGGCATGCGCCTGCAGTCCGTGGGCTTCCCATCCTCCCTGACCTCCACCTTCCCCTATGTGGGCACGGTGCTGCTGATGGTGCTGGTGGTGTGGCACGCGGGGCAAAAGAAAAAACGCCTGGCCCGGGACCTGGCCGCGCAGCGGTGATACCGGCGCTTCATCCCTCGGCGAATTTTCCGTCGCCGGGGGATTTTTTTCGCCGCGCCCTCTTGCGCTAGCGCGAAAAAAGGCGTATGATGAAGCCGTTTCGATGATCCGATTTTGGCAGAGTAGGCTCTGGCGCGTTAAGTGCTCATGGACGGGGAGTTGTCATGAGACGAAGGCGGGATCTCCCGCCGCGGTGCCACGGCCGCATCCCACTGCTCAGGATGTATCACAACGCCTTTTTGCGGATCAAATGGCTCTGTTTGATTTGAAAGGAGGCGTTTTTTCTATGGCGGAAAAGCAAAGGGAACTTTTTTACCGGGACTGGTTTCATCTGACGCCCAAGCGGTTATGTTTGATGGGGGTTCTGTTGGCCATGCAGCTGGTGATGAGCCGGCTGCTGAACCTGCAGCTCAGCGACTTTTTGCGGGTCAATTTGGGCTTTTTGCCCAATGCGGTGGCGGGCATGCTGATGGGCCCCTTCTGCGGCATGCTGGTGGCGGCGTGCGCCGATTTGCTGGGCGCGACGCTGTTTCCCTCCGGCGCGGTGTTTCCGGGGTTCACCCTGTCGGCGGCCCTGGCTGGGCTCAACTACGGGCTGTGGCTTTACCGCCGCCGGGAAAGCCTGTGGCGCGCGGCGCTGTGCGTGCTGCCGGTGACGCTGGTTTGCAACATTGCGCTGAACACCCTGTGGCTGTGGATGCTCTCCGGGGACGGCATGCTCGTATCCCTGCCGGCGCGCGCGCTGAAGAATCTGGCGCAATACCCGGTGAATGTGGCCCTGCTCTACCTGACCATGAAGCTCATCCGGCGGCTTCCGCCGTCCCTGACCCAAGTGTGAGTAAAGGAGGACGCTCCATGTCCAAGAAAGCCATCCTGGCCGAGCTCAAGCGGCTATATCCCGATGCGGGCCCGGAGCTGCATTTCACCAACCCATACGAAACCCTGGTGGCCACCATGCTTTCCGCCCAGTGCACGGATAAGCAGGTGAATAAGGTGACCCCCCAGGTATTCGCCCGTTATCCTGACGCTGCGGCCATGGCCGCCTGCACCGCCGAGGAGCTGTATCCCCTGGTGAAGAGCTGCGGATTCAAAAGCAAGGCAGGGAATATCGTCAACGCCTGCCGGATGATTGTGGAGCGTCACGGCGGCCAGGTGCCCCGCACCATGGAGGAACTCACCGCCCTGCCCGGCGTGGGGCGGAAAACCGCCAACGTGGTGCTGGCCAACGCCTTTAACGTGCCGGCCATCGCCGTGGATACCCATGTGTTCCGGGTGAGCAACCGCCTGGGCCTGGCGAACGCCTCCACTGTGGAGGAGACCGAGCGGCAGCTGATGAAGGCCATTCCCAAGGCGGACTGGCGGGACGCCCATCATTGGCTGATCTTCCATGGCCGCCGGGTATGCAAGGCGCAGCATCCCCTGTGCGAGAGCTGCACCCTGCGCGCCCAGTGCAAGGCGGACAAGGAGCGCCGGGCGGCGGAAAAAATCACTACGAAGGCGACTGCGCAGGCGGAGGGGTAAGCCTTTCGGGTTCAGCCTGCGCCTCTCCGGCGAGGGAGGCGCAGGTTGCCTTATTTCAGAACGGCAAATTTTCCGTTGTCCTTTCGCCGAATTCATGGTATAATAAGGCCGTTCGCCCCAAGGTGGGCGAAAATGCAAGGAAGTAATGTGTTGCCGCAGGCCTTGCTGGAAAGAGCCGCAAGCGTCCTTGCAGCCATTGGCCTTCATCGCATGCACCCGTAGCTCAGTTGGATAGAGCACGAGCCTCCTAAGAAAGATGCCGCCTATCACATTTTCGAGGAATCGAAAGTGAGCGCATCGTCCGAAATGTGTTCGGCGCATCCCCTTGTGCCTGCCACATTTTATCTAATCAAAAGTGAGCGCTGGTCTTTTGAGGCTTCAGCGACATGATCGCAGAAAGGATGATGACTGAAAAAGTCGGCTAACTGACGGGAAGAAAAAACTCATAGAATCATAATAAATTAATTCACGGAAACTCTTGAAAACACTAGGTTTTCATCACATGCATCCGTAGCTCAGCAGGATAGAGCACGAGCCTCCTAAGCCCGGGGCCGCGCGTTCGAATCGCGCCGGATGCGCCAATTTAGAAGAAAAATCCCCTGATTGGAAGCGAAACGCGTCTAACAGCGTACCGCCTAAAGATCGGGGGATTTTTCTATTTGATAGTGTATTTTTCATGCGGAAGTGTCTAACAGAAGAAAAGTTCTGTTTGGAAAATTCAAACATTTGGGGTCATTTTCTAACACAGTATTTTTTGAGCCGACAGATTTTTTCAAACATTGGTGAGCGTTGGCTTCTAGCAATGGTGAGCGAACGAGCAGATTGTATGTTTTTCAATGGTTAATCCACATGCTTATGAAATCGAGAAGTATTAGCTTAAAACTTTTTAGTTCACTGCTGCCGACAATTCCGAAGATAATCTATGGGTTTATGTTAGATACTGTGATTACCGTCAATGTCGAAGGAACGCATGAAGAAGTGGAACAAACACCGCCATGGACGGTTATCGCACTGGGTGCAGGATGCGTTATGCTGCTGATCGTGTGTGTAGTACAACGTGCGACGCTGAAAAGGAAGATTCGGAAGCTGGAAGAGGATAAATTGTGACCATGAAACGGGGTCTGTGCCTTTGATGCGCAGGCCTTGTTTTGATGGTTGCTTGATAGGTGTAGTTAGAGCAGTATGCTGTAAGTGAGTGTATCCTGCTAAAAAAGAGATTCTGTTGTGACTATCATTTCGATTTCCGTACCTAAGGAACCTCTGAATAATTCCCCTTACCGCACAAGCCAATCATATCCGTACAAGTTGATAATAGTTTGTAAGCGAAGCAAAGGATTTTCAGTTATTCACATAGCAAATTAGGCCTACACGGTATACCATTGCCAATAACATCCGCTTCGGCCAACCAGATGCTCCTATGGAAAAGGTCATCGAGGCGGCCAGTAAAGCCTGCTGCCATGCTTTCATTATGGCATTGCCGGATGGCTATGATACTGTCATCGGTGAGGGTGGGGCCAGTCTCTCCGGCGGAGAAAAGCAGCGCATTTGTATAATTGCATTGATCAATACTGGATTAACATACTACAATCCTTAACAATGTGCAAAAGCCGTTACCCGCATGCACGCTTCCGCAGTCTGGACACATGCCGTATAGAGGCCGATGACCGTGCCGGTAAAGCAGCGCCCCTGAAATTCCGTCGCCAGGAACCGTGTGGACACGCTGCCCAGCTTGACATATTCACCGTCACTGTAATAGAAGAAGCTATACCGCTCCCGGTCTGCTGCCAGTCTGAGGCGAACCTCGCCTTCCGGCAGCGTGGCCTGCGCAACCGTGTGATGAATATCTTCTGCCTGCAGCGCCAGCGTCATCACATTGTCATACCCCAGCGTACAGGTGATATGGAACTGCCTGTCCAACCGGATGGCAAGACCAGCCTCATCTCCCTCATGCTGGGCGTCAAAGCTGAAAGTCGCATCTGTCACGCAATCGAAATCCGCCGGACGGACGGATGCAAAGGTGGGAACGGGATCGCACATAGTCTGCGCAGTGGGCGTGAGCAGCATCGCACCGGGGACGCGGCGGAAATTCGCCATATCCGGGCGGCGCAGGAAGAGCCACTCCGGCTCCCAATCTATGCGGGACATGTCAGCAATGAAGGGTTGCGCAGGCTGCTGCTGTGCTGTCAGCGGGCCTTCTGCCAGCAGTCTGGCCTTGCGATCCTGGCCGCAGACAGGCCAGCCATCCACCCAGGTCACCGGGGTCAGGAAGGTCTCCCGGCCCAGATGGGTCATCGTGCGCCGCGCCAGCCGGGTGCCCAGATGCACCGCCCACCAGTTGCCCTGCGTATCCTCCACCAGGTCGGCATGACCGGCGCACTGCACCTGCCAGCTCGGGTCACACATGTTGGTCAGGATAGGGTCGTGCGGACAGCTTTCGTAGGGGCCCCACAGGCTGGCGCTGCGGGCAATCGTCTCCATGTGGGTGAAGAACGTGCCGCCCTCGGCCACCATCAGGTAGTACCAGGAGCCGATACGGTACACATGGGGCGCTTCCAGAAAGTGCGCGCCGGTGCCAGACCAGATTTCCTTGCGCTGGCCAATGATGCGGCCCGTGGTCACATCAATTTCCTCCAGGGAGATGGCCTCCGGGCTGGTCAGGGCCTCGTTGGTGCAGTAGTAGGCGCGTCCGTCCTCAAAGTAAATGGACGGGTCGATACCGCCGATTTCCTTCAGCCATACCGGGGATGACCATGTTCCCGCCGGATCTGATGCGGTTACGATGAAGTTGCCGAACTTCTCCAGCGTAGCGGTGACGTAGAAAACGCCCTCATGCCAGCGGATGGTCGGCGCCCACACACCGCCGGAGTCGCCCACCTCCAGCAGGGGAAATTCCTCCGCCCGCTGGAGACAGTTGCCGATCTGCCGCCAGGAAACCAGATCGCGGCTGTGATAAATGGGCAGGCCAGGGAAATATTCAAAGGAGCTGACGACCAGATAGTAGTCCTCGCCCACGCGGCAGATGCTGGGGTCGGGGTGGAAGCCGCGCAGGATGGGGTTCTCGTATTGCATGGTGTGCCTCCGTTACTGTGCGTTCAGGATAAGGGCTGCGGGGGCGAGTCCTTCCGCGCAGGCACTGATGCGGATTTCTCCCTCCTCGCCCGTCAGGCGGATGACCACGCTGGCCTGCCCGTGCCACAGGGGCAGCGCAGGGCTGGAATAGGGCGTGGTTTCCATCAAGTCGCCATTATCCGTGGCAACGATGAGAGCAGGGCCGTCTACTGTAAAAGCAACGGCGCGATTCTCCCGCAGGATGGGATGACCCTGTTCATCCTGCACACGGACGGTCAGCATGACCTCATAGCCCCTCTCAGCAGGAAGATCGGCATGGGCATCAAAGGCCAGCTTCGCTGCTGGGCCGGGGGCGACGAGTTTGTGCTCACAAACCAGTTTGCCGCCGATGTAGCCCTTTGCCGTCACAAAGCCCGGCAAATAAGGCAGGAAGCCGGTAATCAGCCCGTTTGCGCTCTTTGCAGGCGCGGCGAAGGAGCGCCCCGGCACCTCAATTTCCACCCGCTCGCAGTTGGTGGCGATCATATAGGGCAGCAGCTGCTTATGGAACATGGGGAAATCCCAGTGCGCCTCATAGGGCGGGAAGCCCCAGTGCTCCTTGACGAACTCGTCGCCCATGGTGTAGTCCAGAATGGCCAGGTGAATCATTGGCTCCTTCGTCCAGAAGCTGCGGAGCATGTGGTAGCTCGCCCGCGGATTGCCGTTGGTGCGGATGACCGCACCCGTCCAGCCCTTGGAGGGCCAGCCCATCGACTCGCCCAGGTAGTCAAAGCCCGACCAGATGAAGCCGCCCAGCAGCCATTTTTCTGATTCGGCGATCAAGGGCGGCGGGGTCTCCGTGTAGTTCTGATAGTGTTCCGGGTCGCCCACGAAATACTGGTAGATCTCCGTGCCGAGGATGAGCTTGTCCGGCATCATCGCGTGGATCTGCGGATACCACTGCTCCTGATAGTTGCAGGAGATGATGTCCACATGCTCGCAGATGCGGCGGATGCAGGCCAGCTTTTCCATCAGATCATCGATTTCCCGGTCGTCCACCTCATCCACAAAGGCCTGGATATCCTTCACCTTGCTCAGATCGATATTTGCCGGGCGCTTGAAATGGGGATTCATGGCATAGGTGACCGGACGGGTCGGATCGACAGCGTGGGCGTGATCAACCAGCATCTTCAGCGTGGCGATCATGGAATCATGGGCCTGATTCTCCACCTCGTTGCCGATGCCCCAGATGATGACGCTGGGACGGTTGCGATCCCGCAGGAGCATCGCGTCCACGTCGGACTGCCAGTTGTCCGCAAAATAGCGGGAATACGCGCCGGAATGCCACTTGTCGAAGCATTCCTCGTAGACATAGAAGCCTATCTCATCGCACAGATCCATGAATTCTTCAGCGTGCACATGGTGGGACGCGCGGATGGCATTGCAGCCCATCTGCTTGAGCTGGATAAGGCGCTCACGCCACATTTCCTTCCTGGCGGCGATACCCCGGCAGCCCATATCCTGATGCAGGCACACGCCCCGCAGGTACACATGCTGCCCGTTGACGAAGAGGCCCTCATTGGGCACAAACTGCACGTCACGAATGCCGATGCGGGGACTGATCTCGTCGGCGATGCGGCTGCCGTCCAGCAGCGAGAGGGTCAGCGTGTACAGATGGGGCGTTTCGGCAGACCACAGCTGAGGCGCAGGAACCGTCAGGCAGATGGAGGACGTTCCCTGAGCAGTCAGAGCGGTGCCATCCGGGCCAGCGAGCGTCGCCCGGACAGGTAACTCCGTGCCAGTCTGGATGTCCACGACGGCACAGCTTTCCGCAAACTGTGTGGTAACGGCAATCTTGCGCTCATCCAGATGAACGTCCTCGGCGACGATCAGCTTCATCGGGCGGTAGATGCCGCAGCCGGAATACCAGCGGTCAGCAGGTTCTGCCGTGCAGTCCACCTTCACCAGCAACGTGTTTTCACCGCTTCGAACCGCGTCGGTCACATCCAAACGGAAGGGCGACGGGCCGTAGCTGTTGCGGCCTACCTCCTCGCCATTCAGCAATACTGCTGCCTGCTCGAACACGCCGCCGAAATCAAGGAAATAGCGGTGTTGCTCCCGCTTTTCTATTGTAACCGGGCAGAGATACCAGCCGATATCTCCGCGATGAAAGTACCCCTGCGACATATTCAGCGGGGCATTTTCGTCCACCGGGCGCTCAATGCACCAATCGTGGGGAATGCTCACGGGAGTAAAATTGGTCCCGTCCAGCGAAAATGTCCAGCCCTCATTCAGCGGGATGATCGTCCTTGGCATGGTTTCCTACCTCCGTTATTCCCACCGCGCATCCATCAGCGCAAAAAGCTCATCGTTGTCCAGATGATTCTCCATGTTGAGGATGAGCATGATCTGCGCATCCTCCGGCGTGTCAATGAAGCGCCGCTGCCAGTGGAAGAAGTGGGGGCCGTCGCCGTTGTTGCGCAGCACGCCCATCAACACGCCCATCAGCCACGCGGACTGTTTCACGTCCGCCTGACAGTCGTTGGCGTAGTACAGGTGCCATTTACCATGCTCCCGGTCACGCATGACACGGTCAGCGGCAAGGTAGGCTGCCTTTGCCTTGCCAGCCAGGTAGAAGGCGGTGAGCCAGTCCTCCTCCATCGCACAGAGCAGGCTGTCCATGGCGTACGCGCTGCCCTGATAGGTTTTCTGCAGCAGCTCGACTTGCATGGCAACGGTGTCCTGCATGAGGGTCGCGCCGGGCTGGGTCATGTCCAGCATGGTGCGCTGGCAGGTGCGGAGGGTGGCGGTGTAGTTCTCCACGCCCTGCACGCATTTTTCGCGATACCATTTAACCTGAGCCTTGAGCGTCGGCGCGTCAATGGCCCACCTCATGTCAGGCGCAGGCGATGCGGGATTCTTCATCCACTGGGACACCAGCATACGGGCGCAGTGGTTGGCGAACTGCTCGCCGGCGCGCTCGTCCTCGTGATCGCCGTAGAACAGGGCGTTGTCATACCATGTGCGGAAGCACTTTGCAGCAAGCTCTGCATTTTCCGCGTCGTAATAGCGGGCGCAGTAGTCCAGCAGGTGCTGCTCGGTATCCACATCGCCGTCACGCCAAAGCGCCGCGATCAGATCCAGCGTGTACACATGGGGCTTGACGTTGGAGCAGTTGATGATCCAGTAGTCCTTCACGCCCAGGGACAGCGCTTCCGTCAGCTCCCGGCGAACAAATTCCGGCGGATTGGGCAGCATGGTCATCTGGCTGGCCGCCTGCAGGTCATAGAAGGACGCGTGATAGTACAGGCCGTGCGCGCCGGATGCGCCCTCCTGGGGCAGCGCACGGATGCGGGGATTGTGGTTGTTCTGCCTGCGGGTGACCATCTTGCCAAAGCCGTTGTCCGCCCAGATTTTGATGACATCCTCTGGCAGGTCAAGGTGCCCCTGCTGGTAGAGCTCCATGGTTTCGCCGTAGAGGTTGGTGCAGCAGGGTGCATCGGGGATGCTGACCTTGACCAGATCGTACTGCTTGCGGATCAGGGCAGACATAAGCCTGCCCCGGCTTTCCGGCGTGGCAAACTGGGGATCATCTGTCCAGAAGGGACGGTCACCTTGACCTCGGAAGCCCAGGTTGTAAACTGTCGGGCGGGACTTCTGCTTGTCCACCGCCTCCTGCCACAGGCCTTCGAACAGGTCAGGATGCTCGGAATAGGCTGGGGTTAGGTCTGGATAAGCTCGCAGGAACATCCGCGCACCGAGGGGCTCGGCGTGATGGTGGGTGATGTACAGGCCGAAGTCGGCGGCAAGGGTGTCATATTTATGGGCATTACGATCCGTTCCGGGGATGACCAGATTGCCGCCCAGCCGCAGCAGCGCCTCAAAGACCATTTCCCAGGGCTTGTCCTTGCTGCCGTCGAGATACCAGGCGTTCAGCAGCACCTCGTCATTGACGAACCAGCCGCGATAACGCACCGCGCAGGGCTTCGATTTCGCCTTCCAGCCAGCGGGTACGGGATAGCCCGCCGCTTTTTTCAGAGGCTGGTCGTTCCAGAACCAGAAGGGTTCCACGCCAAGAATGTCATGGCTGATACGGTACAGGCCGTACACAAAGCCCAGTGCATCACCGGCGCAGATTACGATTTCCTGCCCGGCAACAATCTTATAAGCCTCTGCGGGCAAATCAACTGTTTGCAGTCGAATATTCATACCTGGATTTTTTCCGGGCTGGCAGGTATTGCGGATATCACGCATCAGTGCCGCAGCTGCGCGTTTGACCGGGGTCAGTTCCGGAACATTATGAATCTCCGTGCTGATGGTAATCAAGAGAGAGTCCTCCTTATTCTGTATATTGATCTTTCTGTCTGGTTGCTTCGTATTCTTCGCAGGTCATCTTTCTTGCAATGATATTAACCCGTAAGCCACGTTCTCCATTGCGTTCAATCCGAAGTCCGCAATCATCGCCATAAAACAACTTCAGACGCTGATGTAGATTACGCAGACCATAGCTCTCACGGGAATTTTTCACAGGCTGTTCCAGTTTCCAGCGCAGCGCTTCGATGGCATATTCTGTCATGCCGCAGCCATTATCTGAAACAGATAGAAGCATGGTGGTTTCATCCAGTAGCCGACCACTGATGATAATCTCATTGTCTTCATTCGATGTGTCGAAGCCATATTGAAAATAGTTCTCAATAAGCGGCTGGAATACATTGCGAATGATGCCATAACACAGTACACCCCGGGGAAAATCAAACCGGATATTCACCTGGTTCCTATACCTTGCTTCCAGCAGCCGCAGGTAACGGCGTGTAGTAGTCAGTTCCTCCTTCAGTGGTACAAAGGTGTGAGAACCAATTAAGCCACGGAAAATCGCTGCAAAGTCCGTAATCATCTCAGCTACATCACTGTTTCCGGTATGCTCGCAGCG
This sequence comes from Candidatus Egerieenecus sp., assembly GCA_048201975.1. GTDB lineage: Bacteria > Bacillota > Clostridia > Christensenellales > Aristaeellaceae > Egerieenecus. The sequence goes on along the minus strand of DBFBGQ010000078.1, from coordinate 13,011 downwards.
ATTGCGCAGCATCTCCAATGTGTTGTACAGAAAATGAGGATTGAACTTTGATTGCAGCTCAGAAAGCTCCGCATCCTTTTGGCGCAGCTCATAGTAATGCGCACGGTTGATATTGTTGTCCAACCGGACAGCCATATCATTGATGGCCTCTGCTACATTTTGCAGACCACCCTGCACAAAATTCCCTTCAATAGGCGTGGACATATCGCTTTCGCTTATGCGCTCCAATCCCTGCCGGATGATGTCGACCTCCCAGGTGATCCGACGCAGTGTCATTAGGTACAATCCAATGGACACTGCAGAAAACAGCAACACAAGAACCAGAATCAGCAGCAGGTGCTGCGTGGTATACAGTACAATTTCACTGACTCTTGCAGAGTAGATCAAAAAAGTATCGTTATCTCCGCAGGTTTGGGAACGAGCGTAGTACCGTGAACCATCCTCAGCCCGTATGATTCCATGATAGACCTCTTGCAGCGTTAGTCGGGACACGTTTTCTTCGCCACTGGAAAACACAACTTGTCCGGATGAAACGAGATCATACTGCATACTATCCAGCAGGAATGCATAGCCAGCGCACACCTTGCGCAAGGTAGAAGTACGATATCCAGCAAGGATATAACCGCTCCCCATGGTGTTGGGAACATTGCCAGCTATGGCGAAGGTTTCCTGAACGGTATCGAAGCCGGGCAGCTCTCGTGAACCCATGACCTTCATTCCCCGGCCAAAAAGCTGTTCCAGATAAGGGAAGTTCTTCGGCAGGGCTACCAGTTGTCGTTGTTCACCAAAGAGGATATAGTTAGTGTCGCGCTCCGGGGAATACAGTGCGATCCAGGCTACACGATCATCTCTCAGAATCATCTGGGTTAGCGAATAAGTGAGATCGCTGTGCAGACTGCGGGTAATATCCTCGCCTGTGAAATACGAATGCAACGTATCATAGGTTATGCTGCGTTCTTCGAATAAAGGCATATAGAGTTTCCAAAACGAAGAGGAAATATCCCTGTATTCGCGATCAAGCCCCGTTAGAATAAGACTGATTTGAGAATCCAGTTCCTCGGTTTTCTGTTGATATGAGAATACGCAGGCGATTCCCGCAATGAGAAGGAGCAGACTCATGTAAAGCAGCAGCATGCGCATGAAGCTCGCATTCTGGCGAATCACGCCAGTTCCCACCTTGTTTTTCAAAGGAACGCCTCCTATCTGTCAGATTTTCCCATTTGCACGCTTAGCTCGCATCGCGCGATACTTGACGGGAGAAATTCCCATCTGCTTCTTAAAGCAGGAAATAAAGTAACTGGGCGTTGTAAATCCACAGCGTTCGGCTACGTCGTTTACCTTGCAGTCCGTTTCATGGAGCAGAGCAATCGCGTTACACATGCGGCACTGGTTAAGATAATTGTTAAAGAACATACCTGTCTCCGTTTTGAATAGATGGCCGAAGTAGGGTGTGCTCATCTTACACATGGCGCAGTATTCCTTGATAGAGATCTGCTCGGCATAGTGTTCCTGAATAAAACTGATCGCACGTTGTACAACAGGACTCAAATCGCTGATCGTGTGCTGATATAGGAGATAGGCATAGTTGACCATCTCAGCAATGTCTTCTGCACCAGCACCGGCACTCATACGCAACCGGGACTGGAGCTGCCTCTTAACCTTCTGCTTTTCAGGCAAACGATGAGTAAAGAGCTGCATTAATGCGCCACCGACCAGCTGTACAGTATCTTCAATTGTCATGGATTCCAGGAGGCTGCTGATCAAAGCAAGCGTTTGCTGCTGACGATCATCACCGTCCTGAAGCTGAAACAGGCTGTCAAATTGAGTAATGAGGGTATTTGTCAGAATCGACTCTCCCTCGTTGCCTACCAGCAGAATCATTCCCTCATTGGATAAATCTGCCGTATCCAACTGCCGACGTGCCCCCTGATAGCTGATGGACACTTCTGCCGGGTTGCTGACGATTTCACCAATGCTGATGGCGGTTCGATCCATTTCCGGGAAATACTTCGATGTCTGATGGATCAAACGCAGTATTTGTTCAATCTTCAGATCTTGACCGCCGAGAATAAAAACGTGGTGGTCTCGCTGATCCCACAGAAAATTGGTTTCATATTCCATATCTAGCTTTTCCCGCAGCGCACAACAGAAAGGACGTACCACCACAGATTCGTTCTTCTTCTGGATGCAAATCACACAATACTGAGGAAGAAACAGATTCAGATCCAGGTGCGTAGCACGTTCACTTAGCTCCTCCTGCGAAATTGTGTGATCAAGCCAGCGCAGAAGGATATTATCGCCAAAAAGAGTCTCGCCCTCCCACCTCTTTCGCGCTCCCACATGGTCATAAAGGTTGTCCAGCGCTTTCTCAATGGTTTCTTCCAGTTCCTCTAAATTCAGAGGCTTGAGCAAATAGTTTTCTACATTTAAGCGTATGGCTTCGCGTGCGTATTCGAATTCTCCATGGGCCGTCAGCAGAATACAGTGGATATCCGGATACTGCTCACGCATCTGGCGAATGAGTGTCAGTCCATCCATTCGTGGCATACGAATATCGGTGATCAGCATATCAATCTTCCGGGAGGCAATAACATCAAGTGCCTGCAGACCATCGTTGACCTCCAGCACTGTGTCGATACCAAACTGCTGCCAGTGGATACTTTCCTTGAGTGTATCCAGCACGCTGCGTTCATCGTCTGCTAACAAAACAGAATACATACGTTTCACCTCATTCGCACCTTTGCTGTATTCAATATACCATAAACAAAAGCGTACTGACAAGGCAGTATGGCCATTCATACGGTACAAACCGTTAATCCCTGAAATTATCGTAATTTTTTGTGATATACAATGCTGCATCGGCTCTGCTAAGATAGATATGTCAGATGTAACGATTTTTCAACCAGATCGAACGTTTGCAGAAAGGATACCGTATGATGCAGCCCAAACAGCAGGCCGTCACGGCTCGAGATCTACGTAGGCCCAAACATAAATGGGACGACTATAAGGTGTTCCTGCTTGCCCTTCCGGCCATCGCCATTGTAATTCTGTTCCGCTACATTCCGTTGTGGGGATGGTCGTTCTCGCTCTTCCAGTACAAACCCGGCAAGGACTTGTTTGATTGCAACTTTGCTGGACTTCAGAATTTCACGTTCTTGTTCAACAATCCGGTCATGCGCAAAAATCTTGTCCGTGTTCTGACCAATACTTTTGGCATTCACATGCTTGGCTACCTGTTTACTCCTCTACCGATGCTCTTTGCCATCTTCCTTAGCGAGATGAAAAGCAAGCGGTATCAGAAGTTGGTACAGTCTGTCACAACGCTGCCCAACTTCATCAGCTGGGTTATCATCTACTCGCTGATGAACAGTTTCTTCTCCTCGAGTGGCGTAGCGACAAAGCTGATGATCCAGCTCGGCATTGTCGACCAGGGCTTCAATCTGATGACCTCGGATGATCATGTCTGGCTGTATATGGTGCTTTTGCAGCAATGGAAGAGTCTTGGCTGGAGCGCTATCATCTACTTTGCATCCATTGCCGGTATTCCACAAGATATGTACGAAGCCGCAATGATTGACGGCGCGAACCGTATGCAGCGTATCTGGTATATCACCATTCCCAGTCTGATTCCCACCTACTTCGTGCTGCTGATTATGTCCATCGGCAATTTCCTGAATACGGGCGTAGATCAGTATCTGACCTTCGGCAATGCGCTGAACAAGCAGTTCATCGAGGTGTTGGATCTGTATGTGTACAATCTTGGTATTGGATCTGGACAGATATCATTCTCAGTCGCGGTGGGCATCATGAAATCTGTTGTTGCTTTGGTGTTGTTCTCAATGGCCAATTTCGCCTCTAAAAAGATTCGCGGCGAGAGCGTATTCTGATGAAAGGATGTGTCTGTGCATGACCGCTGTAGCTGCTTCCCGTAAAAAGCCGATGACGCCTCAGGACATCCTGTTCAATGTAATATGCGGCGTTTTCTTCACCCTGTTTGCTCTTCTGTGCTTCTATCCTTTCTACTACCTTTTCATTTGTACGATCAGTGATCCTCAGCTGGTGGAAGTTGGTCAAATTACTGTTGCTCCCCGTGGCTTAACACTTGAGAGCTATGCCGAGGTACTCAAAATAGACAACCTTGCCAACGCAGCGATGATTTCTGTCCTACGCTCCGTTTTAGGCACGGTGACGAGCACGCTCTGCTCGGCTTATCTTGCCTACTTCTTCACAAAGCGAAATATGTGGGGACGGAAATTCTGGTATCGCCTGGTCGTTGCAACGATGTATTTCTCTGCGGGCATGATTCCAGAGTATCTGAACAACCGCGCATTGGGCTTGATCAACACCTTCTGGATCTATATCATTCCTGGTCTTGTCGGCGTATACAACATGATTCTTATCAAAACCAGCATGGAGTCTCTCCCGGCAGAGCTGGAGGAATCCGCCGTACTGGACGGTGCAGGGTATATGACACGTTTTTTCCGCATCGTCGTACCGCTGCAAAAACCCATTCTGGCAACCGTCGCACTGTTCCTGCTGGTCAATCACTGGAACGACTTCTTCACAACGCAGCTGTATGTGACTAATCCAAAGAATTATACGCTGCAATTCCTGCTTTACGAATTTCTCAACCAGGTAAAGAACTCTGCCAATGCGGTTGTTACCGGCAATGAAGGCTTGACCGCTACTATCCAGACTGTCCGCACCACCAGCATTCGCCTGACGCTGACGGCTGTGGTCATCATCCCGATCATGCTGGTCTATCCCTTTGTCCAGAAGTTCTATGTCAAAGGCGTCATGATCGGTGCAGTCAAGGGCTGATGACGCTTATCAATCCGGCATTCCGTCTCCGTGTGTGAGACGAAGCAATAAATAAAAGGAGGATTTCCCATGAAGACCCGCAAGCTCCTGTCCCTGATCATGGCTGTGCTGATGCTTCTGAGCCTCGTGCCCGCTGCGATGGCTGATGAGCAGGCTGTGACCACCGTTACCGTCTATCCCCCGGATGCCACGACGAATTCCGGCAACCCGCCGGACTACATCAACCAGTTCTTCGTCGAAGAAGGTTTGGATGTACAGGTGTGGGCTTACTCCCCTGAGAAGACCAACGCCATCTTGTCCAGCGGCGATCTGCCGGACGTGATGTACGTCACCTACAAGGATCTGCAGACCATGATCGAGGGCGGCATGGTACTTAACCTCGAGGAGCATATAGAGAAGATGCCCCATGTGACCGGCGATCCCGTCATCATGACCGCTGTTAACTACGTTCGTCAGTTCCGCAGCGCTGAGACCAATCAGCTGTGGGCTATTCCTGCGCTGGTGAATGTGCAGGCTGAGGCTGACGATACCGGCCGCAACGCCGTGAAAGTCCGCTGGGATGTGTTCCATGCCATCGGTGCACCTGATGTTGAGGATGTATACGATCTGATTCCCATCATGAAGCAAATGATGGAGTACATGCCCGTTGCCGAGGATGGCACCAAGACCTGGGGTACCTGCCTGAATTCTGGTACTGACAGTGTGTATTGGCGTTCCATCGAGCAGTGGTACAAGTGGCACGGCTATGAAATGGACAATCTTCAGTTCCTGCTGGAGACTGACATGCTCAATGCCCAGTACACCTCCATTCTGGAGGCTGGCCGTGACAGCATGTATTACCAGGGCTTGAAGTTCTACAACACTTGCTTCCGTGAGGGCGTACTTGACCCCGACTCCATCAACAACGACCGCAACACCCAGAAGGCTAAGGTTGAAACCAGCAATGCAATCATGATCCCTGCTGGCTCCACCCCCGGCTGGTCTAACTACCGTCCCATCCAGGTTGGCGATCAGGGTCTGTATGCCGAAAACTGGGGCAGCCCCTACGGTGGTGACATGTTCTTCGTCATCAACCCCAAGACCGAGCATCTGGATGCGTGCCTGAAGTTCATCGACATGATGGCTGATGCGGATCTCTACTTCCGTATGTACAATGGTACTGAAGAAATGGGCCTTTGGTACACTGGCGAGGATGGGCTGGTTTATCCCACCGAGCTGGGCTTTAACCAGTCTGTGTATCCCACTGGTGAGGGCACCTTCTTCTCTACTGGCGAGAAGCCCGAAGTGTGGCTGGATCGTCCCGTGCGCTCCTTTACCCATTCTATCTCCTACATTGGACCTGATGGTCCCCGTCGTGCCCGCGGTATGAGCGAATGGACAGAGATCAAGACTGCTCGGAATGCAACAGAAGAGAACACTCAGTGGGTGGAGCGTTATGGTTATCCTACCTTCACCGAGATGCTCAAGGCTACTGATGACTACATGCTCACCAGCCCCTTGACCAGCGTTTCCAGCTTCTGCACTCCCGTGGATGAATGGACTCAGCTCTCTCTGGACGCCCTGCGTGACGTGATGGTTACCGGCTCCTGGAAGATGGTCTATGCCGAGACTGATGAAGAGTTCGAAGCTATCTGGGATCAGATGATGAAGGATTGCAAGGAACTGGGCGGCGAAGATATCGTCAATGCCCGTCTGGCTGATCTGGCCAATGCCAAGGCGATTAAGGATTCTCTTGCTGCAGAGTAAAATCTAACACCCCAACACCTAATTAATGGCGGGGCAGTGCTGCTGTGATCGCGGCGCTGCCCCATTTCTTGTTTACAGGAGGTTGACCATGATCGATACTTCCGCCTATCCGATACCAGTAATTCATACGCTTCCTGCTAACAAGGAGGGGATGATCCTGTCGCTAAGCGATGACTGCTGGCAGATGTGTCATTCATCCTTTGCCGACAGTGCAGAGAAAACATGGGAACAGGTTTCTGTACCTTCCGTCCAGTGGAATGAAGGAGGAACTGTTACCTACCGGCGAATGCTGAGCATTCCTGCCAGTTGGGAGAAAAAGCGCATCTTCCTGCGATTTGATGGAGCTAACTGTTTCACACGCATCTATATAAACGGTACATTCGTGATGGATCATTACGGAGGATTCGTTTCCTGGGATTGTGAACTCACACATATGAATCCCGGGAATACCTACGAACTGGTGGTGGAAATTGAAGCACGGACGCAAGAGACCAGCCCATTTCACTATGGGGGGCTGATGCGTGATGTACTGCTTTATGCATTACCGGAAACGTGCCTGGCACGGTTACATGTCCATACAGTTTTTGACGCAATCTACCAGGATGCTGTGCTGTCCATCACCGTTATGACTGAGGGAGATGCGCAAGTACATCTGTCGTTGGTCGATCCAGTGGGAATCCATATGCCGCTGGGCTGTATTTCTTGCACGGATCGTGAGGAATCACAGGATCACTATCCAATCAACCGCCCTCGTAAATGGGACAGTGAGCATCCATGGCTTTACACGCTGCGTGCTGAAGTCTTCGTAGAAGGAGCTTTGGTGGAAAGTGTGGAAAAGAGAATTGGCTTCCGTCAGATCGAGCGGCGTGGGAATGAAGTATATATCAATGGTGACCTGCTCAAGCTGCGCGGCATCAACCGTCATGACATCCATCCCACCCAGCACCGGGCAATAACGCATGAATGGGTAGAAAAGGACGTGAAGCTGTTCCGGGAGGCGAACATCAACTTCATCCGAACCAGTCATTACACCCCTCGCCCGGATTTTCTCGATCTGTGCGATCAATATGGCATATATGTAGAAGATGAGAGTGCAGTGGCGTTCCTGGGCTATGCGCTCCCGCGTACAGAAAGTGATCCCACATTGGAGCGGGCGTTCATGCAGCCGTTCACTGAAATGGTGGAACGAGACAGGGATCATCCCTGTATCATCATTTGGTCTATTGCCAATGAAAGCTACTGGGGACACAACCATGCGCTTATGCAGGATTACGCCCATCGGGTTGATCCGAACAGGCTGACGATCTTTAGCTACCCCATGACTCAGATGGAGGATGACCTTCCTGCAGATATTTGGAGTTCTCATTATGATCACTGGACATACGATCTCAGCAGCATGTCTGAGTGTTTCCGCCGTGGGGAGAGCTATGCTCCACCTCATCCTGTGCTGCATGACGAATGTACACATATCTGTTGCTACAATCAGGAGGAGCTGCGCCGTGATCCCGGTGTGCGAGACTTCTGGGGAGAAAGCCTCTGGCGGTTCTGGGAGCGGGTATGGGAAACAAAGGGAGCGTTAGGTTGCGCGATCTGGTGTGGCGTAGATGATGTCATGTTTGACCGGGGAAAGATGCGCGAGATGCCATGGGGGATCATAGACGGCTGGCGTAGAAAAAAGCCAGAATACTGGCATGTACGCAAAGGCTATTCGCCGGTTAAGGTGGAGAATCGTCCCTTTGTTCAGAATGGGAAATGGGCTATAAGAGTTCATAACCGTTTCAACCATACAAACCTGAATGAGATCTCTGTCCATTGGACACTGGAAGACCAGAGCGGGACAGCTGTATTTGGATACGTTCCTCCACGAACGGAAGGCACACTGATTCTACCCCTGCCGGAAGATGCAAGAGGATTGCTATCGTTGACCTTTACGGATTCCTTTGGCTGGCAGGTGGAGGAGGAACAGTTTGAGCTCGTTCCATCCCGGACAAATCTTCCTACGCTGTCAGGTGTTCCAAGGGTCATAGAAACACCTGAAGCATACATCCTTAAAGGCAAAGCATCCGAACTATGCTTCTCCAAGGAAACTGGCCTGATTCTGTACGGCCTTTCGCATGGGCATTTGGTACTGACTGGCGGCCCGTTCTTGAATCTTGTTGGTCTGCCACTGGCTCCCTGGAAACTGAACAACATGATCCTGCAAAAGGAAAGGAACTGCGTTGCCATTATACTCCATGGAAGCTATGGTCAGGTGCAAGTAAGTTACACGATCCGTGTGGATCGGAACGGCCTGATGGAAACAAACTACACCATTACCGATATGCCTTATGCCAGTCCGCGCCGAATTGCTATCACCAGCTCCATTACTGCCAACAGCGGTGGATACAGCGAAGTGGGAATTGCCTTCCGCATTGCAGCGCCGCTTGGGAAATTGAATTGGCAGCGGCAAGGACGTTGGTCGGTTTATCCCGACTGGCATATTGGACGCAATCAGGGCAGTGCCGTACGTCATCAGAGTGAGGAAACCTGCAGTTTGTTGGACCTGCCCTCTGTCGAGTGGAAAGACGAGACTCGTGACTGGCTGGTTCACGGCTATTCAGATATAGGTATGCGGGGCTCAAGGGATTTCGCAGCATCTCGCGAAGGAATCACACGAGCTGCACTTTCCTCAGACCAAGCAGCATTCAGCTTGTTTGCAGACGAAAATGCTGCAATACGTATGCAAGCGCGTTCTCGCGAAGAAGACATCATACTACCTGATGACAAACGAATCCATTATACCGGATCCTGGAAAAGACTTGAAAACAACTGGCGTACCCTCAAAGGTTATGAGATGGTTTCCCGGGATACTGGTGATCGCTGCGAATGCATCTTTGAAGGCACCGGAATTGCATGGTATGCCAGCCAGGATTTCATCTGCGGAAAGGCTAATGTATATTTGGATGGTGAACTTCAAGCAAGCGATGTTGATCTCGGCTTATCTGCTATGGGTAAAAACCCCCGAGGGAAAATTCGTCAGTATGGCCAGCTCATATATGGCATTGAGGGACTACAGCGTGGCAAGCATGTATTGTGCATCGAGGTGTGCGGAAAACCCGCACTTGAATCTCACAATTCATATGTCCCCATAGATCATTTTCTTGTACTGGGGAATGGTTGGGGTGACACGCTGTTCATCATCAATCAGGAAATCAATTATCCGCAGTTGTCCTGGGCCTGCTATAACAAGCCACCGATCATTGTGGAAAGCGGCTATACTGGGAAAGTCATTACAATGATGTCAGAATGCCCAAGTGTTTAAATTCAATTCCCTCCTATCTATGCATGATTATCACCCTGCTGCTCATTACCTTCATCCCCAACATCAGCCTGCTGCTTCCGAAGCTCTTTGGCGGCTATGTACCCATCGGGGGATGAGCTAAGCTGGCTGCCTGGCTCCTAGCAGCCGCAGGCAGCATTTTTACGTGAAGGAGGAATCAATCCATGAAAATAACCTTTCGCTGGTATGGCTCCGGCAGCGACAGCGTGACGCTCTCCCAAATCAAGCAGATTCCCGGCATGACCGGCCTGATGGGCTTCCTTGACTACAAGGCAGCCGGCGAGGTGTGGACGCAGGAGGAAATCGCCGCTTACATCGACGAGGTTCACGCGGCAGGGCTGGAATGTGAGGTCATCGAGTCCGTCAACGTCCATGAGGATATCAAGATGGGCCTGCCCTCGCGCGACCGCTATATCGAGAACTACTGCACGACCATCCGCAATCTGGCCAAGTTTGGCGTAAAGGTCATCGTCTACAACTTCATGCCCGTCTTTGACTGGCTCCGCACCGATCTGGCGCGCGTCATTCCCGAGGATGGCTCCAACAGCCTGTATTTTGACGAGGCGGAGCTTGGCTGCATGGGGCCGCTGGACATCGTTCGCAGCACGATTGAAAACAGCAACGGCTTTTCTCTGCCCGGCTGAGAGCCGGAGCGGCTGGCAGAGCTGGAAACCACGCTGAAGCGATACGAACGCATCACGCCGGACGAACTGCGGGCTAACTACAAGTACTTCCTGGACGGCATCCTTCCCACCTGTGAAGAATGCGGCGTCGTGATGGCCTGTCACCCGGACGATCCGGCATGGCCCATCTTCGGTCTGCCCCGCATCGCCCATTCTCAGGAGGATTTCGACAAGATCGTCAAGCTGCACGACTCTCCGTGCAACACGGTCTGCCTGTGCACCGGCAGCCTCGGCTCCAATCCCGACAACGATATTCCCGCCATCATCCGCCACTTCGGTGAAATGGGCCGCATTGGCTGCCTCCATGTGCGCAATATCAAGCACCTCGGCCCTCACAAATTCCGCGAGGCCGCACACCTGTCCGAGACCGGCGACCTCGATATGTACGCCATCATGAAGGCCGTGCATGACACCTGCCCGGATACCTACATTCGTCCCGATCATGGCAGGATGATCTGGGGAGAGGTCGGCAGACCCGGCTATGGCCTGTACGACCGTGCGCTGGGCGCAACCTATCTCAACGGGCTGTGGGAGGCCATCGACAAGAATAAGAAGAGGGGCTGAGCATCATGAAGCTGACACTTTCCGGCTTCCAGGACACCGCCGCGTGGGAGAAGGCCGGCATCCGCCTGCCCGCCTATGACGTGGAGGCCGTTGCGAAAAAGACCCGCGAGAACCCGGTCTGGGTGCACTTCGGTGCGGGCAACATCTTCCGCATCTTCATCGGCGGCATCGCCGACAAGCTGCTCGCCAGCAACGAGATGGATCGCGGCATCACCTGCGTGGAGACGTTTGACTTTGACGTCGTGGACAAGATTTACGATCCGTATGACAACCTCGTGCTCGCCGTGACGCTCAACGCCGACGCGACGACCGACAAGCAGGTCATCGGCTCGCTGACCGAGGCCATCAAGGCGCAGTCCGCCGTTCCGGCAAGCTGGAGCCGCCTGAAGGAGATCTTCGCTAACCCAGGCCTGCAGATGCTCTCCTTCACCATCACGGAGAAGGGCTATGCGCTCAAGAACGCCGCGGGCGACTTCTTCCCGTTCATCCAGGTCGACATCGACAACGGCCCGGCCAAGGCGACCTCCGCTATGGCCGTCGTCTGCGCGCTGCTTGCCCACCGCTTTGAAGTCTGCAAGGCGCCCATTGCGGTGGTGTCGATGGACAACTGCAGCCACAACGGCGAGAAGCTGCGTTCCTCCATCCTGACCATGGCGGTCGAGTGGCAGAAGAAGGGCTTCGTCTCTGCTGAGTTCGTCGAGTATGTCAGCGACGAGACGCAGGTCTCCTTCCCGTGGAGCATGATCGACAAGATCACCCCGCGTCCGGCAGACTCCGTCTGCGAGGAGCTGACAAAGCTCGGCTGCGAGGACATTGCGCCGGTCATCACCTCCAAGCGCACCTACATCGCGCCGTTCGTCAACGCAGAGGGCCCGCAGTATCTGGTCGTGGAGGATCGCTTCCCGAACGGACGCCCGCCGCTGGAGAAGGCCGACGTGTATATGACCGACCGCGACACCGTCAACTGCACGGAGCGCATGAAGGTCACCACCTGCCTCAACCCGCTGCATACTGCGATGAGCATGTACGGCTGCCTGCTGGGCTACACGCGCATCTACGAGGAGATGAAGGACGAGGACATCGTGAAGCTCATCAAGCGTCTGGGCTACGTCGAGGGCCTGCCGGTTGTCGTCAATCCAAAGATCATGAGCCCGAAGGCGTTCATCGACGAGGTCGTCGGGCAGCGCCTGCCCAACCCCTTCATGCCAGACGATCCGCGCCGCATCGCGACCGATACCCCCCAGAAGGTGGGCATCCGCTTCGGTGAGACGATCAAGAGCTATGTGGCACAGGGCCGCGACATGAACGAGTTGGTCTCCATCCCGCTGGCCATCGCCGGCTGGATGCGCTATCTGCTGGCCATGGACGACAATCTGGAGCCGATGGAGGTCTCCGCCGATCCGATGAAGGACGAGCTGCAGGCGCAGCTAGCCGGCATCGAGGCGGGCAAGCCGGAGACGTACAAGGGCCAGCTCCGTCCGATCCTGCGCAACGCAAATATCTTCGGCAGCGATCTGGAGAAGGCCGGTCTTGCCGACAGGATCGAGCAGATGTTCGTCGAGGAGCTTGCGGGTGCGGGCGCCGTTCGCGCGACGCTGCACAAGCATATCAGCCAGTAAGAGCTTCCCTCCTTCGATATATGATCAGCCGCGGTGTGAGCAGAAGCGCCGCGGCTGATCGCATTTCCGGATACTCTAGGAAGGCGTGACCTGTGGGATCAAGGGTTCGGTTGTGATCTGCAGCGTCGATCGTCCGGGGACGAAGAATGGTGTGGACTGGGAGAGCAAGAGCGCTCATGGTGGTTCAAGGGGAGTGTAATGGCACACCCCTTGAACACCCTGAATCAGTCGAGCCGGTAATCGTAGCTTGTATCAAAAT
>DBFBGQ010000077.1:0-49781 GCA_048201975.1 Candidatus Egerieenecus sp. | reverse complement strand
AAATAATATACGCGAAAAAGCGCGATACATGGAAAAAGCACCGATATGGCTTTCTTCTTTCTTTTATGCGGCATACCCAAGGCTGAGGCAAATCAGCGTCCATGTGCAGCGATTTTGTAAAACAATCCGCAGGGGTAGCCTTTTCGCAAAAAATGTCGTATAATGTCCTAAAGATCCTGCAAAGGAGGTTGCGAAAAGCATGCGTACGGAACACATTCCGTCGAAGCGTCCCCGTCGCCGGCACGCAAAAGCGCGGTATTTCTTCACAGGTTTCGGCGTGATTGCCTTTGGCGTGCTGGCCGCAAAATACGCGCTGATTCCCCTGCTGGTATGGGTACAGACGCTGGTGGGAGGCGCGCCATGAAGCATGTGGGACGCTGGCTGGCCAAGGTGCTGGGGAGCGCCTTGTGCATTGTGCTGGTGTTTGTGACGCTCCCCTATGCCAGCCGGCTGGCCGCACAGTGGATGCCTGACCTGAGCGGCGCGGCGCTGACCCAGTCCGCCACCCTGGCCCGGGAGATTCGCTCCTCAGCCCGGCTGGAAACAACCACCGTGGACGAGGAAGGCGTGCTCACCTCCACCACCACCGCGTTTTTGATCGGCGTGGTGCAATCCGTGGCCATTTCGTATGATTATCACGCCAGCGTGGGCATTGACCTGAGCAAGGTGCAGCTGGCGGTCAGCGGCAATACGGTGACCTTTTATCTTCCCCAGCCCGAAGTGCTGGCCGATAGCCTGACCCCCGACTATGAAAACTCCGTCATCAACGATACCTGGTACGCCCTCACGGACGTGCGCCGCCAGGAGCTGCTGGACGAGGAACAGCTGGCCCGGCGGAACGCCGTGACCGAGGATCAGGCAAGCTCGCAGGCCGCCTGGGAAAACACAGTCTCCGTTTTTGAAGGGTACATTGCCCAGTGGATGCAGTTGGCCGACAGTCGCCTGACCTTCCGCTACGAACCCTTGTCCTCGGCGCAGTAGCCCTTTCCCCATCCCGCATTTGTAGCGATCCTCCGCATGCCGCAAGTCATGCGGAGGATGTTTTTTGCAGCGATGGCGGCGAACCAGCCAAGACGGGCCCCATGCCTGACGCGCGCTCTCCGCTCTATAACGCGCCATGCGTCCCTGCTGACGTACGCCATATTGCGGCCCCGCTTCGCCCTGTTGCGCCTCACTCCCGGTAGATGAAATGCTGCACCTGCTCCTGCGGAGCGAGCAGCCACTGCACCGTCTGAGGTGGATACACGTTCAGGCCCTGCAAACGTTCCAGGGGAATCCAATGAAAAATCAGCGGGAAGCCTTGGCCTGCCAGCTGCTCCTGGGCAGGAAAGCTCCCGATACGCGGCGTATGCCCGTCCACGATGCGCACAGCGTAATAAAGGCAGATCTGATGGCAGGACCTCTCCCCCCAGGGAAAGAACAGCTCCCCCACCCAGCGCAGGGGGCCCACGGATATTTCCGCGCCGATCTCTTCCCGAAACTCCCGAGTCAGCGTCTCCGCATTGGTTTCCCCCAACGACACATGGCCGCCCGGAAAGGCGAAGCCGTCGTCATCCTCGGGCTTTTGCAGCAGCACCTTACCCTCCTGCACGCAGATGCCGGCCACACGGTAGGAAAACACCTGGTCACCTGCGGGAAACAGAATATCCGGCATGCAGCTTCCTCCCTTTCACAGTTCCGGAGCATCCATCAACCCCGGCGCCTTCCCCGGCGTTTAAGCCGGTCCGCCGCTTGGGGACAGAGACAAAAAAGTTCCGTTCTCCCATGGGGGAGCACGGAACTTCCTTGGCCCTTTGCCTTACACGCGCTTGACTTCCTTGAGCTTGGCCGCCTTGCCCTGCAGGTTACGCAGGTAGTACAGCTTTGCGCGGCGCACTTTACCGCTGCGGATAATCTCCACATGATCCACGCGGGGAGAATGCATGGGGAACGTACGCTCCACGCCAATGCCGTAGGAAACGCGGCGCACCGTAAAGGTTTCGCGCACGCCGCCATTGCGCATGGCAATCACAACGCCCTCGAACGCCTGCAGACGCTCGCGGCTGCCTTCCACAACCTTGACCCACACCCGAACGGTGTCGCCAACGCTGATCTTGGGCAGATCGGTACGGAGTTGCTTCTGCTCGATCGAACGAATAATCTCACTCATGATAAGTGTTCCTCCTTCCCTCATAGACGTTCATGCTCAAGTCAACACCTGACAGCGGAACGCCCGTATGTCACAAAGAGGATTATAGCATATTTCTCGCATGCGACGCAAGGGTTTTTTCAAAAAAACTTTCTCGCTCCGCCGTCTGTGCGCCGGGGGATTACGTTCCGCTGCGCAAGCGGCGACCCCGACCTCCCAGGGGCAATTCGCACAGGATGCGCAGCGCGTCCGGCTGCGGATAGCTGGCCTGGATGCGTCCGCCGTGCATCTGCACAATGCTTTTCGCCGCGGAGAGGCCCACCCCACAGCCTCCGCTGCTTTGCGTGTGGGCCGTATCCCCTCGGTAAAAGCGCTCAAACAGCGCATCCGGCTCGCAGTCCGGGAGGCGCTCCACCGTGTTCTCCAGAATCAGCCGCGCCCGGCCCCGGCACTGTTGCAGCCGGACGGTCAGGCGGCCGCCCGCATTGGCATACTGGACGGCATTGTCCAGCAGCACCACCAACAGCTGTTCCAGCGCCTCCCGGTTGCCCCGCAGCAGAAGCTTCGCAGGGATTTCCGCATGCAGCACCAAACGCCGGGCTTCCATGCGCTCCTGGCATGCTTCCAGGGCGCTTCCCACCAGGGCTGCAAAGTCCAGCCGCTCCCGAGCCTGGAACTGACGCTCGTCCATGCGCGCCAGCATCAGCAGTTGGCGGAGCATATCGCTCATTCGGCCAATCTGCGCGCGAATGTTCCCGCTCCAGCGGCTTTCGCCGCTGTGCAGCTCCAGGGCGTCCAGGTTGGCCAGCATAATCGCCACCGGCGTCTTCATCTCATGGCTGGCGTTGGTGATGAACTGGCGCTGCCGCTCCATGTGCCGCTCGTAGGAGCGGGCCACCTTGGAGGCCACCGGCTGGAGAATCAGCAGCAGCAGCACCCAGCAAATCGCGCCCACCGCCAGCGCTCCCCGAAGCGTATTGTACAGCCCCTGCAGGGCGATGGCGTTGTCCAGCAGAATCATCCGCGCTGAGCCGTCCGCCTGGCGTGAAACCAGGTACTTGTACGCGCCCACCTTTCCGCTTTCCCCGTCCGTGCGCAGGATCTGCGCCACATAGGTCTGCACGGCGATCTCCGCGTCCTCCAGAATGCCGCGGGACGTGACGGACACGATCTCCCCGGTGGCGTCGGTGGCTATATCGTAAAAGCCGGCCGGAAACATCCGCTCCCCCGGCTCATAGCCGAACATGGACGGCGACGCCGGCTGGGAATAGCCGGAAACCCCGTCCAGCATCATGGCCATAAAGCGGTCCGAATCCCGCTCCAGGGCCATGTAGCTGAAAATGATCATGCCGCTGATCACCAGCGCAAGCAAGATGGAAAAGGCCGCCATGGCGCCCCAGATGAAGCGGCGGCGCAGCATGCGGATCACTTTTCCACCTCCAGATAATACCCCACCCCGCGCTTGGAGCGTATGGCCGCCGCAGCGCCCAGGGAGGCAAGCTTTTTGCGCAGGTAGGAGATATAGACCCATACCGTGCCAATCTCCGCGTCGGAGTCCATGCCCCACACGCGGCTAAGCAGCGCGTCCGCTGAGAAAATGTGGCCGGGATTGCTGATGAACAGCTCCATCAGCTTGTACTCCAACCGGCTGAGCGGCTGGGACTGCGCGCCGCAGCACAGCGCGGCCCTGGCGGTATCCAGGCGCAGGCAGCCGGCTCCCAGGCTTTCCACGTTTCCCCCATGGCGCAGCATCGCTTTCACCCGCGCCAGCAGCTCCGCCATGGCAAAGGGCTTCGTCAGATAATCGTCGGCGCCCAGCTCAAAGCCTGCCACCTTGTCCTCCACCTCGCCCTTGGCCGTCAGGAACATCACCGGGGTGCGCACCCCCTGGCGGCGCATCTCCGCCAGCACCTGCATACCGTCCATCCCCGGCATCATCACATCCAGAATGACGCCGTCGTAACCGCCCGCAAGAATCATTTTCAGCGCTTCGTCCCCACGCAGCGCCGTATCAACGCTGTACTGATGATAGGTCAATATATCCGCCACCGCTTCCGCCATGGCGCGCTCGTCCTCTGCCAGAAGAATCCGCATGAAACGCTCACCTCATCAGCTATTATCATAGCCGCCCGGCCTCCCGCATGCAAGCCGCTGCCGGAAACTTTCATGGAAAGTTTGCATTGTGTTCATATTTTTCCTTTATGATGAAATCGTGACGGTTTCCGGGCCGTCCCTCCCTGAATGCGGAAATATGAACGAATTGCGAATTCCGCTGGAATCCGTTGACAATTCTCCGGTTTCCCCGTATAATCGTAGCGTGCTACACAATAGGGAAAGGAGATGAGGTCATGGGCGAGGAAGACTTGGATGTGGGCTTCCTCCTCAAACGGATTAGTACGGCCATCGGAAAGAACGCGGATCAGGGTTTGAAAACCGTGACATTCAGTCAGATGCGCGTGATTATCTATATTGCCCATGCTCCGGAACAGCGCTGCTGCCAAAAGGACATTGAAGCGCGGTTCGGCGTTTCCCACCCCACGGTAGTGGGGCTGTTGAAACGCCTGGAAGCCAAGGGACTGGTAACGACGGCCATGAGCCAAAAGGATAAGCGGCGCAAGGAAGTCGCCCTTACCCCCGCAGGCCGGGCGCTAGTGGACGAGGCAGTCGCCCGCCGCGCCACGCTGGAGCGGCAGCTGAACAAGGGCCTATCCCAGGAGGATCTCCGGGAGTTGCGCCGGCTGCTGGTCCGAATTTACCAAAACGCCCTGGAGGCCATAGGCGAAGAGGATTGCCCTTGCCTCCAGGCAATGACCACAACGAAAGAAGGTGAAAACCTGCATGGATGAGAAAAAGCGAAAAAAGATTATCATCGGATGCATCATCGCCATGGTCGCGGTGATGATCCTCAACAGCGTAGTATACAGTCAGCTTTTCAGCGTGCAGAATCAGCAGACGGAGGTTACCTACAACCAGTTTCTGGACGATCTGAACGCCAAGAACGTGGATAAGGTGCAGGTGGAGCAGGATGTGATTTACTACACCCGCCGCTCGGGAAGCGACGGAGATTCCCGCTTGCCCGAATGGCTGGTTTCCAGCACGCCCCAGCACTACTATTATACCGTGGCCATGAACGACCCCGAGCTGGTGGACCGGCTCTACGAGGCGGGGGCTACGTTCTCCCAGGTACGGCCGCAGGAAACCTCCATTTTTACGGTGCTGCTGGTGAACCTGGTGCTACCGCTACTGCTGTGCTGGGGGTTGGGTGCCCTGCTCATGCGCCGGATGCAGAAATCCGGCATGGGCGGCAACTTCATGTCCTTTGGCAAGAGCAACGCCAAGGTCTATGTGAAGGCGGACGGCGGCGTCAAGTTTGCCGATGTAGCCGGCGAGGATGAGGCCAAGGAGGCCTTGCAAGAGATCGTGGACTTCCTGCACAATCCGGGGAAGTACCAGCAAATCGGCGCCAGCATGCCCAAGGGCGCGCTGCTGGTGGGCCCCCCCGGCACAGGCAAAACGCTGCTGGCCCGGGCCGTAGCCGGCGAAGCCAACGTGCCCTTCTTCTCCATCTCCGGCTCCGAGTTTGTGGAGATGTTTGTGGGCATGGGCGCGGCGAAGGTCCGTGATCTGTTCAAGCAGGCCGGAGAAAAAGCCCCCTGCATCGTTTTTATTGATGAAATCGATACCATTGGTAAAAAGCGCGACGCCAAGGGCATCACTGGAAACGACGAGCGGGAGCAAACGCTCAACCAGCTGCTCACGGAAATGGACGGCTTCGACGCATCCAAGGGCGTCGTCATTCTGGGCGCATGCAACCGCCCCGAGATCCTGGACCCCGCGCTGCTGCGCCCCGGCCGCTTTGACCGGCGCATTCCCGTGGAGCTTCCCGACCTGACGGGGCGCGAGGAAATCCTCAAGGTTCACGCCAAGAAAATCAAGCTCTCCTCCGGGGTGGATTTCCGGGCCATCGCCCGGGCGGCCGCCGGCGCCTCCGGCGCGGATCTGGCCAACCTCATCAACGAAGCCGCCCTGCGCGCCGTGCGCATGGGCCGGGACCAGGTCATCCAGGAGGACCTGGAGGAAAGCATCGAAACCGTCATGGCGGGCTTCAAGCGGAAGAACCAGGTGCTGAACGAAAGGGAAAAGGCCGTGGTCAGCTACCACGAGGTGGGGCACGCCATGGTGGCAACGCTGCAAAAGGCTTCCGCGCCGGTGACGAAAATCACCATTGTTCCCCGGACCTCCGGCGCGCTGGGCTATACCATGCAGGTGGATGAAGACGAGCATACCCTGCTGACCCAGGAAGAGCTGGAAAACAAGATCTGCACCCTCACCGCCGGCCGCGCCGCGGAAATGATCGCCTTCCGCTCCGCTACCTCCGGCGCATCCAACGACATCGAACAGGCTACCAAGTTGGCCCGCGCCATGGTTTCCCGCTTTGGCATGAACGATGACATCGGCATGGTGGCGCTGGAATCCGTTCAAAACGCTTACCTGGGCGGAGACACATCCCTGAGCTGCTCCGATGCCCTGGCCGAAGAAATCGACCGCAAGGTGATCGCGCTGGTGAAGGCCCAGTATGAGCGCGCCGTATCCCTCCTGACCGCCCACCGGGCACAGCTGGATTACCTGGCCAAGGAGCTCTACGAAAAGGAAGTGCTCACCGGCGAGGAGTTCAATCGCTTGATGCAGCAGGGCTTGCCCCAGGAAACGGCGGAGCCAGTCGCCGTTCATTAAAACGTTATCCCCCTTCAAAGGCTGTCCTTCCATGGGGCAGCCTTTGAAGGCGTGTAATATGGATAAGAGAAGGAGGAGAACGCTTTATGATCAAACGCCTCGCGGGAAGCATCCGCGAATTCAAGAAACCAACGCTACTGACGCCTTTATTGATGATCATGGAAGTCGCCATGGAATGCCTCATCCCCATGATCATGTCCAAACTGGTGGACTACGGCATCAACGAGCAGAACATGCAGCAGATTCTTTTCTGGGGATTCTTGCTGGTGTGCGCCGCCGCGTTGAGCCTGTTCTTTGGCGCCATGGCTGGCCGGACCGCCGCCGTCGCCTCCTGCGGCTTTGCGCGGAACCTGCGCCACGATATGTATGAAAACATCCAGACTTTCAACTTCCGCAGCATTGACAAATTCTCCACCGCCAGCCTGGTTACCCGGCTGACCACGGACGTGACCAACGTGCAGAACGCTTTCCTGGTGGTAACCCGCATGGCCTTCCGTTCGCCTGTCATGCTGATCTTCGCCTTTATCATGACCTTCTCCATCGAGGCGCGGGTCGCATGGGTTTTCCTGCTGGTGACTCCAGTGCTGGGCCTTGGCCTGTTCCTGATTACCACCAAGGTGCATCCCCTCTTTACCACCATTTTCCGCACCTATGATAAGCTCAACGCCGTGGTGCAGGAGAACCTGCACGGTATCCGCGTGGTCAAGAGCTTCGTGCGGGAAAAATTCGAAATCGACAAATTCAACGGCATCTCCAACCGCATTTTCAAGGACTTCTCCAAGGCGGAAAAGCTCCTGTCCCTGAACATGCCGCTGATGCAGTTCTGCATGTACGCCTGCATGATCCTGATTTCCTGGGTGGGAGCGCGGCTGATCGTCACCACCGGCGGCGATCCCGTCACGGGCTTCTCCACGGGCGAGCTTATGAGCATGCTCACCTACGTGATGCAGATCCTGATGAGCCTGATGATGCTCTCCATGATTTTCGTTATGCTGACCATGTCCCGTGCCAGCGCCCAGCGTATTGCCGAGGTGCTGGAAGAGCGCAGCGACCTGCACGACGGCGAGAAGAACCTGCAGGAAGTGCCCGACGGCAGCATCGATTTCGAGCATGTGAACTTCAGCTACTCCGGCGCCATGGACCACCTGAGCCTGAAGGACGTTTCCCTGCACATCCCCTCCGGGGCTACGGTGGGCATCCTGGGCGGCACGGGCAGCGCAAAATCGACCCTGGTCAACCTGATTCCCCGGCTGTATGACGTGACGGAGGGCAGAGTTTGCGTGGGCGGCCACGACGTGCGGGACTACAACCTGGAGGCCCTGCGCAACCAGGTGGCCGTCGTGCTGCAAAAGAACGTGCTCTTCTCCGGCACCATCAAGGACAACCTGCGCTGGGGCAATGAAAACGCCACCGATGAAGAAATGATCCACGCCTGCAAGCAGGCCCAGGCCGACGAATTCATCCAGACCTTCCCGGCCAAGTATGATACGTACATCGAGCAGGGCGGCACCAACGTTTCCGGCGGGCAAAAGCAGCGGCTCTGTATTGCCCGGGCGCTGCTGAAAAAGCCCAAGATCCTCATCATGGACGACTCCACCAGCGCCGTGGACACCCGCACGGACGCCATGATCCGCAAAGCCATGCGCGACGAATTGCCCAGCACCACCAAGCTGATCATCGCGCAGCGGATCTCCTCCGTCCAGGAGGCGGATATGATCATCATTCTGGACAACGGCGCGATTTCCGCCATTGGCACCCACGAGGAGCTGCTACGCACCTCCCCCATCTATCAGGAAGTTTATTATACCCAGCAGAAAGGAGGCAGCAGCGATGATGAATAAGGGACGCGGACCCATGCGCGGCCAACCCGTCTCCGGCAGCGCACTGAAAAACCTGAACCGTAACACCATCCGGCGGCTGATGGAATATATCAGCAAATACAAGCTGTCCTTTGTCGCCGTCGCCGTGTGCATTATCATCAGCTCGGTGGCTTCTGTGGTGGCGTCCCGCTTCTTGCAGACGCTGATTGACGACTACATCGCGCCGCTGCTGCTCCAGCCCTCGCCGGATTTCTCCGGCCTGTCCCGCATGCTCTGCCTGATGGCCGCGGTATATATGTCCGGCGTATTGGCTACGCTGCTCTACAACCGCATCATGGCCGTGATTGCCCAGGGTACGCTGAAGGAGATCCGGGACGACATGTTCGCCCACATGCAGACTTTGCCCATCAAATACTTTGATACGCACACCTTTGGCGACATCATGAGTCACTTCACCAACGACACGGATACCCTGCGGCAGATGATCTCCCAGAGCATTCCGCAGGTGTTCGCCTCCGCCATTTCCGTGATCGCCGTTTTCTGCACCATGCTCTCCATCAGCGTATGGCTGACGCTGGTGGTGCTGCTGGCCACCGTGCTGATCCTGAAGCTGACGGCAAAAATTGCGGGCAACTCCGGCAAATACTTCATCGCCCAGCAGACCTCCCTGGGCAGCGTGAACGGCTACATCGAGGAAATGATGAACGGGCAGAAGGTCGTCAAGGTGTTCTGCCATGAGGAAAAGGCGATGGAAGAGTTCAATCGCCGCAACAATGAGCTGTGCGACAACGCCACCCGCGCCAACTCCTATGCCAATATTCTGGGCCCGGTGAACAACAACCTGGGCCACCTGATGTACGCTGTGCTGGCCATTATCGGCGGCGCCATGGCGATCATCGGCGTTCCCAACCTCTCCCTTGGCGGCATGGGCGTGCTGACGCTGGGCGGCATCGCGGCCTTCCTGCAGCTGAGCCGGAACTTCATTCAGCCCATTTCCCAGGTGAGCCAGCAGCTGAACAGCGTGGTCATGGCCATGGCCGGCGCAGAGCGCATCTTTGCCCTGATGGACGAACCGGGCGAAGAGGATCACGGCTACGTCACCCTGGTCAACGTTCGCCGGGAAAAGGACGGCACCCTGACGGAAACCCAGGAAAAGACCAACCTGTGGGCCTGGCGGCATCCCCATCAGGACGGCACGATAACGCTGACCGAGCTGCGCGGCGACGTGCGCCTGGCAAACGTGGACTTCGCCTATGAGGAAGGCAAGGAAGTGCTGCACGATGTGACCGTGTGGGCCGAGCCCGGACAGAAGGTGGCCTTTGTAGGCGCCACCGGCGCAGGCAAAACCACCATCACCAACCTGATCAACCGTTTCTACGACATTGCAGACGGGAAGATCCGCTATGACGGCATCAACATCACCAAGATCCAGAAGCCTTCCCTGCGCCGCAGCCTGGGCGTGGTGCTCCAGGATGTGAACCTGTTCACCGGCACAGTTATGGAGAACATCCGCTACGGCCGTCTGGACGCCACCGACGAGGAATGCAAGGCCGCTGCGCGGCTGGTGCATGCGGATGGCTTCATTGAAATGCTGCCCGAAGGCTACAACACAGTGCTCTCCGGGGATGGCAGCGGCTTGAGCCAGGGCCAGCGCCAGTTGATCTCCATCGCCCGGGCCGCCGTGGCCGATCCCCCCGTGATGATCCTGGACGAAGCCACCTCCTCCATTGATACCCGCACCGAATCCCTGGTGCAGCAGGGCATGGATAACCTGATGAAGGGCCGCACGGTCTTCGTCATCGCCCACCGCCTGTCCACGGTGCAAAACTCCGACGTGATCATGGTGCTGGACCATGGCCGCATCATCGAGCGCGGCAGCCATGACGAGCTGATCGCCAAGAAGGGCACCTATTATCGCCTGTACACCGGCGCGTTTGAGTTGGAATAAGGAACGATTGCACCCTCATAGTAAAAGGGCGAGCTGCAGAAAACTGCGGTTCGCCCCAGACTGTCAAAAAACCCCTAGAGGCGTCGGAGGGGCCGCAGCCCCTCCGACTTTCATTCGTGTAAGCCGGCTTTGCCGGCTTCGCGGGTGGTTGATTTTGCTTGCAAAATCAATTCCTTACAACTTCGGACGACCTGTGGTTGGCCGAAGTTGCTTCCTCGAAAAAGTGGTTTTTACCACTTTTTCGACATGCTGAAAGGGCGAGCTGCAGAAAACTGCGGCTCGCCCTTTTGCATTATGACCTTCGATACATGGCAACAAAGGTATCCTGCCCCTGCGGCGCCTGCTGCCGGTATGGTTCTCCCTGGATGGTAAACCCACACTGCTGATAACACCGTATGGCACGCTGATTCATCGTGCGGACTTCCAGCATGATTTCGCAAATGTCCGTGTAGGTGGAAATATGCTCCCATATGCCGTTGACGATTTCCCTACCTTTGCCTTGACCGCACCAATCAGGCCTAGTACCCAGGCCTAGCAAGCCCGTCCTCCCCCGCCTGCGCAGGCGGTACCAAGCCACCAATTCCTCCTGATAATAGATGGCAAAGAACTCCGCCGCACGCGTTTGGGCATCCGTAATGCCATAATGTTGCTGGACAGCTTCCGGCCATGAGGGAAGATTATACACGGCATATATTCCGTCATAGCGCCATTGACAAATAGCTTTGGCTTCTTCCTCACCCATGGTCCGAAACATCAGTTGCATTCCCGTTCCCTCCCATATTTACCACATACGAAAAAGCCCGCGTTTTTACAGCGTCAACGCGGGCCTCAATTCGATGAAAATACCGGTCCACTCAGACTGGGCTAACCCGCAGCACATCCGTCAAAGCGCTTACTGCTGCTTCCGTCAGGACCTGACAGGGTTCACACCAGAGGATCGCACAGGACCCAATCGTCATCATGAACACGGCTTGATAATTATACACTACCCCTACCGAAAAAGCAAGCTTTTTTTCACCCGTTGCGACGCATCCGCGCAGCGCAGTTGGCGTGAAATGCCTGGCGGCTGTTTTCCCGGAAAAGCGGCCCAAAGGAAACCGGGACGCCCAAATTCATGCCGCGGGCGTCCCGGTTTGTCTGCGTGATTTGCGTAGGGTCAACGGCTCAGGCGGCTTCAGCCTGCGTGCCCAGCTTCTCCTGCATGACCTCAAGGGCTTTGTTCAGCTGGGGATCAGCCAGGTCGCCGAATTCATACATGCCGTTGTCCCCTTCCGGCAGGGCAATCTCCACATCCGGGGTGATGCCGATGCCGTGCACCGCGTTGCCGTTGGGGGTGAAATACTGTGCCACCGTCACCTGCATGCCGGCGCCCTCCGTGCCCACGGGCAGCACATACTGCACCACGCCCTTGCCGTAGGACTGTACGCCCACGACGGTGGCCCCTGCCCGATCCTGCAGCGCGCCGGAAAGGATCTCCGACGAGCTGGCGGAGAACTGGTTCACCAAAATGACCAGCTCCAAGTCCTCCTTGCCATCCTTGGAGTATTCATATTCCCTGGTGCCGTCCTTATACTCCAGGTAGCACACGGTGCCAGCATCCAGGAAATGATCGGCAATGGACACCGCATCATCCACCCAGCCGCCGGGGTTATCCCGCAGGTCCAAAATCAGTCCCTTCGCCCCCTGGGCGATGAGGTTCTCCAGGGCGGCGTCCACCTGCACGGCGCAATCTCCGGCGAATTCATACAGGTAAATGTAGCCTACCTCGTCGGTGAGCATGCCGCTCTCCACCCAGTTGACGCTCACCTCGGCGCGGTTCACCACAAAGGTCAACTCCTCGCCGTTGCGCTCCAACACCAGCGTCACCGGTTTGCCAGGCTCCCCGCGCATGATGTCCACCGCATCGTTCAGGGTGTAAACGGTCACCTCCAGATCGTCCACCTTGCGCAGGATGTCCCCCTTGTGGATGCCCGCTTCCTTGGCCGGGCCATTGTCAAACACGCGGCTGATGGTGCAGTCTCCGGTTACATACGAGCCGGAGATCTGGATGCCTACGCCGGCATAGTTGCCTTCATCCTCCTCCCACAGCTCCGCATATTCCTCCGCGGTATAGTAGAAGGTGTAGGGATCCCCCAGGCCGTACAGCAGTCCCTGGGCGGCGCCATCCAGCATCACCTGCTGGTCTGCGTCCTGGTAATAATACATATCCACGATGTCCATCAGCTCCAGGAGCGTATCCAGCTGCTGATACCGTTCATACTGCTCCCGGGAGATGGTCACGCTGTCGCCGTCCACGGATACCGAAGCCTGTGGTGTCGCCGTTGTCTGAGGCGTCATGGTCAGCAAGGGAAGGTAAGCGCAACCTGCGCTCAGGCATGCCACCAGTGCCAGCACCAGAATCAATTTCGCTTTTTTCATGCTTCGCGCTCCTTTTCCGGCAGGCGGGTTCACTTGCGCACACCCTTATCCCCACCGCACTTTTTCAGCTCCATGAGAATTTTGAACGTCACCGCATCCTCAAACTTGCGCAGATCCAGCCCCGTTTGCCGCTGCACCTTGTCCAGGCGATACACCAGCGTATTGCGGTGAATGTACAGCTGACGCGCTGTGTCGGACAGGTTCAGGTCCTTCTTGAAGAACATCTCGATGGTGTAGAGCATTTCTTCATTGAAAAGCCGCTGCGTCTTGCGGTTAAACAGCAGGCTGTGGTAATAGGCGCTGATCTCCTGGGGAAGCTCCATCAGGAAGCGCTCCAGCACCAGCTTGCTGAACATATAGATGCTGCTCTCCGGCTGGAAAATGCGGCCGACCTCAATGGCGCGCCTCGCCTCGCTGTAGCTTTCCCGGATTTCCTCCAGGGTATTTCGGCTGCTGCCAATACCCACCGTCATTTGATGGGCGGTTTCGCTCATCAGCGTCTCCTGCAGCGCTTCGCTGAACTGAATCAGCTCGTCATTGCTCTCCGCGTCGGTCATGTCCCGCACCAGCGCCACGGTATGCCGGTCCATGTCGATGAGCACGTCCCGTTCCTGCATGGGCACCAGGTCCCGCAGCAGGCTGAAAGCGCGCTCATTCTCCGTTTGCACCATGTGGAACACCAGCACGCACCGCTTCAACTCGCCGGGAAGCTGATGCTCATGGGCCAGGGCTTCCAGCTCTGCGCCGGTAAGCTCCCCACGCAGTGTGCGGCGATATACGTCAAAGGCGTTTTCCTCCCGGCCGCCGCCCCCAGCCAGGGTGGTTACCAGCGTTTCGGCCAGCGTCAGCACGTCCCTAGCGCCGGGCAGACGCTCCTCGCAGCAAAGCGCAACCGCAGGCTGCGTAATCCCTATATACAAAACGCCGTGAATGGACTGAATCATCCCGTCGGTGATCTGATCCGGCGCGGGATGCTCCGACGGCCATGCCTCCGGGTCCTTATCCAAAATGGTTACCGGTATCGTAAGCCGGCTCAATATGTTCTCCATCTGATCCATCAGATGCTTATCAACCATTCGTAAGACACTCCTTCCACAAAACACATCAAGCATATTATAGCACAGCTTCTCCGGGCTGAAAAGAGAAGGCCCGTGGTAAAATGGAAATTTTTTGTGACTTTTTCACAAACCCGTCCCAGCACAAAGCCGGAGCCGCTGGCGTTTTCGCCTGTGCGGCTCCGGCTCGATTTGTCTTGTCTGGTCAGGTAAACCCTTGCGGCGGCTCAGGGTTGGAGCATCCACTGGGTCACCAAATCAAAGCACTCCCCGGGGATGGCCTTAAAAATGCGCACGATCAGCTGTTCATAGCCTTGATTGACCGCGTCCTCCCACGCGGGAATCCCAACCTCATCATACTCGAAGAACTCCAGCCCTTCCAAATTGGGAATTTCCGCCGGCTCGGTCAGCTCCCCCTCCAGGGACAATCTGAGCAGCGGCCGGCCCTCCTCCTCCAGGAAGGCGTCGAAGACCCCCGCAAAGGAAAGCGTGCTCAGATCCAGGGAGCTTTCTTCCCGGAAAGGCACACGCAGCGCATTTCCGTCCGTCCGCAGCAGGATATCGCCGTCCGTCCGCGTGTCCTGACGCATCTCAGTAAAGGAAAGGGCCGTGGAGGAATCCATGCGCACCTCATCCATGGCATCGACTGCGGCGGCGGCATAGCTCTGCCCTTCCCCGCCTCGCAGCACATGGAAGAGCTGGTCCATCTGCGTTTCATTCTCCCGAGCTTCCGTATCCAGCGTGTAGCGGACCAGCAAGTCCTCCGCCCCCTGAGGCACGGTGACCAGCAGATCAAAATCCTTGTCCTGCCACCCCATGGTCAGCTGCCAGGGCCGTTCCGAGGACTCCCGGGAATTTCCGGACACCGTGGCGCCCACGGGCGTCCCGTCCTCCCAGAGCACGCTGGCCGAATAGGTGTAAAGGTTCTCCATGCCCACGTACAGATTATACGCATCGACCATGGCCATCCAGCTTTCCCAGTATCCCTCCGGATACCACGCAGCCATCAACTGCATGATATCCTGCCGGGAAAACAGGGTATCAATCCATGCCCCCACCAGCGTTGCAATATCCCGGTCGTCCAGGAAATAGCTTACCCGTTCATCCGCCCTGGGAATCACATCGCCCAGGAACTGCCCGGTCTCCTGCTGCTGCTCCAGCGTGGACAGCCACAGATTCGTTTCAGCCTGCAGCGACAAATACAGCCCGGTGATATCCGCGCGCAGAAAATCCCAATACGCTTCCTGCGGATTCCCTTGGTAGACGCGCATGGCAGACCCGGGCCACAGATCGCTGGTGATATAGAGCATGTCGTCCACTAGATCCTCCTGGATGTAGAACAGCTCCTGCCCGGACATGCGCACAGCGACGCGCGTCTGCTTCGTCTGCCCCAGGCCAATTTGTACATCCAGCTCCATGGCGTCAAGCATAATCAGCAGCATTTTGATGGTTGCGGCGGTCTCCTGATCCATGGAATCGTCGGACAGGGTTTCCAATGCCTCCAAAGCAGCATCCGCGTGAATTTCCGGGCGCAGGCGCAGGCAGAAGCTATCCTGCGCCGCCTGGGAACCGCACAGAGGCGTCAACGCCAGCAGCAGCACCAAGGAAAACGCCAGCCACCGTTTCCAGCCGTTCATGATATCCTCTCCCTTCTTCCCGTCTCCCGCTTACTGATTCTCTTCCCCGTCCACCGGGGCGGCGGTTGCCTCGTCCGCCGCATCCGCCCCGGAGATTTCCTGCTCAGGGTCGCCATCGGTCTCGGGAGCGTTGCCCTCGTCCGTTTCCTCCGTGGCGGGCGCGCCGTCGCCCGCTGTCTCTTCCGCCGGGGAAGCCGTCAAATCCGTGGGCGTCGCCGCAGCCATCTGCTCAATCAGCGCCGCCGCCCCGTCGGCGAAGTCCGCAATCACACGCTCCCGCTCCTGCGCCGACAGGCTGGCAACGTCCCTTACGCCGGTTTCGTCAATCACCTGCAGCACCCAGGGGGAGGTGGTTTTGAACTCGCCCTGCAATGTCAGGGTCAGGTCCCCCTGCTTCCAGGAAGCGTCCAGCTCCAGGGTGGTGGGATTCCGGTTGGCGCTCAGGCTATGGAAGTGCGCCATGGCGGTCAGCACCGCTTCCTCGCCCTCCTCGGGCGTCAGGGTGAGGGTCATGGACTCGTATTGATGCTGCCGCCCGTCGTCGTCGATGCTTTCCCGGGTGGTGCGCAGCAGGGAGTATTCGGTTTTGAACGCCCCCTCGTCCCCTTCCACCATTTGCCGCTCCACCACGCCGTTCACGCGCACGCCGCTAACGCCTTCCTCCTTATCGGTGATGGCGAAAATCAGCGTGTCCACGCTGCCGGCCAGGGTAACGGTGAGCGCGTCGCCTTCCTGATAGATCATCAGCGTATCATAGCCCGTTTTCTCCGCCGAAACCGGCAGGAGCACCTTGGTGTGCAGCACGTCGCCCGTCAGGGACATCTGACGCTCCAGGGAAATGGTGCCCGTGAGATCCATCTGCTCAATCTGCTGGGCGTAGTAATCCGCCCATTCGCCGTTCAGGTAGGCCTCCACCTGAGACGGGCTCATGATCCCGGCCAGCAATCCCCGCAGGGTTTCGTCAATGAGCATGGAACGCACCAGCGCGGCGGCCTCGTCCTTCGCCGCGGAGGCGGGAATCTCATAATTCACCTGCATGCGGGTTTCCCCGTCCTCCTGACGGATCACCGTGGGTGCGGCGGCATACCCGTTCAGCCACATTTCGATGGCCTGCTCATAGGGCGCAAGGGCCGTCTCCCAGTTGGCCGTCCATTCCTCCTCATCCACCTGGATAAGGCCCAGCGCAATGGTGTACCACTGGGGATTCACGCCGTCCCCCTGGGCGAGAAGCTGCTGCAGTATGCTCTCGGCGGCGGAGAAGCGCAGCTTGTCCGCGGGCGCCAGGGCGCTGGAGAGCACAAAGGATTCCTCGTCGCCGAAGAATTGCGTCAGCCCCAGCTGCTCCTCGCCCCGCTGGAAGTACGCCTGATACTGCGCCTGCCCGGAAGAACGGATCCCCCGGATCTCCAGCGTGGTGCCCTGAAACAGCCCGTTCAGCAGCGCCTCCAGCGTGGGATCGCCCGACGCAGAAAGCGTAAGGCTTCCCTTCAGCCCGCTCAGCTCCATTTGAAGCATCATTTTCTCGGGCAATCCGTCATACTGCGCCCCCTGGGCGCCCGCGCAGGCAAAGGCCATCGCCAGCGCCATCACCAGGCAGATGATCCGCTTCTTCACAGGAATTCCTCCTTTACATCCGTGGAAAAATCATCGCTGGGGCGCTGCTCACGCGCCGCCGAATGCATCCAGGATGCGCTGCCACGCCTCCTGGCTCAGCCCCTCGCTGATAAAGAGCAAGTCGCTTTGGGGCAGTTGGAGCAGCCCCCGGAGCATTGCCGCCGAAAGGCGCTGAGCTCCTTGAGCCTGCAGAGCCTCCAGGTCGGGGGTATTCAGGGTTTGCAGGTTGATCTCCTCCGGGCGCAGCTCCCAGTTAAAGCCATCCCCATAGGCCATGTTCACATACACGGTGCTCGCCTGGGTGACGCGCTTGTCCTCCTTGTAGGTAACCAGCATGGAGCCGCTGGCCTCCGGGTTCATGTTGCCCAGGGAAAAGGTCATGTTCGGCTCCAGCACCCAGGTGAGCAAGGTATCGTCCGGCAGCGTCTGCTCCACCCAGGCCTTGCCGGTGAGCAGGCTGCTGGCGATGTCGAAGGCGTTGTCCAGATCCGCCTCGCCCTCCAGGATGGTCTTTTCCTTGTTTCGCACGGTCTCGTAGCGGAAGGACTCATCCAGGCTCCGGCTGCCCCCGTCAATCGCCGCCACCCGCTCCCAGGTCAGCGTATCCCGGTCGCTGCCGGAAACCGCCGGAGACTTCAGCGAGAAGTTATCCCGCGCTTCCTGGCCGTCATCCTTCATGCTCCAGGTGAGGGTCACCTTGCGCTGGGTATCCGCATCCGGGCCGCAGCGCCCGGTGTAGCTGAACTTCAGCGTCTGTCCCGCCTCGTCCTCGTAAACGGTGATCTCCTGATCCTTGGTAAAGACAAGACTAGCAAGAAACGCCTGCACCCGGCTCTCCTCCGCGGCCTCCGCCAGCAACTCGCCCAGCCGCTGCGCCTCCTCCTCGGGGATCTCATAGGTGCGCATGGACTTGGCGGTGCCCATTTTGTCAATTCTCTTGGTGACGGACTTTTCCTCCATCCACGCTGCCAGCAGCACCGGGAGTTCGTCGATCAGGCGCTTCGCCTCGGCGACGATTTCCTGCTCCGTGCCTGTAAAGCCGCCAAGGTTCAATGCGGAGCTCTCCCCCAGAAGCATCGCAATGGGGTCCTCGGACACCGCCGTGAAGGTCGCGTCCGGCAGGAAGGAGGCGTTCAAGCGCTGCACGCCGTCCACCTGACGCTGGGTCAATACCGCCACATCCGTCCCGTCCAGCAGCACCGCTGCGCGGCTCCAGTCCTCCTGGGCCATGTGCAGCGTTTCCACTTGAAAGGAAACGTGGCTGAGCAGCAGGTTCAGCGTCGCCAGCGTCGTGTCGTCAAAGGGCAGCCACGTTCCCAGCTCCACGCTCACCGTGGCGCGGATGGGCGCCTGGCTCTCCTCCAGCCCCCATTGGGTCAATTGAGGTATCAGCTCCACCTCGCCACGGGCGGCAAAGGGCGTCAGCATACACAGGCACGCCAGCGCCGCCAACAGTCTCTTCCGCATGACTCACTCATCTCCCCTGATGTAACGCGGCAGGCCGCCTTAATCCCTGCCTGCCTGGGAAAATTCCGACGCAAAATCCGACAGCGCTTCCCGGACTTCCCCGGCGGTGGCCAGGGTATTGATCCGTCCCCGCAGCTGCGCCGCGCCCCGCAATCCATGAAAATACCAACCGATATGCTTGCGCATCTCCCGCACCGCCACCCGCTCGGGTTTCCAGTCCATGAGCAGCTGGATATGCCTCAGGGCCGTCTCCACCCGCTGGTCCACGGTGGGCTCCTGCCAGCTCTCTCCTGCAAGAGCGCGCTTGATTTGGCCAAACAGCCACGGATTTCCCATGGCCCCGCGGCCAATCAGCACGCCGTCGCAGCCCGTCTGCGCAAGCATGCGCAGGGCGTCCTGGGGCGTAAAGATATCCCCGTTGCCCAGCACTGGAATGCGCAGCCGCGCCTTCACCCGCGCAATGGCCTCCCAGTCGGCCTGGCCGCTGTATTGCTGCTGGCGGGTGCGGCCGTGGACAGCCACCTCCCGCACGCCCAGCTCCTGGGCCATCTCCGCCAGCTCCTCCACATTGATGGAGCGCTCGTCCCACCCCAGGCGAAACTTCACCGACACGGGCAGGTCTGTGGCTCCAACCACCGCCCGGATGATGGCCTCTGCTTTTTGGGGGTCCCGCATCAGCCCGCTGCCCTCTCCAGAGCAGGCCACCTTATGGGCCGGACAGCCCATGTTGATGTCCACCCCGTCGAAGCAGCCTGTCTGGGACAGCCTCGCCGCGGCCTGGGCCATAAGCTCCGGCTCTTTGCCGAAAATCTGCACGAACAGCTTTCCTTCCCCGGGCGCTTTTTCCAGCAGCTGATTGGTTGCCACGTGGTTTTTCGGCGCATACACATACCCCAGGGCGCTGATCATCTCCGTGGTAGCCGCATCGCAGCCCTGTTCAAAGCACAAGAGCCGGAAGGGCCAGTCGGTGATGCCCGCCATGGGCGCCAGACGGATCTCCTTCATGCCTGCTTCCCCTTGGGAAATGCGGCGATGCGGCAGGGCGTATGCGCAAAGGGCGTCATGGCTTTCTCCTCAGGCACGCCCTGGGTGCTGGGCGCAATGGGCGGATCCGCCGGCACATGGGCCAGGCGCCCCCATGGGAACCCTCCCAACAACTGCGCCACGGTTCCCTCCGGCGTATCCTGCACGCCGGCCAGCGCCCATTTCCAGTCTTCCTCCGCGGCCTGCACCGCCAGGAGCATATCCCCCCGCAGGGCCGATACGGACTGATGATAGCCCTCCTCCAGGCGGGTTTGCTTGGGAAGCGTCAAGGTGAGGGTATCGCCGTCCCGGAACTCCCGCCGGAGGGAAAAGAGCTTTCCCGCCTCGGGCGCAAAGCCGCCTTCATCGTTCACCTGCACCATGGCCTCTGCCGCCCAGTGGGGAATGCGCAGCTGGAGCTCCGCCTCCGCAGGACTTTCCATGGAAAAGCGCAGCTGAACCCCCTCCTGGGTTTCCGTAAGGATCAGGGCAGCCTTTTTGCCCCCCAAGCGAAGGGTATAGCGCCCAGGAAGGTACAAGCCCACCGCCGCGCCCGTGGCAGTGACCGTCACCGCCGACCGGGCGGCCTCCGCCGCGCCCGCCAGAAGCGCGCCCAAGGTTTCCACGGCAGTGGCTTCCGCGTCTCCAGGGGCGTAGCAATCGTTGGTCCCCGCGTTGACGCTCAAGCTATTGACCCGCAGAAAGGGCAGCAGCTTGTCTTCTGGCAAAAATGCGGGCAGCGCGTTCTCCGTCAGTCGCGCGAGCGCATCCGCCGCGCCGGGTTTCTCCGTCACCCGCCATACCCAGGCCAGGCTGCGGGCCGTCTCTCCCGCCGCCCATCCGGAAACCGCCGCCGAGGGACTTCCCCCGGCCAGGTGCAGATCGGCGGTAAAGGCTCCCGCAGGCGTGCCGTGATAGCGCATGATTTTCTCATACCCCGTATACCCGGCCTCCAGGTCCCTGGCGCTGCCGGAATACAGCCCCATGAGCAGGGTCAGCCGGATGCCGCACGCCAGCGCAGGCCCATGGGTGGCCAGGTACTGCCGGGTATAAAAGCCGCTGGGATCGTTCCCCTCCGCCGCTCGCCCCGCTTCCAGCTCCTCGCGCCGGATGGTCTTTCCCGTGGGGCGGGACAGGGAGAAGGTCGACAACAGGCCGCTCCAATCCATGGCGTCCCGCCGGGTAAGCTCCATCAAATGCAGCAGCGCCTTTTTACCCGTCACGTTGTACAGGAAAGTCAACAGCTCCATCAGCGGGGCCGCCTGCCCCATGACATCCCCGTCCAGGCGAAGCGACTCCCATTGCTCCCGCAAGGAGGCGCAGTAGCGCATCATCTGCGACAGGAGCTCCCGTTCCCCGCTGTGCGCAAAAAGCCGGGCCACCCCCAGCATCATGCGGATATTCTCCGCAGGCTTGCCCGGAAAGGAACCGTCCTCCGCCTGCAGGCGTAGCCGTCCGCGCAGCCATTGCTCGGTCCGCTCCGCCAGCGCGGCATTTCCACACAGATAAGCGCAGGCCAGCGCGCCCTCCGCCAGCGCGGCGGACATGGGCGCCTGCATTGCCAGCGCGCAAAGCCTCTCCAGGGTTTCCCCGGCGTCGCCCTCCAGCTGAATATGCTCCGGCGCCAAGGGCGCCAAGGGCTGCCTGGTCAGGGGCGCCCGGGAAAACATGGGTTTCAGCGGCATAATCTTTCCTCCCGAATCATCCATTGTATCCATGCATCCATGATAATCCGATGATATTATAGACGTTTTTTCCCTCATGTTCAAGTGCAAGCGCAAACTTGCGCTCAACTTGCGCCGGAATTTGGCAAATCTTTCCTTCAAATGCATAAGCCCGCCCCGGGCGGGGTATGCTTTTGACGAAAGGTGGGAATATCGTGGCAGGATTTCTTTTTTCGCTGATCGCCGGCGCAGCCATGAGCTTCCAGGGGGTCATGAACACCCGCCTGGGGGACAAAGTGGGCGTGCTGGAAACCAACGTGTTTGTCCAGGGAACCGGACTGGTGCTGGCCCTGGTCATCATGTTGATCTTTGGAAAAGGAGACCTGACCAGGCTTCCCCAGGCTCCCTGGTATGCATGGCTGGGCGGCTTGCTGGCGCCGGTGATCACCGTGACGGTCATGCTGGGCATGGGCATGTTAAATCCCCTGCTGGCTGTGTCCACCATACTGATCGCCCAGCTGGGGGTAGCCGCGCTGATCGACAGCCTGGGGTGGCTGGGCACAAATCCCGTGCCCTTCACCTGGCACAAGGTGGTGGGCCTGGTGCTCATGTGCGCTGGCGTCATTCTAATGAAGCTGAAGAGCTCCTGAAAAATGCGCGGCTTCGACAGCATACATTTCAGGGCGCGCATTTCCTTCCCTCTGCACCGCGCGGGGGGAAGTTTTTTGTCATACGATTCTGTTCCCAGCGCATAACTCGACCTTTTTCGAGGCAGGATAACCCATGTGTACGGAAGAACTTCCCTCGCATTACTGGAAACAGGAGGTAAAGCATGCTGCGTTCCTATTGCAAGCAGGATGCGCTGGTGGTCGCCCTGGATGGGGAGCTGGATCATTACTGTGCGCAGAGCATCCGCCGCCAGCTGGATGAGATGCTGGCGGATCCTTCCGTCCGGTACCTGGTGCTGGACTTTGATAAACTCACCTTCATGGACTCCTCCGGCATTGGCGTGATCCTGGGCCGCTACCGCATCCTACGGGACCGGGGCGGCAAAATGGCCGTATGCCACATGAACCCTCACATCGCCCGGATCTTCCACATGTCCGGGATGGACCGCATTATCCCCGAGCTGGACCGGGCATAAGGAGGCATGCATCATGACGCGCAACCATATGGAGCTCACCTTTCCTTCTCTTGCGGAAAACGAATCCTTCGCCCGGGTGGCGGTGGCGGCCTTTGCCGTGCAGCTCAGCCCCACCCTCAGCGAGATTGCCGACCTGAAAACCGCCGTCTCCGAGGCCGTGACCAACGCCATCGTCCATGGCTACGAGGGCCGGCGGGGAGATATTACCCTGCGGGTCAGCTATGACGAGCGCGGGGAAATGACCGTGGAAATCGAAGACCACGGGCGCGGCATCCCCGACGTGGCCCAGGCCATGGAGCCCTTTTTCACCACCCAGCCGGAGCAGGAGCGCAGCGGCATGGGCTTTTCGGTTATGCAAACCTTCATGGACGACCTGGAGGTGGTTTCCCGCCCCGGTGAAGGCACCCTGGTGCGCATGCGCAAAAAGATTGCCGCCGGGGTCCGGGCGTGACCGACGCCTTCACAAAGGATTCCGCATCCCCGGAGGCGCGGCGCTACGCGGAGGCCGCGGAGGATCACCTGCCCCTGGTCAGGATGCTCTGCCGCCGTTTCGCGCCCCTGAACCGGGAAAGGGAAGAGCTCTACCAGCAGGGCTGCGTGGGGCTGATGAAAGCCCTAAGCCGCTTTGACCCCTCCATGGGCGTGAAATTTTCCACCTATGCCGTGCCGGTAATTCTGGGGGAAATGCGCGCGCTGACCCGTATCAACGCGCCTTGCCACATTCCCCGGCAGGACCGGGAGCTGCGCGCCAGGGTCCGCCGGGCGGAGGCGCTGCTGCGCCAGGAAAACCGGCGAGAGCCCACCGTCACCGAGCTAGCCTCCGCGCTGCGCATGGATCCGGCGGAGCTGGCCCTGGCCATGGAGGAAATCGCCACAGTTCCCCTGGATGCGCCGCTGAACGGCAGCGCGCATGCGGTGGCGGACCTGATTCCCGATCCCCAGGGGGAAAGCTGGCTGAACAAGCTGCTCATGCAGGACCTTTTGGAACGACTGCCCCAGCGGGAGCGCAAGCTGCTCTATTTGCGCTGGCGACAGGGGCTGACCCAGGCGGAAACCGCCCGCGCCCTGGGCATGACCCAGGTGCAGGTTTCCCGGGCCGAAATGCGCCTGAAAACCCAGCTGCGGCGGCAATGGCTGGACAGCGGTTGAGCGCGCTTTTTCCGCAAAGTTTTCCCGCGGGCGATCGCAGGAATCTCCGCACGGAACGCGAATATACTTGCCAATTTCCCCTATTTCTTTGCAAAGGAGCGTTCGTCCCCATGCCTGCCCGCACCAAAGACATGACCCGCGGCAATCCCACCCGCCTGATTTTGAGCTTCTGCCTGCCCATTGTGGCCGGCAACCTGTTCCAGCAGCTGTATAGCCTGGTGGATACCCTGGTGATCGGCCAGGTGGAGGGCGTTACCGCCCTGGCCGCCGTTTCCTCCGCCGGGTGGCTGGACTGGCTGGTGCTTGGGCTTGCCATGGGCTTGGCCCAAGGCTTTTCCATTCAGGTGGCCCAGTGCTTTGGCGCGGAGGATTACGCTGGCATACGCCGCGCCGTAGGCCAGAGCGTGCTGCTGTCCGCCGGGGTGGTGGCGCTGCTCACCCTGCTCTCCCAGACGCTGCTGTACCCCACCCTGGTGCTGCTCCGTTCCCCCGACAACACCATTGACCTCACCTGTCAGTACCTGCGCATCATTTTCAGCGGCATCACGCTGGTAATGGGCTTCAACCTGCTCTCAGGGATTCTGCGCTCATTGGGGGACAGCCGCACGCCCCTGTACGCCATGACCGCGGCGGCGCTGTGCAACATTGTGCTGGATATCCTGTTTGTGGCCACCTTCCGCTGGGGCGTGTCCGGCGTGGCCATCGCCACGGTTATCTCCCAGGGCGTTTCCTGCCTGATCTGCCTGCTGGCCCTGCGCAGGCTGCCTTTTCTGCGCCTCTCCCGGGCGGACCTGCGCCCGGAACGCCGCGCCATGGGCAGCTTGCTCCGCCTGGGCCTTCCGGTGGCGTTCCAAAATGGCATCATCGCCGTGGGCGGGCTGGTGCTCCAGGGTGTGGTGAACAGCTTTGGCTTCATCTTTATGGCGGGCTTCAACGCCGCCACCCGGCTCACCGGGCTCATCGAGCTGGCGGGTTCTTCCCTGGGCAGCGCCATGGGCACCTTTGCGGGGCAGAACCTGGGCGCCGGGCAGTTGGACCGGGTGCGGCTGGGACTTCGCCGCGCGTCGCAGATCGCCGTGGGCATGGCGCTGGCCGTGGCCGCCTGCATGCTGCTATGGGGCAAACAGCTGCTGGCCCTGTTCATCAACGACCAGCCGGAGCTGGTGGACCAGGTGCTCACGGTGGGGTATCGCTACCTGGCGGTTATGAGCCTGGGACTTTTCATGCTGTACCTGCTCTTTGTCTACCGTTCCACCCTGCAGGGGTTGGGCGACACCATGATCCCCATGGTGTCCGGCATTGTGGAGCTGGCCATGCGCATCGGCTGCGTGCTGCTGCTCTCGCTGCTTGTGGGCGAATGGGGCGTGTACATCGCGGAGATCTCCGCGTGGATCGGCGCGGCCATCCTGCTCATCTGGGGGTATTATCACCGGATGCGCCGCCTCCGGGCGCGGCTATCCTCCTCAGCCGCATCCTCCGTCTGACCGCGCCGCAGCGGCCTCTGCGCCCCGCCCTTCCACAGGGAGCGGGGCGCTGTTTGTTACAACTTCCGCCATTCTCCCGCCATTGCCTATGCTATAATAGAAAAAAAGCGCCCTTGATGGGCGGCGTGAACATGCAAGGGAGGGATACTTCACCATGAAGCGACGCACGCTTTCGCTGCTGCTCTGCCTGACGCTGTTTGCAGCATGCCCGCTGTTTCGAGCTTCGGCCAATCAATGGGGCCTTACAGGCGAGCTGTACGGCGCCGTATCTCAGGAGACGGAAACCTGGAATTCCTATCGCGCTGCCCGGCAGGCTTCCGGCGAATTGGCCCTGATGAGCTCCCGTTACCACAATGTGCTGCTGCTCCTCGCCGACGGCATGCTTCACCGCTACACCAAGGCGGTCTATCAACCCCAGTCAGGCCAGGAGGACGTGACCCTGGAAGCCACGGACACCGGCTTTTTGCTGGCCTACGGATCGGAGGAGCGGTATACCTTCCGCCTGACGGAGGAGGGTTACGCCCTGGAGCAGGCGCAGGTGGGGAATCTGTCCCTGAAGGGCATCACCGATCAGGAAACCGGCTGCATCTATGGCTACGAGGCCGTCCAGGGAGAGGAGCGCGCCACCTGGTATGCGTCGCAGCTGCTGGGCGATTTCAATATTTCGCTCTTTCCCCGGAGCGTGGCGGAGATTCGCCGGCTGAACCTGCTGAACGGGGCGCTGGACAGCGGAAAGAGCCTGTTCCCCCGCTCTGACGGCGACATGCCGTCGGGCCAGCGCTACGCCGGCCTGGGCAGTGGCACCGAAGCGGTTTACTCCGCCCCCGAGGGAGAAAACGCCTGGCGCGCCGCGGATGGCAAGGCTGCCGTAGGGCTGGGAGGCGAGCTATGGCTGCTGCGCCGCTTTTATCATCCCTCCAGCCGCACGGCCTATGCCTGCATCTCCTACGAGGTGAGCCAACGGACCCATCGGATCGGCTTCATCCGCGGCACGGCGCTGGATCCGGACGCGGACACCAGCTGGGCGGAGGACGAGAGCGTCTGGCGGCCCTATGAGCAGATGATCGGCGTCAATCTGCGCGCCGTTACCGATACGTACCTCACCGATGACCCGGACGTCTCCCAGTATCCCCAATTCACCGTGCCCGCCGAGACGCTGTTCACTTGCATGGGGCTCTACGGGGAATCCTACGCTTATGTGAGCGCCGAGGTCAAGGACGGCCGCTTTGTGGACGGCGGGGCAATCGTATGGGGCTTTGTGCCACTCAGCGCCCTGGAACCCCTCTATGCGGAAGAAGCGCCCCAGGAGATCCGGGACGCTCTGGTGGGGCTGTGGGACAACAATGCCGGAGGCAGCATGATCGACGCGCCCATCGCCTTCTACGCCGACGGCACTTACCAGGCAGCCAACACCCAAGGCAGCTGGACGGTGCGCGTCTACGACAGCGCCGCCAACCTCTACTGGAACGATCCGCCCTATGAGCTATGGCTCACAGAGGAAGGCACCGGCCGGGTGGTGGTTCGGGGGCTGGACTTTGACGCCGGCGGCTTCTCCCTGACCAACAGCGAGGGCAGCGGCGGGTATGCGCCCACCGCGGAAACCGTCGGCGGCTGAGGACCTTTCAACGCCCGCCCTCCAATAGGTCCCGCAGGCGGAGCATCTCCCGCTCCAGCCGCTTGGTTTCCCGGGCGATGCCCTCCGCGTCCAGCGCGCCCCCCTGGGTATCCAGGAAAAAGGGCTCCCCCACCAGGCAGCGAAACCGCTTCCCCAGAAAATAGTGGTACTCTCCATTGTGGTACACTGGCAGCAGCGGCGCGCGGGCCATGTACGCCAGCGTCACCGCGCCGGGCTTGAAGGGCTGCATCTCCTTGCGAAAGTTGCACTTGCCCTCAGGGCACATGTAGACATGCTCCCCATCCTTCACCAGAATGCGCCGGCACTGCCGCAGCCAATCCAGTGTCACATGATCCCTGTCCACGGAGATGCAACCCAGACGCCGCAGCAGCCATCCCAGGGCGGGCTTTTCCATAAATTCCCGGGCGCTGACCCCGTGGATGATCTTTCCGGGAAAAAGCGTGCACAGCACCGCGCCATCCATACCCCGCACATGGTTGCTCACCAAGATTGTGGGCGCGCCGAGAGCTTCCCGGCGCGCCTTTTCGCTGACAAAATCAATTCTGGGGCGGAAGGCCAGGCGGATCAGCCCCATCAATCCCCATCGGATGATATGGTTGATCGCGCTGTTCCACAGCCGTTTCAGCTTTTGCATACCCTGCCCCCTTCCTCCGCCAGCACCAGGCGCTCAATGGCCGCCGCCACCCCAAAGGCGTCGTTGGCCGCCGTGCGGTACCGGGCGGCGGCCAGCGCGCCGGGAGTTCCGTTGGCCACGGCCACGCCAGCGCCCGCGCAGGCCAACATGGAAACATCGTTCTCATTGTCCCCCAGCGGCATCACCTGCGCCAAGGGGATACCAAGCCGCTGGGCCAGCACCGTCACCGCCGCGCCCTTGTTCACCCCTCGGGGCATGATCTCGAGGTTGTTGCACCAGCTGCTGCTCACCTCCAGGCCGGGGATTTCCCGGGCGATCTGCGACCGGATGCGCTCCAAGGCCCCGGACATGGCTTCGTCCACCGCCACCAGCTTGTTGACGCCTCGGACCAGCAGCTGATCCAGCCCCTGGTCCAGGCTCAGGCCGATCCGCGTTTTTCCTCCCGGACGGCGCAGGTTGGTGCCCACGTTGATCTCCCAGTCGGCGCTGGGAAGCCTGTTCACCACCACAGTATCTCCGCCGAAGAGCTCATAATGCAGCCGCGGATATCCATCCAGGAGATGAAGCAGCGTCCGGACGTCCTCCGGGGACATGGTCTGATCCTTCACGCACGGACCATGGGGCGCATCCAGGCAATAGCTGCCGTTCAGCGCCAGGATATGCGCGTCCAACCCCGCGTCGGAGGCAAAATAGCTCATGTCCTCCGGCATGCGGCCGCTGCAGAGCGCCACGCGCACCCCTCGCTCCGCGGCGCGCTTCAATGCCTGCAGGTTCCGGGATGGAATTCCCCGGCAGCCGTGGATCAGCAGCGTTCCGTCCATATCCGTGGCGATCAGCCGAATCATCTGTGTTTCCTCGCTTCCTGTGCTTCAGAAGGGACAGGGCACGGTGAAGGTTCTGCCTTCCACGCCCTCCGGCAGCCGCCCGCTGGTGCGCAATGTCAGCCGGGTGGCGCAGAGCATCAGCCGCCGCGCCTTGTTTGCCCGGTTAAACGCCCGGTCCCCGTACACGTCGTCCCCCAACAGCGGGTGCCCCAGCGCGGCCAAATGGGCGCGTATTTGATGGGTTCGCCCGGTGATCAGCTCCACCCGCAGCCGGCTCACCGGCCCCGCCTCCAGTGTCTCATAGGCGGTGGCGATGGGCTTGCAGCCGGGCGCGTCATGATCCAGGATGGTCACCCGCGCCGCCGCCGCATCCTTGCGCAGATACGCCCTGCAAAGCGCTTGCGCCGGTTTTGGGATACCCCGAACCAGGCAGGTGTATTCCTTTTCCGGCAGGCGCTGGCGAAAGGCGTCCTCCAGAATGAGCTGCATCCCAGGGGATTTGGCGAAGAGCACCAGTCCGCTGGTCTGGTTGTCCAGGCGGTGCACAGGCTGCGGGACCGCCTTTTCGCCATGCAGGCGGACGTGGCGTGCCGCCAGGTCCGTTAGGGTAGCGCCGCCGCCCGGATCCTGGGTCACGGAGATGCCCGGCCGTTTGTTGATCAGCAGCAGCCCGGCATCCTCATACACCACGTCCAGGGAGGGCTCCTGCTCCATAACGTAGACCTGCACCAGCTCGCCGCCCTGCACCCGTAGGTCGGGGCGAACCCGGCGGCCGTCCAGTTTCACATCCCGACGGGAAAAAGCATCCCGAAGCGCCCAGGACGGGAGCTCCGGGAAAGTGCGGCGCAGGGCGGCATCCAACCGCTGCCCTTGAAGCGCCGGGTCCATATGTGTCTGATAGCAGGCCATCAGTGCATCACCGCCGATTTCATCAGCGCCCAGCGGGGCGTCTGCTGATAGATCATGCGCACGCCCTCCAGCATAGCGGGCGTGGGCCAGACCAGCAGCAGGGAGGACAGCACCTCGTTCATCTCCTCCAGGGATACCCCCTGCTTGGCCAACATGCGCAGATCCTCCACGGCTTCCTCCAGGGTGATCTCGGGCCGCACCGCGCCCCGGAGCAGCCCCTGCATCATTTGCGTCAGCGGAATCTCCTCGGGGAAGGCGCCGTTGATTGCGCCGATGAGGATGGTTTCGTTCATTTCGAAGGTCAGCTCCTTGTGCCGCACCTCGCGGATCAGCCGTTCCGGCTCCGCCAGGCCCGGATGAAGCAGCACCATGGCCCCCTGCTCGTCATAGAAGTAGTCGTAAGACGCGCGCAGAAAGCGCATGGCCAAATGGGTATCCGCGGCGTTTCCCTCCAGCACGTCCGAAAGCAGATGCTGCAGGGGCTGGCCATAGTGCAGGAAGCCGCCGATATAGAGCAGCCCGCGTATGGTGACGTCAAAGCGGAAAACCAGCTGCCGGATCCGCTCGTGTTCGGGATCCTCCAGGGCCTGACGCAGAGGCCCGTGCAGCGCCTGAGGCAGGCAGAGGATAAAGCGGTCCTCTTCCTGACGCAGGAAACACCACATGCGCGCCAGCAGCGATTCCGCCGCCGCGGCCTCCTCCACATCCATCAGCTCCGCCTCGCCGTCAAAGAGCAGCATCCGCTCCACCAGCATGTGCTCCTGCACCGAAAGCAGCGCAGCCTCCCTGGGAAGCTGCGCCAGCACGCGGCCCTGCAGGCCGGCAACCGTATGCAGCGCATAGGCGTCTCCCTGTTCCCCCGCCTCGTAGGAAGCGGCCCAGAGCTCCTCCACATGCGCGTCGTCACAGCCGGAAAACAATCCGAAGCTCAGATTGGCCGATAATCTTTTTTCGCATGCCTCCAGCTGCTGCAGGCGTAGCACGCTCATGGTTTTATCCGCCCAATTCAGCGTTTGTACATTGCTTTCCCGTTGCATGAAGCCTCCCCGCCCGCCTCGCATATTCAAGCGGAGGC
This sequence comes from Candidatus Egerieenecus sp., assembly GCA_048201975.1. Taxonomy (GTDB): domain Bacteria; phylum Bacillota; class Clostridia; order Christensenellales; family Aristaeellaceae; genus Egerieenecus. Next base: position 19,418 of record DBFBGQ010000077.1, on the reverse strand, counting down.
GTAGTTTCAAATTTTCACAATCCAGTGGTTCTCATCGGGCAGCTTGCCGTATTGGATCCCCGTGAGGGTATCGTAAAGCCGCTGGGACACCCGGCCGATCTGGCCGTCGCCCACGGTAAGCTTCTCGCCCTTCCAGCACAGTTCGCCCACCGGCGAAATCACCGCCGCCGTGCCCGTGCCAAAGGCCTCGGTGAGCTTGCCGCTCTTGATGTCGGCAAAAATCTCTGCGATGTCCAGGCGCTTTTCCTCCACCTGATAGCCCAGCTGCCCTGCCAGGGTCAGCACGCTGTTGCGGGTGATGCCCGGCAGAATGCTGCCGTTGAGCGCCGGGGTGACGATCCTGTCGCCATAGGCGAACATCATATTCATGGAGCCGACCTCTTCCACGTACCGCTGCTCCACGCCGTCCAGCCACAGCACCTGGGCGTATCCCTTCTGGGCGGCGATTTCTCCCGCCAGAATGCTGGCCGCATAGTTGCCGGCGCACTTGGTGAAGCCCACGCCGCCGCGCACCGCGCGGACGTACTCATCCTCCACATAGATGCCCACGGGCTTGAGCCCTTCGGCGTAATATGCCCCCACCGGCGAAAGGATGATATAGAACAGGTAGGTATGCGCCGCATGCACCCCCAGCTGCGCGTCCAGAGCGATCATGGTGGGGCGGATATACAGGCTGGTGCCCTCCTGATGAGGCACCCACGCGCCCTCGATCTCCAGCAGCTTTTGCAGCCCGGCGAAGGCCATCTCCTCGTCCAGCCGGGGCATGCACAGCCGCTCGGCGCTGCGGGACATGCGCTTAAAGTTCTCCATGGGCCGGAAAAGCTGCAAGCCGCCGTCCGCCCGGCGATAGCACTTCGTCCCTTCAAAAATGGCCTGACCATAATGAAGCACCATGGCCGCAGGGTCGATGGAGAAGTCTCCATAGGGCACGACGCGGGGATTGATCCAGCCCTTGCCCTGCTCATAATTCATCAGGAACATATGATCCGTGAAGATTTTCCCGAAGCCCAGCTTGCTCTCGTCCTGGGGCTTGGCCTTCAGGGTCTGGGCCAACGTTACCTGAATATCCTGCATTGTCGATTCCTCCCATGCTTCCATTCTGCCGGAATGCGATTTCTTTTGTGACAGGTACTATTATACCTTCCATCCTTGCGGTGTCAAGTGTCGAAGCCGGGCGAATGCCATGGTATTTCGTGCTTTTTCTGGTTTTTTGCGGGTTGGGCGTCGCAAACGACCCGGGCGTATCGGGAAAGGTGGAGGGGGTGACGCTTGCACAAAAAAAGCAGCCTTTTCCCATGCGAAATAGGCCTTGACGAAATGGAGATTTTCCCGTATCATATGTGGCGAAAATTCGTGTTTTTTGCTGGCTTTTGCGAATTTTCCCCAACAGACTTCCATGAAATGGTGGGAAATCCTTTGAAAAGACGAACGATTGCGCTCCTGTCCGCGCCCGGTATCGCGTTCATCATCCTCTGCTGCACCTACCCGGTGCTGTCCATCATCGCGCAGACCTTTGTGGGCGCGGAGGGTGAGCTGACCTTCAGCGGCTATTGGGAAATTTTCCAGATGTCCTTTTTCAACAATTCCCTGGCCCGCACCATGAAACTCTCCCTGATCACCACCTTCGTGTGCGCGGTGGTGGGTCTGCCGGTTTCCTTTTATATTTCCCGCCTATCCGCGGGCCGCAAGAGCATGGCGATCTCCCTGGCCACCTTTCCCCTGCTCACCTCGGCCATCGTGCGCTCCATTTGCTGGATTGTGCTGCTGGGCAAGAAAGGTACGTTCAACAACCTGCTCGTGGGCCTGGGGATCATCGACAAGCCCATCACCATGCTTTACACCGAGTTTTCCATGCTGGTGGGATATATTCAGTTGTTTATGCCGCTGATGCTGCTCTCCCTGGTGGGCGTGATGGAGTCCATCGATGATGAGCTGATTCTCGCCTCCCGCACCATGGGCTGCGGACCGGTCAAGGCCTTTGTGAAGGTGGTGCTTCCCCTGAGCGTTTCTGGGCTGATCACCGGCAGCATGCTGGTGTTTACCGGCACGGTCACGGCCTACGCCACCCCGTCGCTGCTGGGCGGCAGCAAGACCAAGGTGCTTTCCACGCTGCTGTACCAGTACGCCTACAGCATGAACGACTGGAACAGCGCGGCCATGGTGGCCTGCGTGATGATCGTGATCACCATTGTGGTCAATGTGGCGCTGACCAACCTGGCGGGCTGCATCAACCGAAAGGAGCACGTATGAGAAAGAGCAAATGCCTGCTGGCGCTGACGCTGCTGACCTACCTGTTCCTCATCGGCCCCATGGTGGTGATGATCGGCACCGCCTTTAATGGCGACAGCGCGCTGTCCTTCCCGCCCAACGGATTTTCCCTGCAATGGTTTGAAAACGCTTTTACCTCCAAGAGCTTTCTGGACGGTTTCCAGACCTCCTTCATGGTTTCGCTGGTTGGCACGCTGGTAGCCATGCTGCTGGGCGTGCCGGCAGCCTACGCCATGAACAAATACAAGTTCAAGGGCAAGGCGCTGCTCAACGGTTTCTTCATCTCCCCCACGCTGATTCCCGCGGTGGTGCTGGGCTTTTCGCTGCTGAAATCCTTCGTCCCCAACCTGGGCGGCTCCATCTATGCGGGCCTGCTGGTGGGCTACACGCTCATCGGCATCCCCTACATCATCCGCGTAACTTCCTCGGCCCTGGCGAACTTCGACTTTTCCATTGAGGAGGCCGCCCGTTCCCTGGGTTGCTCCGCGCCGAAAGCCTTTTTCGCTTCGGTCATCCCGAACATCCGCTCCGGACTCATGTCCGCATTCATCCTGGCGTTCATCAATTCCTTCAACGACGTGTGCATCGGCGTGTTCGTCTCCAACCCTGGCACCATGACGCTGCCCACCGCCATGATGAGCTATGTACAGGGGCGGATTGATCCCACCATCGCCGCCGCGTCGGTGATATTGATGCTGATGACCATTGCGATCATGGTGCTTGCGGAAAAGCTGCTGGGCGTAAAGCTGCAGACGAACTAAGGAGGATGCTCATGGCTCTGATTGAATTGAAGGACGTCTACGCCGGCTACGGCAAAAACGTCATCCTGAAGGATTTCTGCATCGACATTACAGAGGGCAAGCTGGTTTCTTTGTTGGGACCCAGCGGCTGCGGCAAAACCACCACCCTGCGCACCATCGCCGGCTTTATCGACGTGCTCAGCGGCCGCTTCCTGTTCAACGGGCAGGACTTCAGCCACGTACCGATCCATAAGCGGGGCTTCGGCTATGTTTTCCAGAGCTACGCCCTCTTCCCCCATCTGAACGTGTTTGACAACGTGGCTTTCGGCCTGCGCCAGCAGAAGGCGCCCAAGGCGGAAATCACCCAGCGGGTGGCCGCGATGCTGGAGCGGGTAAACCTCACCGGCTTTGAAAAGCGTCTGCCGGCGGAGATGTCCGGCGGTCAGCGGCAGCGGGTGGCGCTGGCCCGCGCGCTGGTCCTCAAGCCCAAGCTGCTTTTGCTGGACGAGCCGCTTTCCAACCTGGACGCCAAGCTGCGGGTGCAGATGCGCGTGGAGATCCGCCGCCTGCAGCAGGAAATGGGCATCACCACCGTATACGTGACCCACGACCAGGAGGAGTGCTTCTCCATCTCCGACCAGGTAGCCATCATGAACGGTGGCAAGATTGAGCAGATGGACGTGCCGGAGAACATCTATACCCGGCCGGTGAACGAATTCACCGCGCGCTTTGTAGGCTTTGAGAACTTCATTCCCCTGACCCGGCAGGGGGACCGGTACGTTTCCGCCTCCGGGGCTTCCTTCCGCCAAGCGGTGACCCAGGAAAAAATGCAGTGCGCCTGCCGCCCGGATGACATCGTGCTGGAAGCTGCCGGCACCCAGGGCGATTACCGCCTGCCCGGCGAGGTGCTGGTGTGCACCTTCCTGGGCAAGCAGCTGCAATACCTGGTAAAGACCAGGGAGGGCGAGTACCTGGTAAACACGGACGTGACCCAACGCCTGGCCCCCCACGACCGGGTGACCCTGTTCATTCCCCCGGACAAGTCCATCCTGGTATCCGCCTGATTCCGATGACGGCGCGCAATGCGTTGATCATACACTACCCGAAAGATAAGGAGAGGATCGCATGAAGTTCAACAAGGTTATCGCCATGCTGGCTGCGCTTGTTTTGGCGCTTGGCTGCGTCTCCGCCGCCACGGCGGAGGAAGTTCCCACGCTGGTCATTTCCACCTGGCCTGCCAATATCGACATCATCACCGCCAACGTCTTTGAGCCCTTTGAAGAGGCCAACGGCTGCAAGATCGTCGTGGAGACGGGCAACAACAGCCAGCGTCTGGCCAAGCTGATGGAAAATCCCGACGGTTACGACATCGTCTATTTCTCCGACTACTATGTGAAGGAAGCCATCGCCGCCGACCTGTTCCTGCCCATTGAGGCCGACAAGATCGAGGGTCTGTCCGACCTGTACGATTTCTGCCAGGATCCCAACAACGGCTACGGCCCCGGCTACACCGTCACCGGCTTCGGCATTCTCTATGATCCCGCCATGGTGGACGAGCCCATCACCAGCTGGAAGCAGCTGTGGGACGAAGGCATCGCCAGCCAACTGGCCCTGCCGGATATCTCCGTGACTTCCGGTCCGTACATGATCGAGGTGGCTGGCAAGGTGGCCGGCGTTGATCCCGCCGAGAACGAGGACCCCGCCTTTGAGCTCATTCAGGAGCTGGCGGACGGCGGCGCTATCTTCTATGAGAGCTCCGGCGACCTGGCCAGCAAGTTCGAGCTGGGCGAGGTTTCCGTGGCTGTGTGCCAGGACTTTGACGCCAGCACCATCACCTCCGCAGTGGAAGGCCTGGAATATGTGATCGTCCCCGAGGAGGGCTCTTACCTGGGCATCAACCAGGTCAACATCACCAAGAGCTGCCAGAACACCGACCTGGCCTACAAGTTCATCTCCTGGCTGATCAGCTACGACGTGCAGTACCAGGATGCGCTGGACCGCGTGGAAGCGCCCGCCAACATGAAGGTGGAACTCACCGAGGAGCAGTCCGAGGGCATGTGCTACGGCGAGGCCGTAAGCGTCTCCAGCGCCCCCAACTGGGAGCTGTACAGCGAGAAGAACGACGCCTGGATCCTGCGCTACAACGAGGAGATTTATCAATAACCATGAGAACGCTTTTGCAGAATGCGCGCGTATTCAATACCTGGCTGAAAACCTTCCTGCCCGGTTGGGTCTTGATGGAGGATGGCCGGATCCGTTACGCGTTTGTGGACGGGCCCTGCCCGTTGCCTGCAGAGGAAGTGATCGACGCGAAGGGATGCTTTTGCATCCCTTCGTTTATCGATATCCATCTGCATATTGAAAGCTCCATGGTCGCGCCGGCCACCTTCTCCCGTGAGCTGCTGCGCCACGGCGTCACCGCCTGCGTGGCGGAGCCCCACGAAATTGCCAACGTCATGGGCATCGAGGGGGTAAAAGCCTTCATGGAGCAGGGCAGAGCCTGCCAGGCAGACATCTTCTGGGGGATTCCCAGCTCGGTGCCCTGCTCCCCCTATGAGACCACCGGCGGCAGCATCGAGCTGGCCGACGCCCTGGAGCTCACCCGGGAAAACGACGTGGCTTGCCTGGGCGAGGTGATGAACTGCTACTCCGTGCTGCACGAACCCCAGGGCAAGATCCGCACCTGGCTGGAATGCCTGCGCCGGGAGCACCCCAATCTCACCCGGGAAGGGCACATCAGCTACTACAAGGGCGCGGAGCTGTGCGACATCGCCTTCCACGGCGTGGACTCCGACCACACCAGCATTGGCCTGGACTACTTTGTGGAGCGCCTGAAAATGGGCGTGTTTGGCGAGATCCAGGAAAAATCCATCCTTCCCGAAGTGGTCGAATATGTGGAAAAGCACCAGGTATGGGAGAATTTCTGCATCGTCACCGACGACGTGATGCCGGACCAGCTCTACCACCGGGGACATCTGGATTACCTGGTGCGCAAGGCGGTGGGCCTGGGCATGCGGCCGGAACGGGCGATCATCGCCGCCACCTGGAACCCGGCCCAGCGGATGAAGCTCTACGACCGGGGCATGATCGCTCCAGGCAAACGGGCAGACCTGGCGCTTGTGGGCGACCTGCAGCAAATGGATGTTCGCATGACCATCAAGGACGGTCAGGTGGTTTACGACGCGGGCGCGCCACGGGAGCCCATTCCTCCCCTGCGCCGCTTTCCTCCGCGCTTCTACCAGAGCGTCAAGCTGCCCCAGCTGACGGAGGAAGATTTCCGCATCCGCACCGCGCTGCCCGACGGCGCGCATACGGCCCGCATGATGGAGCCGGAGGCCGCCACGGGCTTTGTCCGAGAGGCATTCCATCCGGTGGAGGTGCGCCGGGGGCAGGTGGATTACGACGCGACCCCTTACTGCCTCATCGCCGTGTTCGACCGCTATACGGGACAGGCCAAGCGCATGCTGGGCCTGGTTTCCGGGGAGGATTTCCTCCAATATGGCGCGGTGGCCTGCACCTATGCCCATGACCACCACAACCTGCTGGTGGCTGGCAAAACCGCCCGGGAATGCGCCCAGGCGGCCAACTGGGTCATCCAGCACCAGGGCGGCTACTGCGTGGTGGAGCATGGAGAGATCACCGCTTCCCTGGAGCTGGAGGTAGGCGGCATCGTCAGCGAGGCTCCGCTGGAGGAAATGGCTCCCCGCGCCCAAGCGATCACCCAGGCGCTGCTGCGCATGGGGTACCGGTTCAAGGAAAACCCCATCATGTCCTTCAGCGTGCTGGGGCTTTCGGTGGCGCCCCAGCTGCGCATCACCGACAAAGGCTATGTGAAGGTCAAGGCCGGTCAGCTCCTTCCCCTATTTGACGAGGAAGCGCAGGCTGCGGCAAAGGAGGATTGAACGTGGCGGAAAGCGTCCAGAAACACATCCGTTGCCGCCAAGGCGACGTGGCGGAATATGTGCTGATTCCCGGCGACCCCCAGCGCGCGGAGCGCATCTCCCATTGGCTGACAGATCCGCGGCTGGTCAGCGTAAACCGGGAGTACACGGTATACACGGGAAGCTATGAGGGCGTTCCGGTGAGCGTATGCTCCACGGGCATTGGCGGGCCGTCCACGGCCATCGCCATGGAGGAGCTTGTCCGCGTGGGCGCCAAGACGTTTCTGCGGGTAGGCTCCTGCGGCGCCCGCCGGGATGGCATCCAGATCGGCGAACCGGTCATCGTCAACGCCGCGGTGCGGGCAGGCGGAACCGCCGGCGCGTATCTGCCCGATATCTTTCCCGCCGTGGCCAGTCTGGAGGTCGTCAACGCCATGCGGCAGGCCGCCCAGGAGCTGGGCATCAAATCCCATGTGGGCATGTCCCTGAGCCGTGATGCCTTTTACCGCCAGAACCAGGCCCTGAACGACACCCTGCGGGAGGTCCGGGCGGTGGCCGTCTCCGAGATGGAGTGCGATACGGTCTTCGTCGTGGGCAGCGCGCTGATCGTGCGCACCGGCGCGGTGGTAGGCACCGACTCCAACATCTATCTGGCCGTGCAGCCCTCCCAGGAAGAAAAGGAAGCACTGTACATGCTCTCGGAAAAGAGCACCATCGCCATTGCCCTGAAGGCATGCGTCCTGCTGGCGCGCGCCCAGGCATAAGGCGGCATGGGCCCGGCGCTCTCCCGCTCAGCAGGCGGCGCGCCGGGCCGTTTTTTTTGCCCGCCGGACGTTTTTTCGGCTTTCCGGTTGCGGATGCAACGATTTTTGCCGCGGCGCTATTTACATTAGCAATGCAATTTGGTACAATAAAGTGAAAAAAATTGGAAATCCGGAGGTGATGCAATGGAGCTAACCTCACAGCAAAAGCGTGCGCTGCTGTCGCCGGTGCGCTGTTTTTTGCTGGACATGGACGGCACCTTCTACCTGGGGGACCGCCTGCTGGAAGGTTCGCTGGATTTTTTATCCGCGCTGGAGGCCACTGGTCGAACGGCGCGCTTCCTGACCAACAATTCCTCCAAATCCGCCAAGGTGTACTATGACAAGCTGACGCGCATGGGCGTGCCGGAAACCTATCGCCACGTCATCACCTCCGGGCACGCGGCCGCGCATTATTGCCTGAAACACTTTCCCGGCCAGCGCGCCTGGGTGCTGGGCAACGACATGCTCAAGGAAGAGCTGCGCGCCATGGGGCTATGCATCAGCGAGGAATGCCCCGACTATGTGCTCATCGGGTACGATACCACCCTGGACTATGCCAAAATGACGCGCGTGTGCGATCTGGTCCGGTCGGGGCTGCCCTACGTGGCCACCCATCCGGACTTCAACTGCCCCACGGAGACCGGCTTCGCCCCGGACATCGGGGCCATCATCGCCTTCATTGAGGCCAGCGCCGGGCGGCGACCGGATGTCATTCTGGGCAAGCCCTACCAGGGCATCGTCCAGGAAGCGTTGCAGGTTACCGGCCTGCCCAAGGAAAGCCTTGCCATGGTGGGCGACCGCCTGTACACGGACGTAGCCACCGGCGTGAACTTCGGCATGACCAGCATTCTGGTCCTTTCCGGCGAAACCACGCCGGAAATGCTGGCCGCCTCCGACATTCACCCCTCGGTGGTATTCGGCCGCCTGAGCGACATGATTCCGTATCTCTGAAATTTTTATACAACGAGGTGATTTCCTTCTATGTTGAACAAGCGTTTTCCCAAGTCCGGCGAACTGGTTTCCGCGCTGGGATTCGGCTGCATGCGTCTGCCGGTCACCAACCCGGAGGACGGCGCCAGCATCGACGAAGCGGAAGCTATCGCCATGATTCGTCACGCCATCGACCAGGGCGTGACCTACATCGACACCGCCTATCCCTACCACGGCGGCGCCAGCGAGCTGCTGGTGGGCAAAGCCCTGAAGGACGGCTACCGGGAAAAGGTACTCCTGGCCACCAAGCTGCCCGTATGGAAGGTGGAAAAGCACGAGGACATGATGGCCCTGCTGGACGAGCAGCTGCAAAAGCTCCAGGTGGACCACGTGGACTTCTACCTGCTGCACGCCCTGGGCAAGGAACGCATCGAAACCCTTCGCAAGCTGGACTACAAGTCCTTCCTGGATGAAGCGCTGCGGCAGGGTAAGATCCGCTTCCCGGCCTTCTCCTTCCACGACGACTACGCCGCCTTCATGGACATCCTGGACGATTATCCCTGGGCCATGTGCCAGGTGCAGATGAACATTCTGGACGGTGAGAATCAGGCGACGCTGAAGGGCATCGAGGAAGCCGGAAAGCGCGGCGTCGGCGTGGTGGTGATGGAGCCCCTGCGGGGCGGGCTGCTGGCTCAGCCGCCGGAAGCCGTACGGAAGGTATACGACGCCTTCCCCATCCAGCGTACCCCGGTCAGCTGGGCTTTCCGCTACTTGTACACCATGCCCCAGGTGATCACCATCCTCAGCGGCATGAGCACCATGGAGCAGGTGGACGACAACCTGCGCATTTTCAACAGCGCGGCCGAGGAGCCCCTCTCCCCGGAAGAAACGGCGCTCTATGCCCAGGTAAAGGCAACCTACGACAGCTGCCTGCGCACCCGCTGCACCGGCTGCGCCTATTGCCAGCCCTGCCCCAAGGGCGTGCAGATTCCCCGGATTTTCCAGGGCGTGGACCGTGCCGCCCTGCGGGAAGGCGGCTCCTTCAAGGAGGGCTACGCCAAGATTGTGGCGGAGGGCGGCGGCGCAGAGCACTGCATTCAGTGCCGCAAGTGTGAGAAGGCATGCCCCCAGCATTTGCCCATTGTGGATTTCCTCAGCGCATTCCGTCAGGAATTGAGCTAATGCCCGCAGCGGGCGGGAGACCGTTGATCAGCGACGCTTCTCCCGCCTGCTTTCCTTTGCGCAAACGGCGCCGCGCCGGGCGCATGACTCTTCAACAGAAAGAAGGCTGCCCTATGTGGGTTGTCTATGCGTTGCTCTCCGCGATGTTTGCCAGTGCAACGTCCATTCTGGCCAAGGTTGGCATACGCGACATCGGCTCCAACCTGGCCACGGCGGTGCGCACGGCGGTGGTGCTGGCGCTGGCCTGGGGCATGGTATTCGTCAGCGGCCAGCAGCAGGACCTGCACCGGCTGACGCAGGGAAGCAATCTGCTCTTCCTGGTGCTCTCCGGGCTTGCCACCGGACTGAGCTGGCTATTCTATTACCACGCGCTGCAGCTGGCTCCTGCCAGCAAAGTTACGCCCATCGACAAGCTCAGCGTGGTATTCACGGTGCTGCTGGCGGCGCTGTTTCTGCACGAATCCGTGGACTGGAAGACCTTGCTGGGCGTGGCGCTCATTACCGGCGGCACGCTGGTCATGATTCTGTAACAACCTGAATTCACTCGAAAGGACGTGTCCTTTTCCATGTTGAAGCACTTCACCCGGGCGGAACGTGGCTGGATCATGTACGACTGGGCAAACTCCGCCTTCTCGGCCATTATTGCGGCCATTATCCTGCCCAATTTCTACACCACCATCACCGCCGGCATTCCGGAGGCGGGGCCTCGTTGGGGTTACGCCACCAGCTTTGCCACGCTGATCTGCGCCGTGTGCGCGCCGTTTTTCGGCACCCTGGGAGATTACAAGGGGTACAAGAAAAAGCTGTTCACGGTTTTCGTGCTGCTGGGCGTGCTGGCCACGGCGGCGCTGGCATTCACCAGCGATTGGCAGGTGATGCTGGCCCTGTACGTGCTGGGGACCATCGGCTTCAACGCTTCCTGCGTGTTTTACGACGGATTCCTGCCGGACGTGACCACGGACGCGCGCATGGACAAGGTTTCCACCTACGGCTACGGCTTGGGCTACATCGGCGGAAGCACCATTCCCCTCTTGATCTCCATGGCGCTGATCATGCTGGGGGGAAACTTCGGCATTCCTTCCGACCTGGCCTGCCAATTGAGCTTCCTACTCACAGCGGTCTGGTGGCTGGTGTTCACCATTCCCATGTGGCGGCATGTGCACCAGGTTCACTACACCGAGCATCAGGGGAACGTCATCTCCCAGAGCATCCAGCGCATCCGCACCGTAGGCAAACGGATCCTGAAGATCCGGCCCCTGGTGTTCTTCCTGCTGGCTTACTTCTTCTACATTGACGGCGTGGGCACCATCATCCACATGGCCACCATCTTCGGGACGAACATGGGCCTGAACAGCAATCACCTGATCGTCATCCTGCTGGTGGTACAGCTGGTGGCCTTCCCCTTCGCCATCCTGTATGGCAAGCTGTCGGCCAAGTATGGCGTGCGGAACATGATCCTTTTCGGCATCGCTACCTACATGGTGGTGTGCCTGGTCGCCCTGGCCTTGGAGCCTTTGCGGCGCATGGGCGAGATTCCGCTGCTCATCGGCTTCGTGTTGCTGGCGTTCCTGGTGGGCACGGCGCAGGGCGGCATACAGGCGCTGAGCCGCAGTTTCTATGGCAAGCTGGTACCGGAAAGCTCCGCCAACGAGTTCTTCGGCTTTTTTGACATCTTTGGCAAATTTTCCGCGGTGCTGGGTCCCTTCCTCTTCTCCCTGGTGTGGGACAGCACCCAGCAGGTGTACCTGGGCATTATCCCGGTGCTGCTGATGTTTGTGGCCGGGCTGCTGCTTTTCCTGAAGGTACCCTCCTCCATGAAAAAAATCTCCATAGGCGAACACGGAGAACGCTGAGGCTGCTTCCCTGCCGGGCGCCGACCGGCCCTGCGGCTTTCCCCCTTCTACCCTCAGGAGGAACCACGATGACCAACGATGAAGCACGTGAGATTCTGCAAGCCCTACTGGATGGTGTGAACCCTGAAACGGGAGAGATTCTGCCGGAAGATCACTGCTGCAACGCTCCGGCGGTCCTGCGCGCGCTGCACAAAGCCGTAATGGCGTTGACCCCTGAGGAGCCCTACGTCAACAAAAGCGGCCGCCTGAACGCCGGCAGGCCGTGGACGGAAGCGGACCTGGACGCGCTGTCGGCATTGTACCGCTCGGGCACGCCGATGGAGGATATTTGCAACCAGCTTCAGCGCCGCACCAGGGGCGTAATGAAGCAGCTGGTCTATCTGGGGCTGGTGCCCCAGGAAAAGACCTCCAACGGGAAGAGCCGGCATGCCCGGGCAGGGCTCAGCTGGACCCTGGCGGAGGAGCAACTCCTGGATCAACTGCTTCGGGAGCAGCGCTCTATGGAAGATATTTCGGAACAGATGGGGCGTTCCCCCTACGCCATTTTCTGCCACATGGAAAAGCGCTGGCCGAACGCTTTTCATTCCACCGCGCCATACGGCCAGGACAATACGCCTCCCTGGCAGCCGCAGGACACGGACAAGCTCCGGCAGCTGTTTGAAAGCGGCGTAACCATCCCGGAGATAGCCGCGTATTTTCACCGCACGGAAAACAGCATTTCCGCCCGGCTGTTCTATCTGGGGTTGCTCAAGTCCCTGCCGCTGGCCTGGCCCGCAAAACCATCCGAATCCCAAGCGTGAGACCGCCCGCGTTTCCCCCAAGAATCAAACGCACGCCTTCCCGCATCATCAGGAAGGCGTGCGCTATTTTATTCCGCCTGTGAAAGCTCGCTTGCGGTTGACCGCGCCTGCATGAGTCAGGACTGCGCAGCCGAAGGTTGCGCCCTTTTTTCCGGCCGGATCTCCCCGGCCTTTGTCAGGGCGATTTTCGTAATCACGGGCCCGGTGAGCTCGTAAATCAGCGTGCCTGCCAGCACCACGGCGTTGATCACCGCGCCGTACTCCGGCAGAGCCGTCATGGACATGCGCGCCATGCCGATGGCCACGCCCGCTTGCGGAATCAGCGTAAGGCCCAGGTATTTCACGATACTGGGCTCACAGCGCTCCGTAAGCGCTCCCGCCGTCGCCCCCAGCGTTTTGCCCACGGCCCGGGCCAGCACATACGCGACGCCCACCAGCCCCACCGAGGGCAGCACCGAAAGATCCAGGTTGGCGCCACTGAGCACGAAGAAGAGCAGGAAAAGCGGCGGGGTGAAACGGTCGCATTGCTCCAGCATCACGTTGCTTTGACGGCACAGGTTGACCATGGTAGCGCCGGTCATCATGCAGCAGAGCAGGCTGCTCCAGTCCAGCAGCGTGCACAGCCCCACCCCGGCAAACACCATCATGATGGTCAGCGCCAGCTTATTGCCCCGGGAATGGAAAAAGCGCAATACGTACACCAGGATCAATCCCAGCACAACGCCCAGACCCAGGGAGCCCACAATCTGAATCAGCGGCTGAAACACAAGCGTCCAGGCCGTCAGGGCCGTTCCGCGCTCAATGGTGCGGGCAAGGGCCATCAGCACCGCGTACAGGATCAAGCCCAGGGCGTCGTCCATGGCCACCACGGGCAGCAGCATCCGGGTAACCGGTCCGTTCGCCTTGTACTGGCGGACCACCATCAACGTCGCCGCAGGCGCCGTAGCCGCGGCAATGGCGCTCAACGCCAGGGTCAGGGGCATGGGTGAGCCCAACAGCGTCAGGGCTGCAAACACCACCACCGAAGCGCCGCAGCCTTCGAAAATGGTAATGACAATGGGCTTTATACCGATCTCCCGCAGGTAGGAGATCTTGAACTCGCTACCAATGGAATAGGCGATGAATCCCAGCGCAACGTCGCTGATCACGGCCAGATCCGCGTTCATCTCCGGAGTGAACACGCCCAGCACATAGGGCCCCACCACCAACCCTGCCAACAGGTAAGCCGTTACGTTGGGCAGGCGCACGTAACGAATCAACCGGCTGAAAAACAACCCCATGGCAAAGGCAATACTCAACGCCAGCAAAACGTTCATTTGTTCTTGTTCAGTCCTTCCACAAAGGTTGCCGGCACCGCAAAGGCGATGCCCGTATCCGGCTTGTCCAGGCCGCCGGTCTTCTCCCGGATGATCTCTCGCAGGGTGTCCAGCTGATCGTCCTCAATGAGGGTGAACATGGTCTTGGAGGTTTTCCGCTCCGGGCTATAGAAATGTCTGAGCAGGCCCAGCATCGGCAGGTCCACATTGTCGTCCCCGTCCAGCACCCGCATCATGCCCGTGCTTTCCAGCACGGTGGCGCCGCTGAGGCCCTTTTGCAGCATGGCCTCCAGTATGGGCTCCAGACACTCCTCCCGGTTGAGTACCAGGATGAACATTTGCATGGTCGTATTCTCCTTTCCTTCCCCGATGGCGCAACCGCAAAAGCGGCAGGAAAAAGGCCGGAACGGCGCGCGCCTCCCGGGCAGCATTTATTGTAGCACTTCCCCGAACCATGTCAAGATTTCCGCCAGCGTATTCTCATAAAATTCTCATCCTCCTTTTCATCTTTTCTCAAGACAGCCGGGCCAAAACGTGTTATGCTTATCCCATCCCAAGGAAACACGCCGCAGAGCGAAAGGAGCGTCAGTGCATGGAACGTTACACCATCGAGGATATCGAATTGATTCGCCGCAAGAGCGGCATCAGCTATCAGGAGGCCGTGGCGCTGCTGGACTACCACAACGGCAACGTGGCCCGGGCCCTGGTGGACCTGGAGCGCAACGGACGGATTAAGCCGGAAAGCGCCCAGCACACATCGGAGAAGCACTCCGCCCGCAGAACCGGTTTCTCCAACCTGATGACCCGGCTGTACCAATGCCGGCTGAAGGTCCGCAAGGGCAGCATCTCCATCGCCAATATTTCCCTGCTTTTCAGCGTGGTGGCCCTGATCATCAGCCCGCACCTGGTGCTGCTGGGAATCATCCTGTGCCTGGTGCTGGGCTATCACATCTCCTTTGAAAGGCGGGACAGCGACTTCGCCTCCGAAAACCTGGAGCGCATGGTGAAAAACGCCGCCCAGAACGTGAAATCCTCCGTGGGAGATATCGCCCGAGGATTCTCCGACGCCATCAACCCGGAGGATAAGCCTCAGCAGAAGCCGGCAGACCCGGCGCAGGATGCTCCGCAGGGCAGTCAGCAAAAGCGCAGCTTTTACCAGTCCAATCCCGCTGCCGCCACAGCGCCCGTGGACTACACCGGCCGGGCTCCCGTGCTGCAAGTACCCGTGCAGGTGGAGAGCCAGGATGGCAAGGTGGCTTACTCCCAGGACCAGGACGGCTACGGAAACGCCACCATTGAATAACGCATCCTTTGCACCGCAGACCAGCGGCCGGCCTCCGTCCCTTTTTCGGGACGCGCCGGCCGCTTCGGGCGTTTGCGCCCGGGCGGGAACCGGTTGCGTCCCGGGCATGCTGTGGTATAATAGGCCCATGGAAACAGGGGAGGTTTTGTGTGATGACCCGGATACTCATCGTGGAGGACGAAAAAAAGATCGCCCGCTTTCTGGAGCTGGAGCTGCAGCATGAGGGCTACGAAGTGCAAACCGCCATGGACGGGCGCACAGGCCTGGCACTGGCCCTGAGCTGGGAACCGGACCTGATGATTCTGGACCTGATGCTGCCGGAGCTCAGCGGCATCGAGGTTTGCCGCCGCCTGCGCCACGACAGCGACCTACCCATCATCATGCTCACGGCCAAGGACGATGTGAGCGACAAGGTCATGGGCCTGGACATGGGCGCGGACGATTACATGACCAAGCCCTTCGCCATTGAGGAGCTGCTGGCGCGCATCCGGGTGGGGCTCAAAAAGCACAGGGCTGGCCGCAGCGTTGCGTCGCCGGTGCTCACCGCAGGCAAGCTACGGGTGGAACCCGCCAGCTACAGCGCCAGCTACGACGGCTCCCCCATCGCCCTGACCAAGAAGGAATTCGACCTATTGCGCTACCTGATGGAGCACCGGGACACCGCCGTGACCCGGGACGCGCTGCTGTGCGACGTATGGGGCTATGACTACGCCGGAGACACCAACATCGTGGACGTTTACATCCGCTATCTGCGCCAGAAGATCGACGAACCCTTCCACATCAAGACCATCCACACCATCCGCGCGGTGGGCTACATGTTCAGCTATGAAGAAAAATAAGACGCCCCCGGCCAGCGGTCCAGCGCAGGCCCGGGGATTCAACCGCCTTTCCCAGGGGCTGCACGGCGCGTTGAGCAGCCTGATGAGCAATCTCCGGCTATCGCTGACCTTCCGCATCGCCATCCACTACGCCTTTCAGCTGCTGTGCACCACGCCGCTGGTGTGCCTGTTCATCACCCTATGCTACGCGGGCGCGCAATTGCCGCAGATGCAGCAAACCATGCAGCGCATTGCCGCCCTGACGCCCGACAGCGCTGGAATCTATGCCGCGGAAGACATCCAGGAGCAGGGCGTCACCGCCTGCCTGGAAACCGGCGAGCTCTCCTCCAGCGCCAAGGAGCGCCTGGGCGAATACTTTTATGCGCTGTTCACCCGCTCCCAATGGCGGCCTGAACCGGTGGTGACCCTGGCCTCCGGCCTGGTTCCGGGACACACGCTCTACGTATCCTTTGCCATCGGCGACCGCCTGGCCATATGGTTGAGCCTGATGGGGGGCGTGCTTTTCTGTGACCTGTGGCGGATCATCAGTTTTTTGCGCCATAAGGACCGCCTGGACAAAAGCGTGCTGCGCCCCATACGGGACATCACTGACATGGCCGCCACACTCAGCGCCAGCAACCTGAGCAACCGCATTAACATCGCCGGCACCAAGAACGAGCTGAAGGACCTGGCCGTGGTGATCAACTCCATGCTGGATCGTATCGAGCGCAGCTACAACAGTCAGAAGCAGTTTGTCAGCGACGCCTCCCACGAGCTGCGAACCCCCATTGCGGTGATTCAGGGCTACGTCAGCATGCTCAACCGCTGGGGCAAGGACGATAAAACCGTCCTGGAGGAAGGCATCACCGCCATTGCCCAGGAGACGGAGAGCATGAAAGGGCTGGTGGAAAGCCTGCTCTTCCTGGCCCGCCACGATAAAAAGACCTTGATGATGGAAATGGAGGAGTTCGATCCCTGCGAGGTGGTGAGCGAGGTGCACCGGGAAGCCGCCATGGTTTCACCGGGGTATACCTTCCTGCTCAAACCCCTGGAGCACTGCCGCATTCAGGCGGACAAAGGAATGGTCAAGCAGGTAATGCGCATCCTGTGCGACAATGCGGTCAAGTATACGCCCGCCGGCGGCACGATCACCCTGGGGGTGGAGGCATGGAACGGCGGCTGCACCCTGCTGTGCAGCGACAACGGCTCCGGCATCGCCCCGGAGGACCTGCCCAAGATCTTCGAGCGGTTCTACCGCTCCGACAGCGCCCGCAAAGCGGAGAGCGGCGGCCACGGCCTGGGGCTGAGCATCGCCCGCATCATCGTGGTAGCCCATGGCGGAAAGATCCGCGTGCGAAGCAAGCCCGGAGCAGGCGCCACCTTCGCCATTACCCTGCCAGCCCGGCAAAAAAGCGAAAGCGCATAAAACGGGGCCGTCGCAGCGTCCATCCCGCCGCGACGGCCCCGTAGCCGTTCTTTCCGGGAAAAGCGCATGGCGGACCCGCTTTGGGGACCGGCGCGCCTTTTCGTCAAAACAGGGACAGCAGCGGGAAATATGCCATGGGCACAAAAATGGCCGGAAGCAGGTTCCCCACCGCGATATGCTTGTCTAGCAGCATGTTCAGCCCAATGCCCACAATCAGCAGGCCGCCCACGGCGCTCATTTCGGTAACGATAGCATCCGTAAGCAGCGGCTTGAGCCAACCCGCCATCAGGGTAATGGCGCCCTGATACGCCAGCACCGATAGTGCGGAGCATGCTACCCCAGGACCCAGCGTACTGGCAAAGACAATTGCGGAGATGCCGTCCAGGGCCGATTTGGCAATCAGCGTGGCATGGTCGCCCTTCAATCCGCTGTCCAGCGCGCCCATGATGGCCATGGCGCCCACGCAGTAGACCAGCGACGCGGTGACAAACCCCCGGGCAAATCCATCTCCGCCCCGGGCCAGCTTGCGCTGGGCCAACTTTCCCAGGTCTTCCAGCCGCCTTTCAATATTCACCGCGGCGCCCAGCAGACCGCCCAGCACCACCGAGAGGATCACGCACATGGTATCCGCAGAGCCGATGGCCCCGGAAAGGCCAATCAATATCACGCACAGCCCCAACCCTTGCATAACCGTATCCCGCAGGCGCTGGGGCAGGCCCTTGCGCAGGAGCAACCCCAGCGCGGAACCCACCAGTATCGTACCCACGTTGATCAACGTACCCAGCAACGCCGCTCGCCTCCGTCCATAAAAAAACTGTCCGCCAATGCTGACGGACAGATGCGGTTCTTTTCAAAAAACCTTACTGCGCGTTGGCGGCGTTCTCCACAGGATACACGCACACCTGACGCTTGTCGCGGCCCAGACGCTCAAAACGCACAATGCCGTCCTTGAGCGCGTACAGGGTGTCATCCTTGCCCTTGCCCACGTTCAGGCCGGGATGGATATGGGTGCCGCGCTGACGGAACAGGATGTTGCCCGCCAGAGCCAGCTGGCCGTCGGCGCGCTTGGCGCCCAGGCGCTTGGACTCGCTGTCGCGGCCGTTACGGGTGGAGCCCATACCTTTCTTATGCGCGAACAGCTGAAGATTCAGTTTCAACATGATGTTTCCCTCCGTTCTTCTATGGAAAGCCTGACATACTTCGGATAACCTTCCGCCAGATCCGCAAGGCCCTGGCGCAACGCTCCCAGCAGCACCTGGCAGTCATGCCACTGCGACGGTGAAACGCCTCGGGGCAGCTCCGCCCCCAGCGCGCCGTCGGCGCCGCCGGTCACCTGCGGGGTCACGCCCGCCACGGATTCCATGGCGTTCACGCAGGTGGTGGTCAATGCGGATACCGCCGCACAGACGATATCGCTGCCCGCCTCCGCGTAGCCTGCGTGCCCCCGGACCGAAAAACCCGTATAGTTCCCCGCTCCGTCCAGGTACAGGATGCAGCGCGTCATTAGGCGTTGATCCCGGTGATCTCCACCTTGGTGTAGGGCTGACGATGGCCCGCACGGCGGTGATAGTTCTTCTTGCTCTTATACTTGTAGATGATGATCTTTTCGCCCTTGACCTGCGCAACCACCTTGCCCTGCACCTTCGCGCCGGGCACCACGGGATTACCCACCTTCACGCCGTCGTCGCCCGCCAGCATGAGCACGTCAAAGTCGATGGTGGAATCCACGTCCTGCTCGATCTTCTCCACGAAGATCACGTCACCCTGGGAAACACGGTACTGTTTGCCACCCGTAGCAATCACTGCGTACATGAGTAGCACCTCCTCTACTTACTCGCCGGGACCGAGGTTGCGCCAGGCGCATTTGGACAGACCCCTCCCGAGCGGCTTACCGAATGAGTTTACCACAGCGCGCCCCGCATGTCAAGAAAAGCCGGGAAATTTCTTGCATTATTCGTGTAAGAGTGTCAAACATAGGTTACACCCAAAGCGCAGCGAGGAAGTCAAGGGAAGGGTGGAGATTTGCGAAGCAAATACGACCCGACCTTGACTGAATAAGACAGAAGTATCATGAGTGTATGGCAGTCCGGCACAGTGG
>DBFBGQ010000076.1:0-24990 GCA_048201975.1 Candidatus Egerieenecus sp. | reverse complement strand
CCGCATCACCATGCAGGAGTGGCTGCTCGATCAGTGGGAAAACGACCACAAGACCGTGCTGTTTATCACGCATGACGTGGAAGAGGCGATTTTTCTGTCCGGCCGCGTATTGGTGGTGGAGGACACGGTGCGCACCGGCGGCTCGGTGCGGGAAGTGATGGAGATCGTGCGGGCCGGCGGAGGAAGCGTGGTTCAGGTGGCGGCGCTGGTGGACGGCACCGGCGGCCGGGTGGACCTGGGGGTGCCCTTCACAGCCCTGTGCCAGGCGCAGGTGCGGCTGTACGCCCCGGCGGAGTGCCCCATGTGCCGGGCGGGGGAGCCCATGAGCCCGCCCCGCAACGCCTGAGCCCTGGGGGAGGTTTTCCCGGCTATGCCGGGCTTTCCCCGGCCTTTCCATTGAAATGTACCCGGCACTCATGCTATAATACCACCGACAACGCTGAAGAAACGAGGAATTGCCATGAAGGGAATTATCCTGGCCGGCGGCGCGGGTACCCGGCTGTACCCGCTGACCATGGTGACCAGCAAGCAGCTGCTGCCCGTGTATGACAAGCCCATGATCTACTATCCCCTGTCCACGCTGATGCTGGCGGGGATTCAGGACATCCTGATCATCTCCACCCCCACGGACACCCCGCGCTTTGAGGCGCTGCTGGGGGACGGCAGCCAGTTCGGCCTGCGGCTGCAATACGCGGTGCAGCCCTCCCCGGACGGCCTGGCCCAGGCCTTCCTCATTGGCGAGGAATTCATCGGGGACGATGTGTGCGCCATGGTGCTGGGGGACAACATCTTCTACGGCAACGGCTTCTCCCGCATCCTGCGGGAGGCGGTGGCCAACGCCGAGCAGGGCCGCGCCACCATCTTCGGCTACTACGTCAACGATCCCGAGCGCTTCGGCATCGTGGAGTTTGACGAAAGCGGCAAGGTGATCTCCGTGGAGGAGAAGCCGCAGCACCCCAAGTCCAACTACTGCATCACGGGGCTATATTTCTACGACCGCCGGGTGGTGGAGCTGGCCAAGCAGGTGAAGCCCTCCGCCCGTGGGGAGCTGGAAATCACCTCCCTCAACGAGCTCTACCTGAAGGACGGCACCCTGGACGTGAAGCTATTGGGCCGGGGCTTCGCCTGGCTGGACACCGGCACCATGGACAGCCTGGTGGACGCGGCGGACTTTGTGCGCATGGTGGAAAAGCGCCAGTCCGTGAAGATTTCCGCCCCCGAGGAGATCGCCTTCAAAAACGGCTGGATCGACAAGGAGACGCTGCTGGCCTCCGCCCAGCGCTATGGCAAGAGCCCCTATGGGGAGCACCTGAAGCGGGTGGCCGACGGCAAGCTCCGCTACTGACCACAGAAAGGAATCTCGGAAGATGGAAAAGATCGCCACGTCCCTGCCGGACGTATGGATTCTGGAGCCGAAGGTGTTCGGCGACTATCGCGGCTACTTCATGGAGACCTATAACCGGGAGGTGTTCGCCTCCCTGGACATTCACAACGACTGGGTGCAGGACAACCAGTCCTTCACCCAGAAGAAGGGCACCCTGCGGGGAATTCATTTCCAGATGGACCCCATGGCCCAGTGCAAGATCGTCCGGGTGACCCGGGGCGCGGTGAAGGACCTGGCGGTGGACCTGCGCAAGGGCAGCCCCACGTACAAAAAATGGGTGCTGGTGGAGCTCTCCGCGGAAAACAAGCGCATGCTCTACATTCCCCGGGGCTTCGGCCACGGCTTTGTGACCCTCACCGACGACGTGGAGTTCGTCTACAAGGTGGACAACCTCTACAGCAAGGCCTGCGACCGCTCCATCCGCTACGACGACCCGGAGATCGGCGTGGAGTGGGGCGTGGAGGATCCCATCCGCTCGGAAAAGGATCTGGCCGCGCCCTTCCTCAAGGATAGCGACGTGAACTTCATCTACGGAAAGTGAGGCACACAGCCATGACCATCATCGTAACCGGCGGCGCCGGTTTCATCGGCGGCAATTTCGTATACTACGAGCTGGAGCAGCATCCCGGGGACCGGGTGGTCTGCCTGGACAGCCTGACCTATGCGGGCAACCTGGCCACCCTCGAGGACGCCATGCAAAACCCCAACTTCCGCTTTGTGAAGGGGGACATCACCGACCGGGAGGCGGTGGAGCGCCTCTTTGCGGAGGAAAAGCCCGACATCGTGGTGAACTTCGCCGCGGAGACCCACGTGGACCGCTCCGTCAACGACCCCGGGCTGTTCCTGCGCACCAACATCCTGGGCACCCAGACGCTCATGGACGCCTGCCGCAAGTACGGGGTGGGGCGCTTCCATCAGGTGTCCACCGACGAGGTCTACGGGGACCTGCCCCTGGACCGGCCGGACCTGTTCTTCTACGAGGACACGCCCATCCACACCTCCAGCCCCTACAGCGCCTCCAAAGCCTCCGCGGACCTGCTGGTGCTGGCCTACGCCCGCACCTACGGCCTGCCGGTGAGCATCACCCGCTGCTCCAATAACTACGGCCCCTACCAGTTCCCCGAGAAGCTGATCCCCCTGATGATCTCCCGGGCGCAGGCCGACCAGAGCCTGCCCGTCTACGGCGCCGGGGAAAACGTCCGCGACTGGCTCCACGTGGCCGACCACTGCGCCGCCATCGACCTGGTGATGCGCAAGGGCCGGGAGGGCGAAATCTACAACGTGGGCGGACATAACGAGCGCACCAACCTGCAGGTGGTCAAGACCATTCTGGCGGCCCTGGGCAAGCCGGAGAGCCTGATCACCTTCGTCAAGGACCGCCCAGGCCACGACCGGCGCTACGCCATCGACCCCGGAAAGATTCACCGGGAGCTGGGCTGGCTGCCCACCACCACCTTTGACCAGGGCATTCAGGATACCATCCGCTGGTACCTGGAGCACGAGAAGTGGTGGAAGGACATCCTGGCCGGGGACTACCAGGACTACTACGAAAAAATGTACGGAAATCGGGGGAAAGCATGAAGATATTGGTTACGGGCGTGGGCGGTCAGCTGGGCTATGACGTATGCCGCCGCCTGACGCAGCTGGGCATTGAGAACAAAGGCGTGGACGTGCAGGACTTCGACCTGACCAACGCCGACGCGGTGATGGACGCCGTGCGCGCCTACGCCCCCGACGCCATCATCCACTGCGCCGCCTACACCAGCGTGGACAAGGCGGAGAGCATGCCCGAGGTGTGCGCCGAGGTCAACGGCATGGGCACGCTGAACATGGTCCGGGCCGCCCTGGCGGTGCAGGCAAAGCTCATGTACATCAGCACCGACTATGTGTTTGAGGGCAGCGGGGACCAGGCCTACGAGGTCAACGACCCCATCATGCCCCAGAGCGTCTACGGCCTGACCAAGGCCCAGGGCGAGGAAGCGGTGCTCAGCCTGATGCAGCGGTACTACATCGTGCGCATCAGCTGGGTGTTCGGGGAGAACGGGCACAACTTTGTGCGCACCATGCTGCGCCTGGGCGCGGAGAAAAAGGAGCTGACCGTGGTCAACGACCAGATCGGCTCCCCCACCTACACCGCCGACCTGGCGGTGCTGCTGTGCGACATGATCCAGACGGAAAAGTATGGCGTGTACCACGCCACCAACGAGGGCTACTGCTCCTGGGCGGAGTTTGCCCAGGCCATCATGGACCGGGCGGGGCTGAAGTGCAAGATCCGCCCCATCCCCACCAGCGAGTATCCCACCGCGGCCAAGCGCCCGCTGAATTCCCGCATGAGCAAGCGCAGCCTGGACGACGCCGGCTTCCGCCGCCTGCCCACCTGGCAGGATGCCCTGGACCGCTACATCGCCATTTTGCAGGAGGAGGAATAAGCTTCCCCTGCTCCCCGGGAGGCGGCGCGCCGTCTCCCGTATTTTTTTCGGAGGTGATCTTTTGCGCAAACGGATGCTTGGCCTGCTGTGCGCACTTTGCGCGGCGCTATTGGCCGCCGGCGCCTGCGCCGAAACACTCCCCGCCCTGGGGATGTCCCTGCAAACCCAAGCGGACCTGCCCGACCTGGCTGGCGCGCGCAGATTGCAGCTGCTGGATGACCAGGGGCAGGATCTTTCCCCCAACGACACGGACGATGGCGCCTACCTGCTGAACGAGGGCGGCGCAACCCTGACCCTGACCCCGGAGCAGACCGCCGCCCTGGCCACCCTGGACGGGGAGAGCGTGGAGCTCGCCGCCGACGGCGAGGGCGCGCTGGTCATTGCCCCGGCGGAAGTTCCCCTGCGCCTGACCCTGACCGCCCCAGAGCAGGAGGAGCAAAGCTGGCTGATGCTCTCCACCCAGGAGCAGGTCGCGGCCCTGTGCGGCGAGCTGGGCTGCTCCTGGCAGTTCGCCCCGGTGGATTACCTGGTGCGCTTTGTGGACGCGGAGGGCAATCCCGTGCCCCAGGTGTTTACGAATGTGTGCACCGATACCATGTGTACCGCTTACTTCTCCGATGCCAATGGGGAGGTGCGCTTCTCCGGTGAGGAAGCCGAATATGTGATGCACGTGTTGCAGGTCCCCGAAGGCTATGCCTTCGACACCACCCAGGAGATTCCCCTGCCTGCGGGCGAGGACGGCGTAACCGTCACCCTGGAAAAGGAATAAACGCAAGCGCCGCGGAGAAGCGCACAGCCTCTCCGCGGCGGTTCAGATTGCTGAAAAAAGCATGTTTTTTCATACCAGCAAGAAAAAATGAAACTGATAGCTCCCTAAATCTGCAAAAATCTCAACACGTATGGGGCCCGAAGGTTTCAAACGGGCTATCGGAAAGCCCTTTGGTCGCCTCCGCAGAGGCGAAACCCTTTGTGCTTGCAAGAATGCATCCTATGCCTTGCAAGAATTTCGAGATCCAATCCTTTGTCAACGCTCTGAACCGCCGCGAAGAAGCGCACAGCTTCTCCGCGGCGCTTCTTTTTCAAATCACCTTGATGCAGAAATCCTCGCACACCGGGGCGCAGTAGCCGCAGCGGACGCATTTGCTCTGGTCGCAGACGCACCGGCCGTTTTCCAGGCGCAGGGCGCCCTGGCGGCAGCGGGCCACACACCGGCCGCAGCCCCGGCAGTAATCGTGGATCATCAGCCGGCGGGGTTCCCGGCGGGTCTGCGCCAGCTGGCCGGGATCGGGGTCCAGGCCCTCCAGCAGGCGCAGGTCCACATCCAGCTCCGCCTGGGACTGCACGCCCACGCAGACGGTGTCAATGGTTCCCAGCCCCCGCAGGTAATCGAAGGCGTTTTTCGGGTCGGCAATGAGATGCCCGCCCCCCAGGGGCTTCATGGCGTAAATGCCGATGCCCGCGGAGTGCGCCCGGGCGATGGCCTGGGCCATTTCATCCCGGGTGCCGTCGGGGATGCCCACGCCGGTGACGTTGATCAGCGGGAAAATCACATCCACGCCGGGATAGCGGGGAGCATAGTCCACCGCCGCCACCCGGTGCGTGGAAAAGCCCACCGCCAGGATCTTCCCCTTGGCCTTCTGCTCCAGGTAGAAGTCGAAGGCCTCCCGGTGGCCCTTCAGCGTCAGCCGGTCCTCCTGCTCATGCATGAGAAAAATCGGGATCACGTCCAGGTCCATGGCCCGGCGCGCCTCCTCAAAGGCGGCCTCGGCCCCCGCCCGGTCATAGGCGTAGGACTTGGTGGACACAAGCAAATCCGGCCGGCGTTTCAGCGCCAGCCGGAGAGGCTCGTAGGTATCGTAATACTGGGCGGTGTCAAAGAGATTCACGCCCTGCTCCGCGGCATAGAGGATCAGCTCCGCGCCGCGCTGGGGCGGAAAATGCTTTTGCAGGGGGCTCATGGTCAGCGTCCCCAGGGCCAGGGGGGACACCATCAGGCCACAGCGGCCCAGCGGTACCCGGCGCATCATTGATCCGCGTGCCCCGCCAGGTAGAAGCGCACCACTTCCTCCAGAATCTCGTCCCGCTCCAGGCGGCAGATCATGCTCCGCGCCTGGTTGTGGCTGGTGATATAGGTGGGATCCCCGGAGATGATATAGCCCACGATCTGCGTAATGGGGTCATAGCCCTTGGCCTCCAGGGCGTGGTAAACGTACATGAGGATATCCTGCGCCTCGTTTCCCGAGTCCTGGATGGGCTGCAATTTGGTCGTGTCGAAGGTGTCCGGCACAGTCGCTCCCCCTTTCGGTGTGATTGCTTTCTAATGCCTTATTATACACGAGGTTGCCCCGAATGGAAAGCCCCAATCCGCGGCGGTGGGAAAATTTCCCCCGGAGCGGGTGCTGTTTTCCCCTTGCGAACAACCATAATACGTTCAGGGCCAGGCAAATCTTTCCTGGCAGAAAAAAAGTTTTTTTGCGCTTTCGTCCGCCGCATGCTTTGTGCTATACTTTTTCCATCAGCCGCGCTCCGGCGCGGCACGCTGAATGCAAAGGAAGTTGAGATTGCCATGACACTGAAAGAGAAGCTGCTCGCCTGCATGGAAGACGCGGTGGCCCGGCAGGAGGTGGCCGGAGCCAGCGTGCTGGTGATGCGCCACGGGGCGGAGGTGGTCTATGCCGCCGCGGGCATGGCCGACCGGGAGGCCGGCAGGCCCATGGCCCGGGACACCATCTGCCGCCTGTTTTCCCAGAGCAAGCCCATTACGGCGGCGGCGGTGATGCTGCTGGCGGAGCGGGGGGAAATCGACCTGTGCGCGCCGGTGGAGACGTTTCTGCCGGGATTCAAGCATCAGCATGTGCTGACCCCCGCGGGCCTGGAGCCCGCCCGCCGTCAGGCCACGGTGATGGACCTGCTGGGCATGACCGCCGGGCTGTGCTACCCGGGGGACGACCCGGCAGGCCGGGCCGCCGCGGAGCTCTTCGCGGAGAACGACGCCCGCATCCAGCGGGGCGAGGGCATGACCACCGTGGAGCTGTGCAACCGCATGGGCCAGCTGCCCCTGGCTTTCCATCCTGGGGAGCACTTCCGCTACAGCACCTGCGCCGACGTGCTGGGCGCGGTGGTGGAGGTGGCCTCGGGCAAACCCTTCGCCCGCTTCCTGGAGGAGGAAATCTTCCAGCCCCTGGGCATGAAGGATACCGCCTTCTGGGTGCCGCCGGAGAAGCGCCACCGCTTCGCCCAGGTCTATGAATGTCCCGGCGCCCTGCGCCCCTACCGGCAAAGCCACCTGGAGGTGGGGGACTACGCGCAGGAGCCGCCCTTCGCCTCCGGCGGCGCGGGCCTGGTCTCCACCCTGGATGACTACGCCGCCTTTGCCGCCATGCTGCTGGCGCAGGGGCGCTACCCCGGTGGACAGCTGCTCCAGCCCGAAACCGTTCGCTTCTTCACCGCCCCGCAGCTGGGTCCCCAGCCCCTGGCGGACATGTGGAACTCCCTGGACGGCTTCAGCTATGGCAAGCTCATGCGGGTCATGCGCGATCCCGGCCGCTTCCCCGGCCTCAGCCGCATGGATGAATACGGCTGGGACGGCTGGCTGGGGGCCTACTTCGCCAACTTCCCCCGGGAGCAGATGACCCTGCTGATGATGACCCAGCGCACGGACCACGGCACCGGGCCCCTGACCCGCAAGCTGCGCAATCTGCTGCTCTCCAGCCCGGAAGCCCGGCTATGAGCGGTGCCCCGCCTTTTCCAGCCCCGCATACGCCAAAGGCCGCTGTGGACGCAATGCCACAGCGGCCCTTTTACCGTTGTCAGACTGTCAAAAAAACCTTAGAGGCGTCGGAGGGGCCGCAGCCCCTTCGACTTTCATTCGTGTAAGCCGGCTCCGCCGGCGAACGGTTGGCTTTTCTTTTGAAAAGCCAAGTCGCTTTGCGACCGCTGTTTTTCATGCAATGAAAAGCAGCGCCTTGCTGGGTAGTTGATTTTGCTTGCAAAATCAATTCCTTACAACTTCGGACGACCTCTGGTTGGCCGAAGTTGCTTCCTCGAAAAAGTGGGTTTTCCCACTTTTTCGACACGCTGAGGCCGCATACCCGCGGCCTTTTTTTGACGTGGCGGCGCGATTCGCATTCAGCTCTTTTCCTCCGTGCCATGCCTGCGCCATTGGCGCAGGGCAAACGCCAGGGTTACCGCCACAAAAGGCGGCTTGCGCAAAAGTCGGACAGAAAACCCGCTTTGCTCAAAGCCCCCAGCGGATACGGCGCAAAGGAGGAGAAGGCCTTGGCCCTTGCCAACGCAACCAAAGCGTTCATTTTGCAGACTGCGCGGCAGCTGATGCGCCAGCGGGATTTCAACGCCATTACCGTGGAAGCCATTGCCAGCGCGTGCCACATGAGCCGGAACACCTTTTACTACCATTTTGATGATAAGTACCATATGCTGCGCTGGATGTTTGAGCAGGAGATTCAGCCGGCGCTGGACGCCGCGCGCGCGCAGGGCAACTGGGGCGACAGCATCCTTGCTCTGTGCGGGCTCATGCGCGAGGACGCCGCGCTGTATACGCGCCTGATGCGGACGCTGGAGCCGGAGAATCTGCCGGGGCTGCTGCTGAACTACTACAAAGCGGCGATTTTGTCCAATGCGGCGTGGCGCTTTCAGCGGCGGAACCTGAGCGCCGAGGAAGCGGAGGCCGTGGCGCTGTACTATGCCTACAGCATGGTGGGCAGCGTGGCGGAGTGGACGCGCCGGGGCATGCGCACAGACCCTGAGCGCATCCGGCGCACCATTCAGGGCATTGTGCAGGAGGGCGTCTTTCGAAAATAAAAAAAGCCGCGCCGCGGTTCAGACTGCTGAAAAAAGCCTATGCGCTCACCCTGGTATGAAAAAAAGAAACTTGTGGCTCCCTAACTTGCAAAAGTTTCATCAAGTATGGGGTCCGAAGGTTTCCAAAGGGCGATCGGAAAGCCCTTTGGTCGCGCCCGAAGGCGCGACATCCCCTGCGCTTGCAAGCATGCAATGTATAATTTGCAAAAAAGATAACGCAGAATACTTTGTCAACACGCTGAGACGCGCCGCGGCATAGGCTGCGGCGCGGTTGAGGATATGATAGCGGGGCGGCTTTCCAGCCGTCCCGCTTTGTTCAGCTCCCCAGATACGCCTTGCGCACGTCGTCGTTTTTCAGCAGCGCGGAGGCTTCCCCGGCCATGGCGATGCGGCCGGTCTCCAGCACGTAGGCCCGGTCGGCGATGGACAGCGCCATCTGCGCGTTTTGCTCCACCAGCAGGATGGTCACGCCCGCCCCGTGAAGCTCCTTGACAATGTCGAAAATCTGTTCCACCAGGATGGGGGCCAGCCCCATGGAGGGCTCGTCCAGCATCAGCAGCTTGGGCTTGCTCATCAGCGCCCGGGCCATGGCCAGCATCTGCTGTTCGCCGCCGGAAAGCGTGCCGGCAACCTGCTTTTCCCGTTCCTTGAGGCGGGGGAAACGGGTGAACATCTCCTCCAGGGAGGCGGGAATCTCGGCCTTGGGCCGGGTGTAGCCGCCCATTTCGAGGTTTTCCCGCACGGTCATCTGCTGGAAGATGCGCCGGCCCTCGGGGCACAGGGCCATGCCCTGGGCGACGATGCGGCTGGCGGGAATGGCGGTGAGGTCCTTGCCCTCCAGGGTAATGGCGCCGGTGCGGGGGCGCAGCAGCCCCGCGATGGTGTTCAGGGTGGTGGATTTGCCCGCGCCGTTGGCGCCGATCAGGGTAACGATCTCATCGGGGTATACCTCGAAGCTGATGCCCTTGATGGCGTGAATGGCGCCGTAATACACGTTGATGTCCGCCACCTGCAAAAGCGGCTTGCGGTTTTCGCTCACGGAGCATCCTCCTTTTGCTTGCCCAGGTAGGCCTCGATGACCACGGGGTTTTGCTGAATCTCCTCTGCGGTGCCCTTGGCGATGATCCGGCCGTAGTTCAGCACGCAAATGCCCTCGCAGATGCCCATGACCAGGTTCATGTCGTGCTCGATAAGCATCACGGCAATCTGGAATTCATCCCGAATCTTGATGATGTTGCGCATGAGCTCCTCGGTCTCGTGGGGGTTCATGCCCGCGGCGGGCTCGTCCAATAGCAGCAGGGAGGGATGGGTGGCCAGGGCGCGAACGATCTCCAGGCGGCGCTGTGCGCCGTAGGGCAGGGAGCCCGCCTTGACGTCCGCCAGGTCCTGCATACCGAAGATGGACAGCAGCCGCAGGGCCTGCTCGTGCTGGGCCCGCTCCTGCCGCCAGTAGGCGGGCAGGCGGAAGATGCCCGTGAACATGCCGTAGCGCACCTGGTTGTGCAGGCCGATGCGCACGTTGTCCTCCACGGTCATGTTGCCGAAGAGGCGGATATTCTGAAAGGTGCGGGCGATGCCCAGGCGGTTGGCCTGCATGGTGTTCATGCCCGCGGTGTCCTTGCCGTTGACCAGCACGGTGCCGGTGGTGGGCTGGTAGACCTTGGTGAGCAGGTTGAACACGGTGGTTTTGCCTGCGCCGTTGGGGCCGATGAGACCGGCGATCTCCGTTTTGCCGATGGTGAGGTTGAAGTCCTCCACGGCCTTGAGGCCGCCGAACTCGATGCCCAGGTGCCGGGTCTCCAGCACGGGGGTTTTGTCCACGTCCCGCTCAGGGACGATGCTGTGGCTGGGCACGGGCACCATTTTGGTGTCCACCATACGCTTGGGGCTCATGCGGCTTGCCCTCCCTTCTCCCGGGTGCGGCGATGCAGCCGGGGATAGAAGCGGTTGACCAGGTTGGAAAGGATGGGGCTGTTGGTCAGCAGCATCACCAGGATCAGCACAATGGCGTACACCAGCATGCGGTAATCGCTGAAGGCCCGCAGCAGCTCAGGCAGTATGGTCAGCACCGTGGCCGCGATCACCGAGCCGCGGATGTTGCCAATGCCGCCCAGCACCACGAACACCAGCACCAGGATGGAGGTGTCAAACTTGAACTTGCTGGCTGTTACCGTGGAGAAGTTCAGCCCGTACAGCGCGCCGGCCATGCCCGCCAGCGCCGCCGAAACCACGAAGGCCATCATCTTGTATTTCGTCACCTGAATGCCCACGGATTCCGCGGCGATGCGGTTGTCCCGGGTGGCCATAATGGCCCGGCCCGCCCGGCTGTTCACCAGGTTGAGCACCACGAACAGCGTAAACAGAATGAGCACGAAGCCCATGGTGAAGGTGGAGATTTTGTCAATGCCCGTGACGCCGATGGGGCCGTTGACCAGCAGCTCCCCCGGCAGGTTGGGGTTCAGGAAGCCCAGGTGCAGCCGCGCACCCTCCAGGGAGATGTAGACGCAGTTGAGCACGTTGCGGATGATCTCGCCAAAGGCCAGGGTCACAATGGCCAGGTAGTCGCCCCGCAGCCGCAGCACCGGAATGCCGATGAGCACGCCGGCCACCCCCGCCGCCGCGCCGCCCAGCGCCATGGCCAGGATCAGCCGGACCACCTCGTTCTCCAGCTGGAAGGCGGCCAGCAGCCAGGCCGAGGCGATGGTCCCCGCGAAGGCGCCCACGCTCATGAAGCCCGCGTGGCCCAGGCTCAGCTCCCCGGAGATGCCCACCGTCAGGTTCAGGGACACGGCCATGACCACATAGACGCAAATGGGCACCAGCTGCCCCTTCAGGGCGCGGGTCATCTGCCCGTTTTCAATGAGCACCTGGCAGATGATGTACGCGGCGATGACGATGCCGTAGGTAATCAGGTTGCTTACGGCGGTTTTGCTTGCTCTTCTCATGGGCGTCACCTCACACTTTCTCCCGAACGGGCTTGCCCAGCAATCCCGTGGGCCGCACCAGCAGCACCACGATCAGCACCGCGAAAACGATGGCGTCTCCCAGCTCCGTGGAGATGTACGCCTTGCCCAGGATCTCGATGACCCCCAGCAGTATGCCGCCGATCATGGCGCCGGGAATGGAGCCGATGCCCCCAAACACCGCCGCGGTAAACGCCTTGATGCCCGGCATGGAGCCGGTGGTGGGCATCAGCGTGGGATACGCCGAGCACAGCAGCACACCGGCCACCGCCGCCAGGGCGGAGCCGATGGCGAAGGTGATGGAAATGGTCAGGTTCACGTTGATGCCCATGAGCTCCGCCGCGCCTTTGTCCTCGGCCACCACCCGCATGGCCTTGCCCATTTTCGTCTTGCCGGTGAACAGCGTCAGCCCCACCATGATGACGATGTTCATCACCACGGTGACGATGGTTTCGCCGCTGATGAGCAGCCGCCCGTCAAAGAAGGAGAGGGAGCCCAGGCTGATCACGGAGGGGAAGCTCTTGGGGTTGGAGCCCCAGAGCAGCAGCGCCACGTTTTGCAGCAGGTAGCTCATGCCGATGGCGGTAATCAGCACCGCCAGGGAGGAAGCCTGCCGCAGGGGCTTGTAGGCCAGGCGCTCGATAACCACGCCCAGCACCGTGCAGGCCGCCATGGCCATGAGCACCGCCACCACGGGCGGCAGCCCCAGGTATTGCATGGCGCAGAAGGTAATGTATGCGCCGATCATGATCACGTCGCCGTGGGCAAAGTTGAGCATTTTGGCGATGCCGTACACCATGGTATACCCCAGCGCGATGATGGCGTATACGCTGCCCAGGCTGATTCCGTTACACAAATAGGAAAGCAGCGAAATCATACTCCCGAACCTCTCCCTCCGTACAAAGGCTGCGGAGCGCCCGGCAAAGGCGGCCCAGCCTGGATATAGCAAGCCGCCCGGCTCCCGCCATGCGCAAGAGTCGGGCGGATGTTCACTTGACCATGGGGCCGCGGACGATTTCTCGCCCGCGGCCCTGCGTTTTCAGGCAAAATGGAAGGCTTACTCCATCTTCACGTAAACGCCGTCCTGGATGACGTAGACATTGGGGGTCTTGGTCACTTCGCCGGTGGTCTCCCAGGCCAGCGCGCCGGTGAGGCCGTCGATCTGCAGGGTGGGGAACTGGGCGATGAGCAGCTCGCAGGCTTCCTCGGGGCTGGTTTCGGCGGTGATGCCGGCGTTCTGGGCGGCGGTGTACAGGGCGTAGATGCCGTCATAGGCATCGGCGGCGAACTGGTTGGGGGTCTCCTCGAAGGCTTCCACATACTTGGTCACGAAGGACTGGGTCTTCTCATCGGTGGAGGCGGCGGAGAAGGGGGTCAGCAGCATGACGCCCTCGGCCAGGCTGGCGTCAAAGCCCTCCAGGGACAGGATGCCGTCCATGCCGTCCACGCCGAAGAACAGCGGGGCATACTCCATGGACTTGGCCTGGGCCAGGATCAGGGACGCGGGGGTGTAGTAGATGGGCAGGAACACCAGCTCGGCGCCGGCATTCTTGCAGGCGGACAGCTGCACGGAGAAATCGGCGTTGTCGTCGGAGGCGAAGGCCTGCGCGGTGACGACCTCCAGGCCCAGCTTGGTGGCCTCGGCCTCAAAGGCCTGGTAGATGCCGGTGGAGTAGGCGTCGCTGCTGTTGTAGATGACGCCGATCTTCTGGCCCAGCTCCTTCTGCGCGATCATGTCGGCGGAAGCGGTGCCCTGGGCGGGGTCGGTGAAGCACACCTGGTAGACGTTGTCCCGGCCATCGGTCACTTCCGTGGAGGAAGCGGAGGGGGTCAGCATGAACACCCGCTCGTCATAGGCCTGGGAGGCCACGGCGATGCAGGGGGAAGTGGTCACGGTGCCCAGGATGAACTGCGCGCCCTCGTCCATCACGGTGTTGTAGGCGTTGATGGCCTTTTCGGCATCATGCTCGTCGTCCTGCACCAGCAGCTCCAGCTGAATGCCGCCCAGGGCGTTGATCTCCTCCGCGGCGATCTGCGCGCCGTTGGCCACGGCGGTGCCGTAGGCGGCCGCGCCGCCGGTCATGGGGCCGATGACGCCGATTTTGATGGTGTCCCCGCCCTCCGCCACCGCGGCGGCGGTCATGCTCAGCGCCAGTGCCAGGGCCAGCACGGAAGCAAGCAATTTCTTCATGGAATCATTCCTCCTTGCGATTTCCGGGTAAAAATAAGAATGAAAACAAGAGATGAAACCCCCTTGTTTCATGTGTGCATTATACACAGTTGGCCCGCGCCCGTAAAGGGTTTGCCTGTTCCTTTTTTGTTTTTGTTCCCTAACCGCCGGGAGCTCTTTCGAGCGTTGCGCTTGCCGCGCAGGGCATGCTATAATGCTCATGTAAATGCGCGCAAGGAAAGGGTGATACCGGCCATGGAAGCGCTGATACCCAAGTGGCACCGGGAGCTGGAGCTGTTCAGCGGCGTGAAGCCCATGCTGATCCTGTCGGGGAATGTGCTGGACCAGTACCGCTATCCCGCCCCTGGCAGCGTGGGCGAGGATCAGCTTTGCTCCCTGCCCCGCTATCTCCAGGGCTATTTTCAGGACCTGGGCTATGAGCAGGTGGTGTTTTATTCCAACCTGCTGGGCTTTATGAACCCCTATGACGGCGCCATGCTGCAGCGGTTTGCCCGGATGACCGGCGCCGACGTGGCGCAGGGAGCCGTGCCCGCCGAGTTCAAGGGCAACGGGGCTTTCACCGCGCCCAACCTGATCCGCCGGGCGTTGGCCCAGGGGGAGCACGCCGTGGCCGTGGTGATGGAGGCGGTGTCCCGCTACATCACCAGCCCCGAGCGCATGGACCAGATGGAGGTCAACAGCTTCAACCTGCTGCTGCACGCGGCCCAGAGCGCCGCCCTGGTCCGGACGCCCCAGGGCCGCCGCCAGAACCTGCTGGTTCTCCTGGTGAACAAGGTCAACGACCTGCCCAGCTGGCTGTACCTGAACAATCCCCTGCTGAAGGTCATCGCCATCGAGGCCCCGGACCGGGAGGAGCGGGAGCGCCTGCTGTGCGGCAACGCCTTTCCGTCCTTTTTCGACAGCGCCGTGTACCGCACCCAGATGCCCTACTTTCATGACCATCCCCGGGAGCTGCGGCAGCTGCAAAGCCGCTTTCTGGCGCTGACCGAGGGCATGACATTCACCGAGCTGGACGCCGTGCGCCGCCTGAGCAAGCGGGAGGCGGCGGACATCCGCGACCTGTGCGCCATGGTGGAGCTGTACAAGTACGGCGTGCGGGAAAATCCCTGGCAAACCCTGGATGCGGCCTCCCTGCGCACGGCCAAGGAGGACTTCCGCCGGCGCATCAAGGGGCAGGATACCGCCCTGGAGCGCACCCTGGACGTGGTCAAGCGCGCCGTCACCGGGCTGAACGGGGCGGGTAGCGCCTCCGGAGGCAAGCCCAAGGGAATGCTCTTCTTCGCCGGGCCCACGGGCACCGGCAAGACCGAGACCGCCAAAGCCCTGGCCGAGAAGCTCTTCGGGGACGAGCGGGCCTGCATCCGCTTCGACATGAGCGAATACGCCCAGAGCCACTCCGACCAGAAGCTCATGGGCGCGCCCCCGGGCTATGTGGGCTACGAGGCCGGGGGCCAGCTCACCAACGCGGTCAAGAAAAATCCCTTCGCCATTCTGCTCTTTGACGAGATCGAGAAGGCCCACCCCTCCATTCTGGATAAATTTTTGCAGATTCTGGAGGACGGCCGCATGACCGACGGGCAGGGCGACACCGTATATTTCTCCGAAACCATTCTGATTTTCACCAGCAACCTGGGCATCTACACCAGGGATGCCCTGGGCAACCGCCGCCTGAACGTTTCCATGGACATGGATTATCCCCAGCTGACCCGGCGGGTGCGCAGCGCCATCGAGGAGTATTTCAAGCTGGAGCTGGGCAGGCCGGAGCTGCTCAACCGCATTGGGGAAAACATCGTGGTGTTTGATTTTATCCGCCCGGAGGCGGGGGAGAAAATTCTCCGCAGCCAGGTGGAGCGGGTGCTCCAGCGCCTGGAGGCCGACCGGGCCCTGCAGGTGGAGCTTGCCCCGGAGGCCTACGCGGCCCTGCGGCAGGCGGCCCTGGCGGACCTGTCCAACGGCGGCCGGGGCATTGGCAACCAGGTGGAGAGCCTGCTGATCAATCCCCTGTCCCGGTGGCTGTTTGACCAGGCGGTGACGGGGGACGCGCGGATTCGCGTGGAGGCCTGCCTGACCCAGGCCAATCCCCCGGCCCTGCGCTGCCGGAAACTGGAGGATGAACAGGGAGGATGAGCATGGAAGACAAGCAGGTGCGCTGGTCCGACGCCGCGCCCCGGCCGGGGGTGCGCCCCCTGGGGGAGATTGTGACGGACCTGTGGGGAACGCCCGGCACGGCGGAGCGCCCCGGTGACGGCGCTGTGCGCCCGGCGGCGTTCCCGCCCTTCGAGACGTTTTGGCGGGCGGTGGACGAGACCGTGGACTGGACCGACGCCCTGGTGCGGGAGACGCCCCCGGACGCGCTGACCCCGCCGGAGCGGTGGCGATTCTATCACAGCCAGGCCCAGGCGGTGCTCTCCGGGGATCTGTCCGCCTACCTCACCGTGCTCAAAACCGTCGATCCCCTGGGGGATTTGAAGCCCTACGTCCGCCGGATAACCGTCGGCGCCCTGGACGCGGATACCCTGCGTTGCACCTTTCAGGCGCAGCCCGCCTACCTGGCCGGCACGCCGGAGGAGGTCCGGCGGTACCTGGCCGCGGTGGCGCTGCGGGCCTCCCGGGACCTGATGGCCTTGCTGCCCGTATGCCGGGTGCAGGCGGAGGGTTGCCGGGGCGAGGAAAGCCTGCTCCGGGCAGAATATACCCGCAGCGCGCTGCAGGGGGTGCGCTTCGGGGTGGCGGATCCCGTGGCCGTGACGCTGGCATGCCACGGAACCTTTGCCGGCGGGGAGCAGGCCGCGCCCCCGGCGGAGGGTTGAAGGCGCGGCTCCATGTTTCCATAGGTAGGAAGCCCTGGCGGCAGAGAAGGCCG
Source organism: Candidatus Egerieenecus sp. (assembly GCA_048201975.1). Taxonomy (GTDB): domain Bacteria; phylum Bacillota; class Clostridia; order Christensenellales; family Aristaeellaceae; genus Egerieenecus. Next base: position 8,339 of record DBFBGQ010000076.1, on the reverse strand, counting down.
CCAGGGCTTCAAAGCGTTGACAAAGTATTTGATTTCACAATTTTTGCAAGTTATAGAATGTATTCTTGCAAGCACGGGGATTTCGCGCCTGCAAGGTTGGGCGTGCCGCAGAAGTTGCTTTCTGCAACACGCCCAACCTTCCTGGCGGCAATGCCCGCCTTTCCCTTTGGAAACCTTCGGGCCCCATACTTGATGAAACTTTTGCAAGTTAGGGAGCCGCAAGTTTCGTTTTCTTATACTGGTGTAAAAAGCATGCCTATTTCAGCAGTCTGACCTTCGCCCATGGCGAAAACGGAGAAGCGCGTTGTTCGTCCACACCGGCGGGCCTGCATTTTGCCAAAATGTCATTGACTGATTGTCAATCGTTTGCTGCGTTTTATCGTAGGATGATATAATAAAAATACTCATATGCAGTTGTTTCCGACCGCAGCGGGCGGAAAAGAGGGAAAGACGCCATGCAATTTCATGAAATGCTCAACGAATGCCTACAGAGGCTGAACGTGACCGCCCTGGCGCTGGCGGAGGCTTCCGAGCTTTCGCCAGCCGTGATCAGCCGCTACCGCAGCGGGGCGCGAACGCCCGGACCCGACAGCGAAACGCTGTTGCGCCTTGCCAAGGGGATCGCGTTGCTGGCGGAGCAAAGAGGAGATCTGACGCTGTCCCAGGAAAGCGTGCTGGAAGATTTTCGCAAGGCGCTGGGATATGAAAAATACGGTCAAACCCGGCTGGCGGCAAACTTTGACCTGCTGGTCAACGTGCTGCACCTTCGCTCTGGCGAAATGGCGCGGGCGCTGAGCTTTGACCCATCCTATCTGTCGCGGATCCGCATGGGACAGCGCACGCCGGCAAACCCCGGCGCGTTCGCCCGGGCGGTGGGCAACTACACAGCGCGGCGATGCAGAAGCGCCATCGAGCGCGACGATTTGGCCCGGCTGCTGGGGCAGTCGCCGGAGGCGCTGGCGGATGACGCCTCCTGCTCCGCCGCTGTGGCAAGGTGGCTGCTCAACGGCGAAGCCGGTCAACCCGACTCTACCTTCTCGTTTCTGGAAAAGCTGGACGACTTCGACCTGAACGATTATATACGCGCCGTCCGCTTTGATCAGCTGAAGGTACCCACCGTGCCCTTTCAGCTGCCGTCGTTCAAAATGCATTACGGGCTGGAGAGCTTCCGCCAGGCGATTCTGGACTTTCTGAAGAGCACCGTGCTTTCCCGCTCTCGGGAGCCGGTATTCATGTGCAGCGACATGCCCATGGAAGAGCTGGCGCGGGATATGGAATTCTCCAAAAAGTGGATGCTGGGGCTGGCGGCCATGCTCAAAAAGGGACTGCACCTGGACATGGTGCACGACCTGAACCGCCCCTACGCGGAAATGATGCTGGGGCTGGAAAGCTGGATCCCCCTGTACATGACGGGGCAGATCTCCCCATGGTATCTGCGGGGCAGGCACAACGGCGTATACGGCCATCTGCTGTTCTGCTCCGGCGCGGCGGCGGTGGAGGGCGAGTGCATCGCCGGAGATTTTGCCCACGGGCGCTTCCTCTTCTCGCAGGCAAAAGGCGATTTGCCCTATTACCGAAGGCGGGCGGACGCCCTGCTGCAAACGGCGCAGCCGCTGATGGACATCTACCGCGACGCCTCCGAAAGCGCGTACAGCTCGTTCCTGTTTGCCGATGCGCACGAAGCCGGCGAATACCGCGCGGTGCTGACCGCTCTTCCGCCGCATACGCTGTCGGACGAATGCCTGGCGCGCATACTGGAGAAAAACGGCGTTTCTCCGTCCGAGCGGGAAAGCATACGCCGCGCATTCACGCGGAGCCGGGCGCTTGTTGCGTCCCTGCTGCAAAGCGGCGCCTACGAGGAGGAATTTCCGGTGCTCTCTCCAGCGGCGTTCCAGGCGGAACCGCCCTCGCTCGCCTTGTCGGGATTGTTCTGCGACAGGGAGCTTCGCTACGACCCCGCCGACTATCAGGAGCATTTGCGCCTGACCCGCGGGTTTGCGGCGGGCACTCCCGGTTACACGGCCCGGGAGGTGGGGCGCAGCGCCTTCCACAACCTGCAAATTTTTATCCGCAAGGGAAAGTGGGTGGGCGTATCCAAATGCAAAGCGCCCGCGATTCATTTCGTGATCCGCCATCCCAGGCTGTGCGCGGCGCTGGAGAACATGGTGTTTCTCGTGGACGAACGCACGGAAACGTAAGCGCGGGCGAGCGGAGCGGTTCAGGCAAGGCAGCGCGGCGAGCATCGCCGAACGCATAACAAAAAGGGGGGAGCGGCAGGATGACGTGGAGATCCCGAATGGCAATGCTTTGCGCTTTGCTGGCTGTGATATGGACCGGCGGACTGCCGCAAACCTCCGCTCGTGGGGTCAGTCCGTCGGACCTGGCGCAGCTGTTGGAGCTTCCGCAGGCGGGAGACGAATCCGCGTCCGCCGGCGTGTATGGCGCGCACGTTACGCTGACGGATTCCGCTACCGGCGTGGCCGTCATCGATACCATGCTTCCCCGCGGATGGACGGCGCAGCTGCAAACCAACTGGAATTTCATCAGCACCGTCAATCCCTGCGTGGCTACCGCCAGCTTTGTCAGCCCGGACGGACAGGCGGCGGTGATCATCCAGACATCGCAGGACTATCTGGAATCCGCGGACAGCACTGGCCTGCTGCCGCACCGCGACGGCATTGATCTGGAAAACTATATCACCCGCCTCAGCTACAAAAACGCGGGGGAATTCCTGGACATGTACTTCAACGGCGGGCTGGGAACGGAGGGCGCCGTCATTCAGGAAACGCCAGTGGACGCCTCCCTGCAAGCAACGCTGCAGCAGATTGCGCAGGCGTATCTGGGCAGCCAGGTCAGCGGGATTCAATCCCTTGCCGGGCCCTATGGGTACAAGGTATGGCCGGGCAAGGCCGAAGGCACGGCCGCTTTGCGCCGCTACCGCTTCGCTGCGGGCGATGGAAACAGTTACGTGGCGGATGCGCTGTGCCTGTGCGTTTGCATCGAGTACACCACCAGCAACGGATACGGGCTCATCACAGACCGGCCCTGGACCATACCGGTAACCATGTTTTACATCGCGCCGGACGAAGCGGCGCTGGAAAGGTACAAAGCGCAGGCCGGCGTGATCCTTGACAACTGCGTGCAGCGCAATGAATTCGTCCACCTGAAGCAGGCGTATGGCCGCGACATCCGCAACCTGATCATGAACCGGCAGACAAATCAGATCGCCCGCATGACAGAGGCGCAGGCGCAAACCTACCTGAACGACTACGACGCTTCCGCCTACACTTCCGACGAATGGGCGGATGATTGGCGCGATTTCATCTACGATCAGCAGGAATACGCCACGCTGGACGGCGGCGCCATCAAGGCAAGCACGGCGTATGACGCGGTTTTTCAAAACGGCGATGAATTCTATTTCGGCACGGTGGGCGGCGCTCCCGAGGGCTGGACGCAGTTGACGCCGAATTGAGCTTTGCCGGGCCCGGCTGCCGGCGCGGCATGCGCGCCGCCGCACCCGCCGGGCGCCGAAGGATCTGGGATGGTAGGGGGGAACCCTTTATCAAAAAAAGGAGGACAGCTTATGAAACGGGTGTTGGGGATTTTCATGGCGCTGCTGCTCTTTGCCGCGCCGGCATTCGCGCAGAGCGCGACGGTGGAAGGCGATTGGGAATTGATTTCCATTGTGGTCGAAGGCGTCACCTATGGAAACCTGGCGCAGCAAGGCATGGCCATGACCATGCGCCTGGAAGCGGACGGAACGGGCGTGCAGGCCTTGAACGGCGAGACGTATGCCTGCACGTGGACGGAAGCGGATGGCGTGATTCAGATCGGCGGCGACACCGGCACCATGTCGTATGTGTTGCAGCCGGACGGCACGCTGCTGGGAACGGATCAGGTGGGCGACAGCATGATTTTTGCGCGCGTGGCGGCGGCCACGGATGCCGTGGTGGGCGCATGGGAAATGACCGCCGCTGAAGCCGATGGCGTCATCATCACCGACACCAGCACGCTGGGCATGTCGCTGCAGTTTGTGCTGAACGAAGGCGGCACGGGCACGCTGACCTTCAACGAAACCACGGCGCCCTGCACCTGGACGCAAAGCGGCGATACGTTTACGATAGTGCAGGGAACCAGAGATCCGATGCTTTTGACCCTGCAGGCGGACGGCACCATGGTCTGGGTTCTCAATGACGTGACGCTCTTCCTGAGCCGGACGGACGCCGCCGCAACCACTGCGCCCGAGGCTGCGGAAAACGCCGCGACCGTATCGGAATACGGCTTTCGCGTACAGCTTCCCACGGATTGGTTCGCCCTGAACAGCGAATACGTGGCGCAGATCATTGCCAGCGTCGGCGAAGAGATCGCCTCTGCCAACGGCTTGAACCAGGGCCTGCTGGATCAGCTTGCCGCGGCCAATATGAGCCTGTACTACGCGCCCGACATGAGCGCCAATTTCAACGTGGTTCGCGAATCCGCGGGCAATGTGACCATGGACAATTTTGCCGCGCTGGAGCCTACTTATCAGGAAATCTTTAGCAGCAGTCAGGGAATTACGGACTTTAAGCTCAGCGGGCCGGTGGAGATCAACGGCAAGTCCTACTATGTTGGCGACTTTACCGGGCAGGGTGGCCTGGAGCAGAAGCAGTACTTCTGCGTGGCCAACGGCTACATCTATACGATTACACTGACCAACGTAGCTGAGGACGACGCGGCGCAGATTATGGAAAGCTTCGAAATTCTGTAAGCGCCGCCGCTGAACGGACGGCCGTGCCCGCAGAAAGGAGGGCCGCCTATCTTTCGCTTGATCAAACGCCTGCCGGCCATTTTGCTCGCCCTGTGCATCTGCATTCCGGCGGGCGCGCCCGCAGATGGGGCGCGCAGCCCGCGGATCGTTCTCCTGTGCTGCTATCAGCAGCATGGATGGGGCGACAGGTCCTCCGCGACCTTTCTGGACGAAGCGGGCTGCATCTGGCAGTATGAAAGCGCCGCGCCGCTGCCGGATACCGAGGAAGCGCGGCTGGCGCTTCTGGCGGAAACGGAGGCCGTGGCCGTAGGGCAAGTGGATTTCTGGCGCATGCTGGAGCTGCTCAGCCTGATCCGGTGGGCGGAGCCCTGGCCGCTGGAGCCGCAGCCCGCGGGGGCGGTGGACTATGGCCTGAACACCTACAGCGCCGTGCGCTACGGCGCGGATGGAAGCGCGGAGGTGATCCCCCTGGCCGTCTCAGGCGACCGGACGGCGGAAAACCTGGAGCCGAACGCGCACGCGCTGTATGCTGCGCTGCTTCACGAAATCACGCTTCATGAAACGTCGGATCCCGCATGGCTGGAGCCCATGTATCTCCCCCGCCAGCCGTTGGCGGCGTTCTGCGGCTTGGATGAGGCCATTTTTCAGGGGGCGACCCTGGCCGTCTCCTTTTCCGATCCCCAGTGGGGCGAGCGGGAATACGCGCTGGCCGGGGAGGAAATGCGGCAAAAGCTGGATTGGCTTGCCGGCCTGGTGGTGACCTGCAAGCGAAACGCCCTGCCCCGGGCGGGACACACCTGCCTGTACACGCTTTATTCTCCGCAGGGGGAAAAGCTTGCGGTCTTTGCATTTTTCCAGGATCTGCTGGTAACCGACGACGGCATGTATGCCGTGGAACCGGGCGATTTCCCAACGCAATGAATTTTGCTCCGCCCCCACGGCAGGCATCCGAAGGAAGGATCCGCTTCACGTGCAACGATTGAAGGAGGTATCGACATGAAAGAAGCAATCCGTATGCTGCTTCTGCTCATCCTTGCGCTGTCGGTCTGCTGCGCCAGCGCCCAGGAAAACGACGCGCGGATCGCCGAGCATTCCGTTGCGGCCATTCAGCAGCGGGGAACGCTGCTGGTGGCAATCCAGGCCAGCAACAGCAAGATGAGCTATTGGGTGCCCGAAGGCATCAAGGAATACGCCGACCGCGCGGGACAGCCCGCCGGCTATGTGCCCCTGCTTTGCCAACAGCTCGCCCAGGACCTGGGCGTGACGCTGGAATTCGTGGTTTACGACTTGACGGAGCAGCAGATCGATGCCGCGGAAAAAAACGAGGCGGACATTTCCGCCAATGTATGGAGCATCACCGCAGAACGCCAGGAACGCTACACCATGACCGACAACATACTCGTCACAGGCATCGAGGGAGACGAGGTCTTTCTTCGCGCCGATCCCCAGTCCCCCGCCAACCCGCTGATCGGCAGCGAGGAGGCGCTGGCCGTAGCGCGCATTGGCACGGTAAAGGCGACGGTGCAGGTAAGCAATACCAGCCTGCAGTATCCCGAGGCGGAGGTCCTCACCTATGCCGACAACGACGCCGTGCTGGACGCGCTGCTCTCCGGCGAGGTGGACGCCGCCGTATTTACGACGTTTGACCGGGCGTTTGCAGACATCCTTGTCCAGGCCATCCTTGACCAGCAGATTTGCCAGTGCGATTATGAAATCGACAACCCCGAAATCAAGGGCGTCGGCTTTATTCTCATGAAGGGCAACGACGATCTGTGCAGCTACATCAACGAGCGCCTAACCTTGTACAGGAACAACGGCCTGCTGCAGCAATTGAACGACTTAAGCGAAAGCGAAGCAACGGCCATGGGCATTATCTAAGGCGCCGTGGAGCGCGCATGGGGCATGACATAAAAAAAGCAAGCCATCGCGGCTTGCTTTTTTGCTGGTACACCATTAGGGACTCGAACCCTAGACACCCTGATTAAGAGTCAGGTGCTCTACCAACTGAGCTAATGGTGCACAATTTGGTTAGCAAAAGATATTATACGCATTTCGCCGTCAGTGTCAAGGGGGTTTTCTCCAAAATTGCAAAAAAATCCGGCGGAGGGGCAAAGAAGCGCCCTCCGCCGGGACGTTTTACTGCGGGGAACCCAGGTAGGAGTTCTCTCCGGAAAGGTCATGGAAGCAAACGGGCTGCTCCGGGTCCGCGGCCATGGTCAGCCGGCCCACGGAAACCTCATAGGCCATTTTGCTGATAACCGTGCCGTCCGCCAGTTGCTTTTGATAGGCGCGGCTCTGGAAGCGCCCCAGCAGCTGCACCTTATCCCCCACGTGCAGGTGGGAGGCGAAGCGGGCGGTACGTCCCCAGGTGATGCAGGGGATGTAGTCGCTTTTGCCGTAGGCCCGGTTCACTGCCAGCATCAGGTCGGCGATCTCCCGGCCAAAGGGAGTGGTGCGGTAGCTCGGCGGCTTGCAGAGCGCGCCCTGCAGCTGCACCTGGTTGGGATTTTCCTCGCTGTCCGGGGGCAGAATGCGCTGGACGAAGGCGGTGATCAGCAGCCGTCCCGCGCCTTCGATTACCTTGTTGTAGCTGCGCAGTTGGCCCTCCAGCGTCAGCGGCGCGCCCAACTCCAGCGGTACGCCCTCCATAAGCCGCTCGCTCAGGGTAATGGGCAGCAGGTCCTCCGCGCCGGACAGGCGCGGCACCGACAGCGTGGCGTAGTAGAACTTCTCCCCGAACACCTCATGGCCGTAGGTCGGGCTCTGACTGATTACGCCGCTCAGATGCAAGTAGTTCCCCAGTTCCTCCATGACGTATCACCTCTCCTTGGTTGTGTCCTGTACAGCAGTAGGGTGCTGTTTCCCTTGCACGTCGATGGTGGTCTCCCCCTCCAGGAGAATTTCGGAGACCTTGACCATCTTCAGGCCCTTGTCCTGGTAGCTCTTCAGCAGTGTGGGCAGGGCGTCCAGCAGATACTGGGAATCGTTGTGGAACAGGATGATATCCCCGCTCTGCACGTTTCCGGCCCGGCGGATCATGTCCTCGGGACTGATGTTTTTCCAGTCCAGGGAGTCCACGCTCCACTGCACCGCCTCATAGCCCTCGTCCCGCGCCGTCTGGATCACCAGGTTGTTGTAATCCCCGTAGGGAGGCCGGAACAGCGTGGGCCGCACCGAGGTTAGTTTTTCCACCTTGTCGCTCATCATGCGCAGCTCCTCGCGAATCTTTGCGTCGGAGAGCTGGGTCATGTGGGGGTGGTTGTCGGAGTGATTGCCGATCTCATGTCCCCGCTCCGCAATGGCCTGCACCATTTCCGGGTACTTATCCACCCACAGCCCCACCAGAAAGAAGGTGCATTTGGCGTCGTACTCGTCCAGGATATCCAGCAGCTTGGGGGTGTTGTCCGCCCCCCAGCTGGCGTCGAAGGTTACGGCAACCACCGGGTCCTCCCGCTCCACGCTGTATACCGGCAGGATGCGCTTGGTGGCCAGCACGCTGGTGGCCGCGCTCTCCGGGGGCATCATGGCGTAGCAGCCACCCAGCAGGCACAGGGCCAGGGCCAGCCCCGCCTGGCGCAGCGCCGGCCGCCGC
>DBFBGQ010000075.1:0-9834 GCA_048201975.1 Candidatus Egerieenecus sp. | reverse complement strand
CGTACTGCTGGCCCTGGGCGCGGGGAAGCTGTGGTCGCGGGAGGAGTCCCCGGCCTGCCCCCTGCCGCGGGTGGATTGCCTGGGCGCGAGCGGCGCGCTGATGGTGGATAACCGGGCCCGGCGCTTTGCGTGGCATGGGCGCTGCTTTCCCTGCGCCCCTGGGATCGAGGACGTTCTGTGCTGGGGAAACCGCCCCTTGCTGCTTTCCGGTGAGGCGGACAGCCTGACGCTTCATGCCCCCGACGGCACGCCGGAATGGACGGTCCGGACGGGGGTTGCGCCCCGCCAGCTGTGCCTGCTGCCCGGCGGCCGAAGGCTGGCGGTGGCTGGCGGGCTGGCGGGCGAGGTGCTTTTGCTGCGCCTGCCGGAGCTGACGCTGCTGCGCAGCTTTCCGGTGCCGGGGGCGGCGCTATGCCTGGCGGTGCGCCAGGGTTGGCTGTATGCCGCCTGCGCCGTGGGCGAGGAGGAGATTCATTGCCTGCTGTGCCGCCTTTCCCTGCGCACGGGCAGGCTGGAGACATTGCAGGCCTTTCCCGGGCTGCCCGGGGCGCTGGCTGCCGGCCCTGGGGATGCCCTGTACCTGGGCGCCACGGAGCGGCTGTACCGCTTTGCGGGGGAACCGCCCCGGCTGGCGGTCAGCCGGTCGGGTTTCGGGCTGCCCAGGCGCATTTTTCCCCTGGGGGACCGCGTGGTGGTGGCCGACCCCGTGCTGGAGCAGGCGTTGACGCTGGATGCCGGGCTGCGGCATGAGCCGCGGCTGCTCTATCGGGGGAAAATCCAGGACGCATGCATAACTTTCCCCGGCGCGGGCCATCCTTCCCCATGAAAGGGAGGGATATTCAATGATGGACAAGGTTTCCCTGTTGCTGGTGATTATCGGCGCAATCAATTGGGCGCTGATCGGCGTGTTCCAGTTCGATCTGGTGGCGTGGATCTTCGGCGGGCAGGCGGCGGTGCTCAGCCGCGTGGTCTATACGCTGGTGGGAGCGGCGGGCATCTGGTGCATCTCGCTGCTCTTCCGGGAAAACGCAGTGGCCCGCACCTGAACGGCGGAACAGCGCAGCCGGCCCGCAGGCTGTCCTCAAGGGGGGACGCACGCCTGCGGGCCGGTTTTTTTGCATTGCCCCGCATTACCCCAGCAGGCGAAGCAGCAGCATGTACGCCGCGGTGCCTCCGGCGATGGAGAGGGCCATTTTGTGCTGCCAGCGATGGAGCAACGCCACCAGGGCGCAGGAAGCCAGCGCGGGCACGAAGTCCGACGCCCGCTGGAAGGATAGGTCCTTCAGGCAATAGATCACCAGCATGGCCATTACGGCGGCAGGCAGCGGACGGCCCAGATACGTCACAAAGGCGGGCGGCTGCTTGCCTGCGGGAAAGAGCAGGAAGGGCAGCGCGCGCACGGCGATGGTGGTCAGCGCCACCAGCCCCACGGTGATCAGCAGCTCAGGGATGGTCATGCGGCATGACCTCCTTCCCGGCGATATTGCAGATAGAAGCATCCCAGCATCAGCCCCATGGAGAGCAGCAAAAAGCGTTGGCTCCCCACCAGCAGCAGGCTGATCAGCGTCAGGCCAAAGCCGGCCAGCGCAGGCAGATGCGCTCGCAGCCAGGGCAGGCCGCTCCGGCTTGCCGCCTCCCATTGCTCCACCACGATGACCGTGAACAGCGCGGTCATGGCAAAGTCGATGCCCGTCAGATCCCAGGGCAGGACCTGCCCCAGCAGCGCCCCGGCTACGCTTCCCGCCACCCAGTAAAGTTGATCCAGGGCGGACACGGCCAGGTAATAATCCTCCGCCTCCACGCCCCGGGGAATGGGCCCGCCGCATACCAGGGAAAAGGTCTCATCCGTCAGCGCAAAGATCAGGTAAGGCCGGCCGCGCTTCACCCGGCCGTAGGGTTCCAGCATGGTCAAACCGTAAAACAGGTGCCTGGCATTGACCAACAGCGTCATGACCAGGGTGGTTACCGGGGAAAAGGGCGCCGTCATCAGCCCCAGCATGGCAAACTGCATGGAGCCTGCGTAGACCGCGGCGCTGATCAGCAGCGCCCATTCCGGGCCGAACCCCTTCTCCCGAAGTACGATGCCCCAGGCCACCCCCAGAAATACATATCCCGCCATCACCGGCAGCGTACGGGGGAACGCCGCCCTGAGGGCGCGTATACGCTGGGCGCGCATGGCTTCATCTCCTTTGGATGGTGCGAATCAGCTTGCATTGTACGGCCGAACAGGCGGCTTGTCAACAGCGGAGCAAGAAAAAACCGCGAACCTGCGCGCACAGTTCCGCGGTTTTATGGGCCTGTTCAGAGGCGCTTGGAGCGCTTACGTCCGCCGGGCCATAAGGCGTCGGCAGGTGAAAAGCCCCGCCAACAGCAGCAAGGGGAATACGGTGCCCGCCAGGATGCCCAGGCGCAGCTCGTCGCCCAGCGCGCCGGAGACAAAGCCCACCAGGGACGGCCCCGCGGAGCAGCCCAGATCCCCCGCCAGGGCCAGCAGCGCAAACAGCGCCGTGCCGCCGCCCCGCAGGGTGCGGGCCGCCATGCTGAAGGCTCCCGGCCACATGATGCCCACCGACAGCCCGCACAGCCCGCAGCCTACCAGGCCCAGCCAGGCCTGCTCCGTCAGGCCGATAAGCAGATAGGCGCCCACGCACAGCAGCGTGCTGCCCACCATAAACGGGTGCAGGGGCATCCGGTCCCCGTAACGGCCGTAGAAGGCCCGCGCCAGGCCCATCCATATGGCAAAGAGCATGGGGCCGGCAAGGTCGCCCAGGGTTTTGGAAACCTGCAGCCCCTTTTCCGCAAAGGTGGAGGCCCATTGGCTCACCGCCTGCTCGCTGGCTCCGGCGCACACCATCAAGAGCAGCAGCACCCAGAAAAGCCGCTGGCGGCACAGCTGCCCCAGGCTCATTCCTTTTTCACCATCGGCCAACAGCGGGGCGATGGGCACCCGCAAAAAGGCGATCAGGTTTCCCAGGGGCACCAACGCCCACAGCAGCGCCATAATCTTCCAGTTTTCCACCCCGAACAGGCTGAAAAAAGCCGTGGAGAGCAGCACCACCGCCACATGTCCCCAGCAGTAGAAGGAGTGCAGCAGGCTCATGGCTCCCGCCTTGTTGGGGGTGGGACAAGCCTCCACAATGGGGCTGATGAGCACCTCCAGCAGGCCGCCGCCTATGGCGTAGATCAGCACTGCCGTCAGCAGCCCCAGAAAGGGAGTGGGAGCGATCTCCGGCAGCAGGGTGAGCAGAATCAGCCCAGCCGCCGACAACCCATGCGCCAGCACCGCCGATGCACGGTAGCCGATTTTGTCCACAAACTTTACCGAGGCCAGGTCCACCAGCAGTTGCAGGCTGAAATTGATGGTGACCAGCAGCGTGATCTGCGACAGCGGAATGTCGTACTGCCGCTGGAAGGTGAGAAAGAGCAGCGGGGCAAAATTGTTCACAATGGCCTGCACCACATAGCCGATAAAGCAGGCGGTTTGGGTCCTTTGATACGATATCCCTTGTGCTTCCATAACCGTGAATCGCTCCTTATGTAGGTTTGTGCGTTTCCTTCTCTGGGGAATTTTCCATGGGCCAGCCCAGATGGGCCAGCTGGCCGGTGATCAGCGTGATTACGTCCCGCTCCTCCAGCTCCGGGGCGATTTCATGGGCGCGGTACAGGCGCTTGAAGCGTCGCCGGAGCGCAGAGCGCCGCCACCAGGGCAGGGAAGCCAGGTATCGCTTCTGGGTGAAGCGGCGCAGCTCCTCCTCCAGGCCTGGTTGGGTGAGGCAATCCTGAATGTGGGCCTTGACGCTGTCCTCGGTGAGCAGCAGGCCGAACTTGTCATGGATCAGGTCGTATTGCTCCCGCTCCAGCCGGTCGATCTTTTCCGCGGCGCGCTCGGCCAGCTCCACCAGCACCCGGCGCTGCCAGGCGTCCACGGCGCGGGGATCGGGGGTGGGGACGGCGGGGGCTTGCGCGGCCTGGCGCAGGCCCTCCTGGGCCTTTTCCCGCAGCAGGCGCCGCCAACCCAGGTACTTGCCGGGATTCTCCGTCAGGGTGGGGAAGCCGTTCAACCGCACCGAGGTGACGAAGTCCTCCACCGAGGCTACTGGAAACAGCCCATCCATGGGAGAGAAGCGCCGTACATCCTCGTAGCCGCTATTGTACAGGAACAGCACCGGCACCTCCATGGCCAGGCAGGCCAGGGCGCAGTGCAGCCGCCGGGTGACCACCCAGGAGGCGCCCGCATAGATCCGCAGGGTATCCTCCGCCCGGGCCATGCGCTCCTGGAAGGATTCCCGTGCCGTCTCCGGGGGCAATTGGTGGGTCATGACCCGCAGGGGCATGCGCGCCACCTTTTCGTAGCGGCGCAGCTCTTCCACAGCCTTGTCGGGGATGTCCACGCAGCAGACGTACCGCTCCCGCCGGGGGGCGCCCTTGGGGCGCTCCAGGGTCAGCGTCAGGCAGCAGGAGACGTAGTTCGCCACGCCCATGCCGTCCAGCAGCGCGGCGGTAGCCTCATCCCGACAGCCCACGGGCCCGTGGGCCCGTAGATAATCCAGGCCCACGCCCTCGGTTACCTCCATGGGGCTGCCCCAGGCATCCTCCCGGGAAAGGTGCATGCCCAGGCACACGGGGCGCAGGCTGGGGTGAGGGGGCCAGCGGTACTTGCGGCGCATGACATGGCCGCTGAGCAGGGTGACGATGTCCTCCCCCGGTGCATCCGGGGCCTCGTCCAGGCGCTCGCCGTCCAGCACCGTGTCGATGCGCGGCAAAAGCCGCCCTGCCGCCAGGGTTTGCAGGTCGTCCCCCAGGTTTCGGGAGGCCGGGTGCCAGATTACGCCGTAACGCATAGGTCATCGCTCCTTTGTGGGTGGGTCAGCTGTCCGCCGTCGGGCCGTATTTTTCGATGTATTCCTCCAGGCAAAGGTTTTCGTCCCGCATGATCAGGGAGTGCTCCGTGCCCACGTAGCGGAAGTGCCAGGCCTCGGCCACGAAGCCGGTGATGTCCTCCTTGTCCTCCGCGTAGCGCAGGATGAAGCCGTATTCCCAGCAGTGCTCGCTGATCCAGTCGGATTGCTCGGTGCCCTTGAAGCTCACCCCGGGCACGGTGATATCGAAGGCCAGGCCCGTGTGGTGCTCGCTGGTGCCGGGTTCGGCCACGGTTTTCAGCGCCGCGCTTCGGGCGTTGGCGGAGGAAAATCCCTCCGCCCGGTATTCGGCGATCTTGTCGTCCAGCAGCTCCTGCTGGTAGCCGATGGAGCGCCAGCCCGCGCTCACCTGCCAGGTATCAATGCCATCGGCCTGGGCGGCCTGGAGCATAACCATGAGCGCATCCACCGCCACTCGCTCCCCTTCGATGCCGTTGGCCTTGATTTTCACCACGTCCGGGTCGCAGTAGTCGGTCATGTTCACCAGCTCGGCGCAGGCGTAGTCCTCCGGCAGGGGGTGCTCCTTGTTGACCAGCAGGGGCATGCCGTTCACGTTCCATGGCTCCGCGTTGGAGGCGGCGGGCTCCTGGGTGGGGGCGGCGGTGACGGTCATGGGCAGGGCCTGGGACGAATAGAGCAGCGCGCGGGTTTCGCTGCCCACCACACCGTCGGCGGACAGGCCATTCTGCTGCTGAAACAAATAAACCGCATCCCGTGTGCCGCTGCCGAACTGGCCGTCGATCTCCCCGGTGTAGTACCCCAGGTCGTACAGCCGGGCCTGCAGCGTTTTCACCAGGTCGCCCTCGGAGCCGTTTTTGAGCACGGGCTCCGGGGTGGGGGCGTTGGGGTCGGGGGTTACGGCCAGCATGTTGGCGGCGGGCTGGGGCACGGGGGTGGGGGTGGTGGCCGCCTCCACCATGGCTTGCTGTGCGACCTGCGACACCCGGAAGCCCATGACGGCGGCCGCCACGCACAGCGCACCCAGGCAGACCAGTCCCACAATCTTCTTCACATTGCGCCCCCGGCGCTTCTTCCCAAGCGTCATGCGTTGCTCCTTCACCGCGGCCGGGCGAACCCGGCGCTTGCGCGTAGTTCTTCCATCGTTGAGTATACGATTTTAGGAGGCGTAATCCTGCAAGCTCACGGAAACCATCTTGCTTACGCCCTGCTCCTCCATGGCTACGCCGTAGAGGGAATCGCAGCGCTCCATGGTGCCCTTGCGGTGGGTGACCACCACAAACTGGGTCCCCTTGCTGTATTCCACCAGATAGTCGGCAAAGTAACCGATGTTGGCTTCGTCCAGCGCGGCCTCGATTTCATCCAGGATGCAGAAGGGGGTGGGCTTGAGCTTGAGCATGGCGAAAAGGATGGCGATGGCCGTCAATGCCCGCTCTCCGCCGGAAAGCAGGGACAGCAGCTGCAGCTTCTTTCCCGGGGGCTGCGCGATCACTTCGATGCCGCAGTTCAGGGGATCGGCGGGATCCGCCAAGCGGAGCTCCGCATGCCCGCCCCCGAAAAGCCGCACAAAGGTTTGGGCAAAATACCCCTGCATCTTGGAGAAATTCTCCACAAAGGTGCGCTCCATCTGGGAGAGCAGCCGTTCAATCAGCTCCCGCAGGTCGCTTTCGGCCTTTTGCAGGTCTTCCCGCTGGGCGGCCAGGTCGTCGTAACGGGCTTTGGTGGCGGCATATTCCTCCACGGCGTTGACGTTGACGCTGCCCATGGCGCGGATGCGGCTTTGCAGCTCGTTTGCGCGGGTCTGCGCGGCGGCGGGGTCAAAGCCCTGGGCGATGCGCTCGGCCTCCGCGCCTGCATAGGTCATCTCCCAGGTATTCCAAATGCGGTCCTGAAGGGTTTTCAATTCATTCTCCACCCGGGAGCGGGTTAGCTCCGTGCGGTGCTGCTTGTCCCCATCTTCGCCATACTGCCGGTGAAGGGCTTCGATGTCCTCCATCAGCTGCCGCAGCCCTGCCTGGGCCTGGGCCCGGCCTTCCTCCTGGGCGTGCACCTCCGCCTCCTGGGTCCGCTGCGCCTCTTCCTGGGCTGCGATCTGTCCGTCCAGCTCCTGGATGCGCTGGCGCTCCTGGGCAAGGAGCTCCTGCAGCCCGGCGATCTGTCCCTCACGCCGGGTGAGGTCCCGGCGGAGCTGTTCAGCCTCCTGGCTGACCCGGTCCTTGTCCCGCTCCATGCTGTCCAGCTCATGCTGCAGGTCGGAGAGCGTCAGGGTGAGCTGCATCACCTGCTCCCGCTGGGCGGCGGAGGCCTCCCTGGCCTGGGTTAGCACGCCCTGCAGTCGGCGGGTTTCCTCCTGCATGGCTTCGGGGTCGTAGGAATCGGCGCTGCTTTCCTCCTGCAGGGCCTGCAGCTGTACATCCAGCTGGGCGATGGCTTCCCGCAGCTGTTCCTGGGCCTGCCGAGCGGCGTCCATGCGCCCCTGATGTTCCCTGAGCTCGCTCTGGGCGCTCTCCAGGCGCTGGGTTTCCCGAGCCACGGCGATTTCTTCCTGGTGCGCCCTTTCGACGGCCTCGGCCACCTGGGCTTTCAGGCTGTCCTTGGCCTGCTGACGGTCGTTCGCCGTCTCCCGCAGGCGGTTCAGCGCTGTTCTATCCGTTTCAATGGAGCGCGCGAGCTCCTTGATTTCCCGCTCTCGGCCCAGCAGGTTGGTCATTTTGGACTGCACCGAGCCGCCGGTCATGGAGCCGCCGGAGTGCATCACGTCCCCCTGCAGGGTCACCAGGCGGAAGGAGTGATTCCCTGCCCGCATAATGGGGATGCCCGCGTTCAGGTCCGTGGCGATCACCGTGCGGCCCAGCAGGTTTTCCACAATGCCGCGGTAGGCCGGGTCGCACTGGACCAGGTCGCTGGCCACGCCCAGGCAACCGGGCAGGCGCAGGGCCTGCCGCTCCCGCTCGTTGAGCAGCTTGGAGCGCACGGTGGTCATGGGCAGGAATGTGGCGCGTCCCAGGCGGTTTTGCCGCAGGTATTCAATCAGCGCCTTGGCGGTGTCCTCGTCCTCGGTGACGATGTTCTGCTGGGCAGCGCCCAAGGCCATGTCGATGGCGGTTTCATAGCGCTGGGGCACGGTAAGCAGCTGAGCCAGCACGCCCCGGACGCCCTGCATGTTTTTCTGATGGGCAAAGCTCATGGCGCGCTTGACGGACTGGTTGAAACCCTCCATCTCCCGCTGCATTTCCTCCATCAGCTTCAGCCGGCTGGCGGCGGATTGCAATTGGCCGGTCTTTTCCTGGACGCTCTGACGCAGGGCGATCAGCTCGCCGTCGCAGGCGGTCAGCTCCTGCTGCCGGGCGCGATGAGCCTGGACCAGCTTCTCCCAGCCGGCTTTCGCCTGCTCCAGCTGCGCCTGGGCGGCCTGGGCTGCGGCCTGCAGTTCCGCCAGGCGCTGGGCCATTTGCTCGTCCTGGGAGAGCAGCTCGTTCAGGCGGCTGTCCATCTGGGCGCGCATGGTGGTTTGCCGGGTCTGGTCGTTGCGCAGGTTGGAGGAGCGGTTCATGGCCTCCAGCATCTGCGCCTTGTAGTCCTCCAGCGCCTGCTCCTTCTGCGCCTCCTCCCGGGCCAGGCGGTCCTGGGCCTGGGTGGCTTCCCGCAGGTCAGCCTGGGCCTGCTCCAGCTGTTGGCGCTGGCGGGCCAGGCCGCCATCCTGCTCCCCGGCCATGCGCTCCAATTCGCCCAGACGCTCCCGGGCCGATTGCTGCTCGCCAGTCATACGGCGGATATTCTCCTCCCGGTTTTCCTGGCGGGAGGCCGCGGCGATCCGGTCGTTTTTCAATGTGTGTACCCGGTCCGCGCAGTTCATCAGCTCGTTCCGGGCGGCGGTTACGCGGTTTTCGATGGCTTCGATCCGGCTCTGCTGCCGGTCCCGGGCCTCGGTTTTTTCCGCCAGGGACTGCTCGCCCTGGCGCAGGATGGCCGCCAGGGTGGCCAGCGTTTCGTCCAGCTGGGCCAGGCGCTCCTTGAGCTGGTCATGGCGCAGCAGGAACAGGTTCAGGTCCAGCACCCGCAGCTCCTTGGAAAGCTCGATGTATTCCCGGGCGGTTTCCGCCTGCTTTTCCAGGGGAACCAGCTGGCGCTCCAGCTCCTTGATGATATCCTCCACCCGGTCCATGTTTTCCAGGGTGCGCTGGAGCTTTTTATCGGCTTCCTCCTTGCGGGCCTTGAACTTCACGATGCCCGCCGCCTCCTCGAACACCTGGCGGCGGTCCTCCCCCCGCTGGGAGAGGATGTCGTCGATTCGACCCTGGCCGATAATGGAATAGCCCTCTTTGCCAATGCCCGTGTCACGAAACAGGTCGATGATGTCCTTGAGGCGGCATGCGGAACGGTTCAGATAGTATTCGCTCTCCCCGTTGCGGTATACCCGGCGGGTCACCGCCACCTCCGCAAAGTCCACGGGCAGGGCCCGGTCCTCGTTGTCAAACACCAGGGATACCTCGCAGTAGCTCAGGGGCTTGCGCTTCTGGGTGCCATTGAAGATCACGTCCTCCATTTTGGCTCCGCGCAATGTTTTGGCGCTTTGCTCACCCAGCACCCAGCGCACGGCGTCGCCGATGTTGCTCTTGCCGCTGCCGTTGGGGCCTACAATGCCCGTGATCCCCTGGTTGAACACGATTTCCGTCCGCTGGGCGAAGGACTTGAATCCATAGATTTCCAGCTTCTTGAGCTTCATGAAGCCTATCTACCTCCGGTTTGCATATGCGGTTTAGTATAGCACAGATGCGGGCCAAAAGTCCATCTCCCCGCCCTGCTTCCCCCGGGCGCGGGCAAAACGCGCTTTGCCCAAACTTCGTATTCGTCTCTTGCATAAGCGCGCAAGAACCGTTATAATCAGATGAACGGTTTCCCTTTTTGCATCACAGGTAAAGGACGTGAATCACCCATGGGCAAGTACATACTGAGC
>DBFBGQ010000074.1:0-19836 GCA_048201975.1 Candidatus Egerieenecus sp. | reverse complement strand
TTTCATTTATATTACCCCCTTACATAAGCATTTATGGATATTATACCAGAAAAATAATAGTTTCCGAATAATAAGTATTAAATATCTTGAATTTTGAGCATCGTTATATCAATAAGATGGTGCATCGGAAGAACCTTGCGCTGATTTTGGAGGGGGATGCGAAGGAAGGAAAGGGGAAGGAAGCGGAGTGGGAAGACAGGTAGAATTTGCCGAAACATATTTCTGACTTGACAAGAGAACATATGTTCGTATAATAAAGGCAGAAGGCTAATGACAGCGGGAGGGACGGTCATGGAACGGGTCATTCTGCATTGTGACGCCAATGCGTTCTACGCCAGCGTCGAATGCCTGTACACGCCGTCCATCCGCCATAGCCCCGTGGCGGTGTGCGGCAGCGTAGAGGAACGTCATGGCATTGTGCTGACCAAAAACCAGGTCGCAAAGCAGTTCGGTGTGCAGACCGGGGAGGCCATCTGGCAGGCGCGGCAGAAGTGTCCGGACCTGATCTGTGTGCCGCCGGATTATGCGCTCTACATCCGTTTCAGCAGGCGTATGCGCAGGCTCTATGAGGAATACTCCGACCGTGTGGAATCCTTTGGGCTGGACGAGGCGTGGATTGATCTTAGCACCCCCGGCCTGACGATTCGGGACGGGGAGCGGATCGGCCATGAGATTCGGCTGCGAGTAAAGCACGAGCTGGGCATCACGGTGTCGGTGGGGGTATCGTTCAACAAGATCTTTGCCAAGCTGGGCAGCGACATGAAAAAGCCGGACGCGGTCACGGTCATTTCGCAGGATTCCTTCCGGGATATGGTCTGGCCTTTGCCCGTGGGCGATCTGCTGTTCGTCGGACCTGCTACGCGACGCAGGCTGGCGGATATGAACGTTCGCACGATCGGCGATCTGGCGCGGTTTGAAGCGGAATGCCTGCGCAGCCGGCTTGGAAAGCCTGGGCTGATGCTCAAGGCATACGCCGCGGGGCTGGACCGCTCGCCCGTGATGCCGGCCGATGAGCGAATGGCCATCCAGTCCATAGGCAACAGTACCACCCCGCCGCACGACCTTGAAACCATGGCCGACGCGCGCTGCATTTACTATCTGCTGGCCGAATCCGTGGCGGCGCGGCTGCGGCAGGAAGGGCTGCGGGCCCGGTGCGTCAGCATCAGCGCGCGAAACGCCGAGCTTGTGACCCGTTCCTGCCAGCAGACGCTGCCGCGGGCCACCAGCCTGACCGGAGAAATTGCGCAGGCAGCCATGCGGCTTTTTGACAGACGATTCGCGCTGAATTTTCCCTACCGAAGCGTAGGGCTAAGCTGCTCGGCGCTGACCCCGGACGACGCGCCTGTGCAGCTCGACTTTTTGGGAGACGAGGCGCAGCGCATCAAAACCGAGCGGCTGGAAAGCGCCATCGACGGGCTGCGCCGCCGCTTCGGGCATCAGATCGTGCGCCGGGCGGTGGTGCTCACAGATGGGCAATACGCGCAGATCAACCCCAAGGAAGAGCATACGGTGCATCCCGTGCCGTTTTACGCGGGATAAGGAGGAAAGGGCTTCATGGAGGCAAAGGACCGAAGGCCGGAAAACCCGTGCAAGCGCTATGTGAAGGTCCGGGCCGATTTTGAGCTGGATGGACGCATCCGGCCATTGCTGTTCCGGGAGGAGGATGGACCGGCCTTTCGCATCGATCGGGTGCTGGATGTGCGTCAGGCCGCGTCACGCAAGGCGGGCGGGCAGGGAATCCGCTATGTATGCGAGGTGGAGGGCGGCATCGCGGTCCTGTTCCACGACGAGCCGTACTGGTTTATAGAACGGGAAGAGAGCGTGTCGAAAGCCTGACAAAAAGCGCTAACAGGCGCGTAGCAGGCACAATGTGCCTATCAGGGGTTTGGGGATGCCCCAATCAGCAATCAGCCGGTTTTGCGTCAGGCAGAACCGGCTGATTTTTGCAGTTCCTTATAAGGACTGCCCTGCTTGCTACGATTATGCCAGATTTGAGATAACAGCAGCAGGCAGGGCAGGAAGAATGAAACCGAGAAGATCCCTTACAAGCCCAGACCTTACGCGTAAATGCAGTCTCCTGGTCAATGCATTCAAATTGGTATTAAGGGGAGCGTCCCTCCGAGGTTGCCTGCTGGTCCTTCACATCAAGAGCATCCAACTCCACCTTGGGTTTTGAGTTGACGCTTGTCCCATCTTTTGTTACACTAAGCGCACAACGAAGCTTGAGAGTGGTGGTGTCATGCGTTCCAAACGCGCCTCCAGTTTGCGCACCCAGTTGATTTTGCTGGTTTGCATCGTAACCATACTGCCATTTCTGGTGGGCCAATGGACATCCTATCAGCACACGGCAGTTGTTATTCGGGAAAACCTGAGTGATCAGAGCAGACAAAATGTGGAGCAGACCCAAAAAACTCTGAATGTCACTTTGGCTTCGTATGAAAATCTGCTGTATCAGCTGTATACTGATGATGAGATCGTGGCAGCGTGCAACGAGCTGATGGAAGGCAAGGATGTGGCGGTGGCAAATAACCGGTTGCGTCTTGCCGTACAGGCAAAAGCCTATGCAAAACCATATATCCAGGCCATCACGGTTTTGTTCAGCGATGGAAAGTTCGTTGGTTATGACAAACTGACGGCGTCGGTCGTTCGCAGTGCATGGATGGATGCCTGGGATTTGGAGGCAATGTTTGAGCAGGTGGTTGCCACCAACACCACACACTATTTCCCCACAGCTTACGCGACCACCATCATGGGCGTTCCTTACAACATGTTTCATATCGCCCATCGCGTAATCGACTATCGTCATGTAGAAACGCGCCATGCTGTGATTGTGCTGACAATTGATGAAACAATGCTCTCCTCGATTTGCAACGAGAATTGGCAGGAAGGAAACACGGCGCATTCCTTCTACCTGCTTGCAGACAGCAACGGCATGGTCGTATCTGCACCGAGGCAGGAAATGCTCGGTCAACATATCAACCCACAGGACACAGACGGATTGCAGTATGCAAAAGCCTGTGGTTTGCTGCCCGGACGCACTCTGACATCGGATTCCATCGCGGTAGAACTCACGGGTTGGACGCTGTACTATTTTCAGGATCAAACCGGGCTGTACGACCAGTTGTCCAAACGCCAAAGCCTGGTGCTGTGGATGATGCTGTTTTCGCTTGTGATACTGGTAGGGGGCATTGTCATTCTCATACGCTATCTCACCCGCTCCGTGGACGTCGTGAGCAGAGCCATGCAAAACGCAGCGGGAGGCGATCTGTCTGTACGGATTTCGGAAAACGAGCGAATGCCGCGTGAAACGGCTATCATTACGCGCCAGTTTAACGCCATGATGGATGATATCAACACGCTGATGCATGACATTCAAAGCGTTTCAGAAAGGCAGCGGGACGCCGAGATTGCCATGTTGGAAGCACAGATCAATCCGCATTTTCTCTATAATACATTGGATACCATCAACTGGATGGCCATTGATCAGGATGCGTTTGATGTGTCCAACGCCATCACGGCGCTTGCGCGCATTCTGCGCTATGGCATTGAAGGCAGCAATCAGGTAGTTACCGTGCGCGAGGAAACGGAATGGCTCAAACAGTACCTGACCTTGCAACAGCTCAGACTGAAAAATTCACTTAGGGTGGATATTCGTGTGGATGACAATGTGCTCGCCCTGCCCATTCATAAGCTTCTGCTTCAGCCATTTGTGGAAAATGCAATTCTGCACGGGTTCGAGGGCGTCAAGCGCTCACACGAGCTGTCGGTAAGCATCGAAAGACAGACCGACCATCTTTGCATCCACATTCGGGACAACGGCAAAGGAATGTCACAGAAGCAATGTGAGCTGTTGCTGCAGGGACATTCCGAAGCAGACAAGCATCACATTGGTGTGCGCAATGCTTTGGAACGCATGCATATGTATTATGGCAGCGCCGCAAAGGTTCGCATTGAAAGCGTGCCCGATGAAGGGACGACCATCGTGCTGCTGCTTCCGCTTCTTGAGGAGGAAAAGTCATGAGGATCGCCATTGTAGAAGACGAGCCCCGTATCCGTGAAGGCATCCATAAACTGTTGGCACGGACAAATGATTCTTTCATCGTTGTGGGAGAAGCGGAGAACGGCCGTGAAGGTGTGAGACTGATCTTGCGGGAAAGGCCCGACGTTGTCATTGCGGATGTGCGGATGCCCGAGATGGACGGCATTGAAATGATTGCCGCCGTGCAGGAGAAGGGGCAAAACCCCGTGGTCATCGTCCTAAGTGCTTATTCAGACTTCGCCTACGCCCAGCGTGCCATGAAGCTGGGTGTTCGGGAATATCTGGTGAAGCCCGTCGTGGTTGATGAATTGATTGGTGCGGTACGCCGCGCGCAGGAAATCGTTCAGCGGCAAAATCAGACTCGTCATGGTCTGCGCACCCGAACGGAAATGCTGGCTGGAGCGCTTTATGCCGACGAGGCTTTTTCTGATCAGGCACGGGAATACGCCCGGGAAAACCTTGAGCTTTCTCCTCAAACGTCTTTCGCGCTGCTGCTTTTGCGCCCCATTTCCTCCCTTGAACGTTTTGACGCAGCAAAGGCGCAAAAGCTGACAGGTGAGTCATGCGTTACGCTTGCTCCCACCGCGCAAGGCGACGTTCCCTTTGTATGGGTAAATCACGAGCAACCAGACGAATTGCTGTATATAATCGAAAAAAAACTGCTTCCGCAATGGCGGGAGCAGGGCTGTTTTGTTGCAATCATGGGAAACTGTACCGGCTTGGATAATTTGCACCCGTTGTACCAATCACTGCTGGAATATATTGCATATGGCCTGATCGGCGCAAATGGCCGGTTGCTACGCTATCCGCAGCTCACTGAACGCCCGTTGGAATTGTTCAGCTATCCCATTGAGCTGGAAAATGCCGCTCGTCAGTCGTTAGCCCGGCACGATGGACAGGCGGTTGCCGCGCGCATTATGGATTTTAGCCGGTTATTTCAAACAGGAATTCCTCATTCGCCTCGGGATATCAAGGAGGCCTATGTGCGCTTTACCTGGGCCCTTCTCTCCACTGCCCGCGAACTGGGGACTGCCAGGGTGGAAAGCCTTTCAAGGCAGGCTCTGCTTGAGAAAATCATGTCTGCCGTACATCCCATGCAGTTGGAAACGCTTTGTAGGGAACTTATACAGCTCCTGGCGCGTGAAGAACCAGCACGCAGGAAAACGGGCCCACTTGTGCGGCGGGCGGAAGCATTGATGAAGGCGCACTTTTCACAGGGCATCACACTGGATGAGATTGCTCAAAAGCTCTCTGTCACGCCAGAGTATCTGGGCACTCAAATTCATCGGGAGCTTGGCGTCACCTTTGGCACTTTGATGAAAAAGCTACGCGTGGAAAAAGCCAAGGAACTCTTCCTGTCCACTGATAAGAAACTCTACGAGATTGCTGAAATGGTGGGCTATTCTGATGCCAAGTATTTTAGCCGGGTGTTTCAGAGCATCACAAACATGACACCAGCCGAATATCGCCGTCTGAACAAATAATCTTAGTTTTATCCCCCTTTTCTTAGAAATGCCTCATTTAGCTTTTTGCTTTCTTTCATTATGATAATATCAACAAGAGGAACATCCTGTTCCTATAATACAAGGAGGATGGACTTTATGAAGAAACTGTTCGCTGTTCTTTTGGCTGCTGCAATGCTGCTGGGCCTTGGCAATGTGGCTTTGGCCGAAAAAACCGAAGTAACCATGTGGTACTACTGGGAAACCGTAAAGCATCAGGAAACCCTGAACGCTATGCTGGAAACCTATAATGCTTCTCAGGAGAATGTTGAGGTAAAAGCCGAGTATGTACCTTTTGCCGATTTCAAGAAGCAGGTTTCCATTGGCGCGACTGCCGATGTGCTCCCCGACATTGTGATTATCGACAATCCCGACCACGCCAACTACTCCGCTATGGGAATCTTTGCCGACATCACCGACAAGATTGATGTTTCCGCCTACTACGATGGTCCCGTTGCCAGCTGCATGCTGGACGGCAGGCTCTATGGCGTGCCCTGCGGAAGCAACTGCCTGGCGCTTTACTACAATGAGGATATGCTGAAAGCTGCCGGCTGCGAAGTTCCCACCACATGGGAAGAGCTCAAGACCGTTGCCGCCGCCTGCACTAAGGATAATGTGTACGGCATCGCTTTCTGCTCCCTTCAGAACGAAGAAGGCACCTTCAACTTCATGCCTTGGGTTTGGTCTACCGGCTCGACCTCCTTTGAGATCGACAATGAAAACACCATCCGTGCCATTAACATGGTCAAGGGACTTGTCGATTCCGGCGTGATGCCCAAGGAAGCCATCAACTGGACGCAGGGTGATGTGATGAACCAGTTCATCAGTGGCAACTTGGCCATGATGATCAACGGGCCCTGGCAGGTTCCCACCATGCGCGAGCAGGCTGCCGACCTCAACTGGAACGTCGCTCTCATTCCGATGGACACGCAGTATGCCTCTGCTCTGGGCGGTGAAAACTTCGCCGTAATTGACAACGAAAACGTCGACGCCTCTGTTGATTTCCTCACCTGGATGACCGCTCCTGAGCAGGTCGCCACGCTCAATATCGGTCTGGGCAACATCGCTCCCCGCAGTGATGTGGCTGAGACCCAGTTCGTTGGTGATGCTATCATGGAGAAGTTTGTCGAACAGATGCAGTATGCACAGGCTCGCGGACCTCATGCCCGCTGGCCCGAAATCTCCGACGCGATCTCTCTTGCCTTCAATCAGGCGATTATCGGCACCGAAACCCCCGAAGCTGCCGCGGCTGCCGCGCAGGCCACCATTGACAGCATCATCGAATAAAGGCTGAATTTCTTCTAAACGCATCCACGTCGGAGCACACGAGCGTTTCGCGTGCTCCGACTTTCTCTATGAAAGGGAGTGTGTTCCGTGAAAGCGGTCAAACGCTTTTTTCGCTACGACAACCTCGGCTGGCTGTACGTGCTGCCTGCGCTGATTTATATGCTGGTGCTGGCGGGTTATCCGATCATTTCAAATTTTATTCTCAGCTTTCAAGATGTAACGGTCAAAACAATGCGCTTGGCAAACAAGCCTTTTGCGGGGCTGAAAAACTATATCACCCTCTTTGAAGGCGGGCTTCTCACGGCAGCAACCTGGAATACGCTCCTGTTTACGGTATGCTGTCTTGTGTTTCAGTTTATCATCGGATTTTTACTGGCGCTGTTTTTCAATCAGAAATTTACCACGTCTAAATTTGTGCGCGGGTTGCTGATGATGCCGTGGATGATTCCCATTACGGTTACGGCACTGATGTTCAAATTCATGTTTGGTACAAGCGTTGGCATTTTGAATCAGGCATGTGTTGCCCTGGGTCTCATTGATCAGCCCATCGAATGGCTGACTCAACCGCATACCGCCATGTTTGCGCTCATTGTAGCAAATGTATGGATCGGCATTCCGTTCAATATGATTCTGCTTTCTGTGGGACTGACGACCGTGCCGCAGGAGCTATATGAAAGCGCCGCCATTGACGGGGCCAACGGCTGGCAAAGCTTCTGGCTGATTACATTGCCCATGATCAAGCCCAGCATAGAATCCGTGCTAATCCTTGGCTTTATCTACACCTTTAAAGTGTTTGATCTCGTGTTTGTTATGACGGGCGGCGGGCCTGTAAATTCCACCCAGATGCTGTCTACTTACTCTTACAAACAAAGCTTTTCCATGTTCAAATACAGCGAAGGGGCTGCCATCGCCAATATTCTGTTCGTAATCTTGATGGTAGCTGCGGTCATCTACCTAAAATTTGCCTATGCTGATGAACAGGAGGTTGCCTGATGAATACCGCTGTTTCTGAAAAGCCTTTGCGGATAAAGGCCTCGGTGCGCAAGGATGCGATGCTCAGCGTTGTTTCACTGCTTTTGCTGGTTGTCCTGCTGTTTCCATTATACTGGATTGTTGCTACATCGCTAAAAACGGAGCAGGAGATCTTCCGCGTTCCCACGACGCTTTGGCCGGAAGTTATCAATACCGCTTCCTACGCGGCCCAGTTGGAGATGGGTGACTTTAATATGTTTCGCTCATTTGGTAACAGCCTGACCGTTTCGCTGGCAGCAATGGCGATAAGCGTTCTTCTGGCGGTACCCGGAAGTTACGGCATTGCCCGTTATCACTTCAAGGGAAAAAAAGCGGTTGTTCTCGCGTTCCTTGTTACGCAGATGCTGCCTGTGAGCGTGCTGCTTACGCCCATGTTTATCATGTTCCGTGATTTCAAGCTTCTTAACACGCAGTTTGCGCCCATTCTGGCGGATGCCACCATTGGTATTCCCTTCTCCATTCTGATCCTGAAAAATTACTTTGGCTCCATTCCAGGCGAACTGGAAAATGCCGCGGCCATTGACGGCTGCAACCGATTTACGTCCTTTCTGCTAATTTTCCTGCCCATTGCCCTGCCGGGTGTGGTTGTGTGCGCCATTTTTTCTTTCCTCTACGCGTGGGGGGATCTGGCTTATGGCATGACCTTTATCACGGATCAGACCATGCGTCCCATCACGGCTGGCATTTTCAACTTTTTGGGGCAATACGGCACCAAATGGAGCTATTTGACCGCATTTGCCGTTGTTACAATCATCCCTGTAGCTTTGATCTTCCTGTTTATGCAGAAGTACATCATCAGCGGTCTGACCAGTGGCGCCGTGAAAGGATGAATTCGATGTTTTTGAATGAGAATAATTATCGCCTGATTCGTAAAATGGGCGGCGAAATACTTTGTGTAGAAGCGTGGGGCGAGAACAGCCTGCGTGTGCGTGCCGTACAATATGGCTGCAAATTGGAAGGGCGCGATGGCGCGCTGATTGACAAACCCGTTCAGTGCAAGGCTAAAGTTTCCATCGACGGTGATACGGCCGCCATTGTCAATGGGCGTATCACTGCACAAATCACCAAAGGCGGCAAGTTGGTGTTTTACAACCATAAGGGGCAGCTTCTGCTGGAGGAATTTGCCCGTAACCGCCGTGATCTAACCAGCAAGGACTGTTCCGCGTTGGAAGTGTCCGGTCGGGAGTTCAAAGGTCATGCGGGCGGGGATTATCAGGTGATCGCCCGCTTTGAGGCCTACAAAGATGAAAAGTTGTTTGGAATGGGTCAATACCAGCAGGACGATCTGGATGTCAAGGGATGCACACTGGAGCTGGCGCATCGCAACAGTCAGGCAAGCGTTCCCTTTGTGGTTTCAAGTCGTGGCTATGGTTTCCTATGGAACAATCCCGCCATCGGCGAGGTGACCTTCGGCAAAAACGTAACGGTCTGGAAAGCCCTCAGCACCAAAGGGTTGGATTACTGGATTACCGCTGGCGATACGCCCGCACAGATTCACAGGGCTTATATGGATGTTGCGGGTAAGCCTCCCATGATGCCGGAATATGGCATGGGCTTTTGGCAGTGTAAACTGCGTTATCAGACGCAGGACGAGTTGCTCAAGGTGGCGCGCGAGTACAAGCGGCGTGGACTTCCCATCGACGTCATTGTGGTGGACTTCTTTCATTGGCCTCTTCAGGGGGATTGGAAGTTCGATCCGCAATACTGGCCCGATCCTGAGGCGATGATCCAGGAACTGGAGCAAATGGGCATCGCCCTGATGGTGAGCATATGGCCCACGGTGGACCAGCTGTCGGAAAATTACCAACCCATGTGGGACCGTGGCCTCTTGGTACACAGTGAGCGCGGCGTCAAAACCACGATGGAGTTTCTTGGCTCCTGCACCTTTTTTGATGCTACCAATCCCGAAAGCCGGGAATATGTTTGGCAAAAGGCCAAAGCAAACTACTTTGACAAGGGCGTGAGACTGTTTTGGCTGGATGAGGCCGAACCAGAATACACAGTATATGACTTTGACAACTACCGCTACTCTCTGGGCAGCAACCTGCAGGTCGGCAATCTTTATCCCGTCATGTACGCCAAGGCTTTCTTTGATGGCATGCGTGCCGAAGGGCAAGAGCGCATCGTCAATCTGCTGCGCTGCGCCTGGGCTGGCAGCCAACGTTACGGTGCGTTGGTATGGAGCGGTGATATCGCTTCCAGCTTTCAGAGCTTCCGCAATCAACTGGCGGCGGGACTGAACATGGGTATGGCGGGGATTCCCTGGTGGACTACGGACATTGGCGGCTTCCATGGCGGCAATCCCAATGATCCCGCATTCCGGGAACTGTTTGCCCGATGGTTTGCCTGGGGTTGTTTTTGCCCCGTCATGCGTCTGCATGGAGACCGCGAACCACATGACCAGCCCCCCATGAGCGACCATGGCGGCGGTATGTGTGCATCCGGCGCGGACAATGAGGTGTGGAGTTATGGTGAGGAAGTCTACGCCATTTGTAAAAAGTACCTGACGCTGCGAGAGAAACTTCGTCCCTATGTGCGCCAGCTGATGCAGCGCACCCACGAAACCGGCGAACCCATCATGCGTCCCATGTTCTTTGATTTTCCGGAGGATGATATCTGCTGGAGGCTTGAGCGGCAGTACATGTTTGGTCCAGATTATCTGGTGGTTCCCGTCCTGGAAGCCGGTTTGCGCAAGGTAAATGCCTATCTGCCCAAGGGACGCTGGCAAAACATCGATACGCAGGAAGTGTTTCAGGGTGAAAGCTGGGTGGAAATGGATGCACCTCTGGATATAATTCCGGTATTAAAGCGGGAAAAGGGCTGAGCACCTGAAGATCGAGCTCCTTCGTTGGTTGCCGCTGTGATTCAACGCCAGCGATTGGGTCCTCGTTTCTTTTCTGTCGAAGATGTACTGCTTGCTATAGCATTACAGGGGCAATCTCAAAAGATGAACTATTGCAAATAATACAATCAATGCAAAGGAGCGTTGATTCATGAAAAACAGGATGGCGTGTGTCTCTCTCGCTTTATGTCTCATCTGTAGAATAAAGGCTGTTTTTGATGCGGAAGGAGTAACCGCCACAGCATATTCTGTTTCCCGGGTTAAGATATAAAACTGCTTGAACAAAACTTCAATAAAAAAGCCGCGCGACGGTAAAAGAAAAAAACGTCGTCGTGCGGTAGAATGCCTTTGGTTATTCATACTTTTCGTTTAATATACTCATTGTTACGCACGGCGTCATTTGGAGGCATGCCGTGCGTAGTTTTATATTTTTGTTCTCTAAGACAAACTTTTTGCAAAGCAGCTGCTGCTGGCCTGACGGGTGATTCTTTGTACTCGAATTGGCCGCTGTCGCTCTCCACCATATCCTTCCGTTTCTTCGTTCTTTGATGATGATGATACGGAGGTATGGATATGGTACGAATCAATCTTCGGGATTTTTATCCCTATAGCAATGAAGAATCCTCTATTGATGTCAACGCCGAGGTAGCCGACTTGCTATTCGCTTGTAAACGAGCAGAGGCCAGCTATGAACGTAAGATCCGCCGCCATAAGGCGTATTACTCCCTTGACCATAAGACAGGCATTGAGCGCAGCATTTTGTTCACTTCTCATTCTCCTGAAGAACTGTATGAGAGAAAGCTGACCAGAGAAGATCTTCATGCAGCCATTGCTCAGCTTCCGGACAAGCAAGCCAAACGTATCTATGCTCATTACCTTCTGGGAATGAGCAAAGAGGAAATTGCCAAGGCTGAAGGCGTTAGCTGGCGTGCAATTCATCAAAGTATTCTACAAGGACTTGGCCGAATGGAGAAAATTTTGAAAAAGCTTTGATGCCACATGCAATTTTCCCCTCAAAAATGTCCCTGATATTGAAGGAATACATTTCCTGCTCTGAATCTTGACAACTGAATATCGGGTGTCACAGGTACGAAACCATGCGGTGGAGCGGCTTGTGGTGCGGCGCGACGATGGCGCAGCCGGAGCGATCAACGTGAACCACAGACCCTGCGGTGGCATGCAGGGCGCGATTATGCCGCATGGGGACAATGAGACTTCCACTACGGCCTCCCACTGACTTGAGGGGGAGTCCCTGCGGTATGCGCCTGTCCGGGGGACGGCGGTACAGGCGGGGCTATGTTGCGGATGGAGCCGTCCGCAGCCTGTGACATCCCCAGGGCCGGCGGGAAGCCTGCCGGGGCGCAGGGCAAATACGGCGAATTCCCGCCTCCGATTCATTTGTCATGATTCTGTTTTTGAGAAAAGAGGGATGCTTATGGCCCGAATGCCAGACGGCCGTACCCTTCGACGCTGCCCGGATGTTATGGATATCACGGAGATGTGCCGTGTCCTGGACATCAGCACCAAGACCGGCTATCGGTTGCTGAAAAACGGAGACATTTCGTCATTGAAGATCGGCAGGGCCTATCGGATTCCCAAAGCCCATCTCCTGGCGTATCTCAAGATTAGAAAAGTAAGCAGGCTATGGTAGCCCCTCCATAACCTTGCCGCCCGCATGCACCGGTGCTATGCTTGGTCTGTCAACGGCAGGAATCCAGGCTGCAAAAAGGAGGGACAACCATGATCGCAGGACACCTGCAAGAAAAAAAGGGATTGTACTACATGGTCCTGAGCTATAAGGACAAAAGCGGGAAACGGGTATCAAAATGGATGCCGACTGGACTGCCAGTGAAGGGGAACAAAAAACGCGCCGAAGACATGCTGATGGCCGCCCGCGCCGAATTTGTGGCGGGAGAAGCCGCTATTGACCGTGATATGCCGTTTTCCAGCTATCTTGTCCAATGGATGGAGATCGCGCGGAGCACCTTAAAGCCCAACACGGCTGCCGGATATGCGAGCATGATTCAGAATCCGATTGCACCGTACTTTCAGCAGCGGGGCATCACGCTGGGCGGATTGCAGGCGGTAGACATTCAGATGTTCTACACCAGTCAGCTCAAACGCGTATCCGCCAATACCGTCATCCACTACCACGCGATCATCCACAGGGCGCTCAAATACGCTGTTAAGACGGACCTCATTGACGTCAATCCGGCGGACAAGGTGGAGCGGCCCAGGAAGGACCGGTTTACCGCCTCGTTTTATGACGGCAACGAAGTGAACCGGCTCTTTCAGGCAGCGCGGGGAACCCCGCTGGAGCTGCCGGTCATGCTGGCGGCTTTCTACGGACTGCGCCGCAGCGAGGTGGTGGGGCTCAAATGGGATGCGATTGATTTTGAGAACAAAACCATCGCCATCCGGCACACGGTGACGGCCTGCGCTGAAAAGGGCAGGCGCATCGAAGTGGCGGCCGATACGACCAAGACGGCCTCCAGCCGGCGGACCCTCCCGTTGGTGCCGGCTTTTCAAACGAAGCTGGCCGCGTTAAAGGAGCAGCAGGAGAAGAACCGCATACTGTGCGGCCGCTCCTATTGCACGGATTACCTGGGCTACGTTCTGGTGGATGCAATGGGAAACCGCCTGAAGCTGAGCTACATCAGCACGGCCTTTCCCGCACTGCTCAAGCGCAACGGGCTTCGGCCCATCCGCTTCCACGACCTGCGTCACAGCTGCGCCAGCCTGCTGCTGAAAAACGGCGTTCCCATGAAGCAGATCCAGGAGTGGCTGGGGCACAGCGACTTCAGCACGACCGCCAACATCTACGCCCACCTGGACGCCGGGTCCAAGCTCACCTCTGCGCAGGCAATGGAAAAGGGATTGGGGATGAGCTCGGAATCCTTATAGAATAAGGGATTCTGGACATTGCGGGAGAGCTTTGGAGAGGAACGCCGAAGCGAATGAAAAAAGGCTTTCCCCGCTGTGGGGGAAAGCCTTATGGCGGAGAAGGTGGGATTCGAACCCACGGACCGGTTATTAGCCGGTTTACCCGATTTCGAGTCGGGGCCGTTATGACCGCTTCGATACTTCTCCAAAATCTATCTCAACATCGTCTCTCGGAAAAAGGAGAGAACTGATGGAGAGAACTGCTCATGATCCCATTCCGGGAGCACCTTGCAAACCTGGTAAAATCAAGGCTTTTCGTCGATTCGATTCCACCTTTCGGATTGGATTTCGAGTCTGCCCCGTTATGACCGCTTCGATACCACTCCGTATATTTCTACTGCCGCGCTCCCCGGGAAATCGGAGAGAACAACAGGAGAGAACAGGATATTCAATTCGAGCCCTCAGGCCCTTTTAAGCCTTGCGCCGTCAGGATTTTCCCTCGGCAGCCTTCCGCAATGGACACACGATTTCGAGTGCTGCACCTTCGACCACTCGGACAACTCTCCATATAAGATTTTGCCTGAAATCTCCTCCAAAAACCGGCAGGAAATCGGAGAGATAAACAGGAGAGATAAAGGGGAGATGAAGCATCACTGCTTCGGAAAAAATCTAGGGAAATCAAGGGTTTGCGGTTCCGGGGATTCCATCATGGAGGTTCGTTTTCGAGCCTCTCGCCCTGGGAGTAGCCTGCAGCAGAAAAACTGCAACGAACGTATTATAGCATATCCTGCTTTCTCCATGCAAGGGGTCCCCTACAGAAATGTTTCGAGCGTTGTAAGGGGGTTAAATACAGGTTATACCCGTAGAGCAGCGAGGAAGTCAAGGAAAGGATGGCAGAGAGGGGGAGACATTCTCTAGGATCAGCCGGAGCAGACGCGCCGGGGGGAAGGATCGTCTGCGTGAGGCTGGTTGCCTGCGCCTTGCGCAGACAATCACTCCGCCGTAGGCGGATGCAGAGCGCTGATAAAATATTTGATCTCACAATTTCTGCAAGTTATATCATGTATTCTTGCAGGCGGCTATGCCGCCTTTCCCCTTGGCCCCCTTCGGTCCCCATGCGTTTGGGAAGTATGTTCGGGAAAGAGAAGGCCCAAAAGCAATCTGAGCGCGCCGGCCCGCAAAAATGCGAACCGGCGCGCTGCTGTTATCCCCTGGCCCGGGGCAAGATCTCTGTTTGGAAGAAGCGCTCCACATCCTGGGGTTTCAGGTCGTAGGGGACGCCGTCCACGTCGATGTTCACGCCCTGGGCGTTGCCTTCCTGGCAGCGCTTCATGCAAAACTTGCCCGCCAGCTCCACGTGCTCCTTCAGGCCGGATTCTTCCACCAGGCGCTGAAGCTCGGCGATGATCTGCGGCGCGCCCTTCACGTGGCAGAAGCTGCCGATGCAAATGGTAACCTTCATGGCCGTGCTCCTCCTCTTATTCGTAATCCACCACGTCCGCCCAGCGGAGCAGGAATTCCTTCTCCTCGGGCTTGCCCTTTACCGACTGGCTGGCCGCCACAATGGGAATCCACTTCTGGACGTACTGCTTGGCGGTGTCGCTCTTTTTGCAGAACAGGTCCAGGTACTTCTCGGCGCCCTCGATGTTGCCCTCCAGCCAGAAGAGCAGGTAGGTGCGGGCGGCATCGGCGGAGGCGTTGCCCTGGGTGGCGTGGGACCAGTCCAGGATGTAGGGCGTGCCATCGGGGGTGATGATGATGTTGGAGGGGTTGAAGTCCCCGTGGCAGACCTTGTTGTGCTTGGGCATGGCCGCCAGGCGGGTGTGCAGCTCATAGCGGCAGGTGGCGTCCAGGTTGGCCTGGGAGATCTTTTTTTGCATCTTTTCGGTAAGGCTGTTGAGCATGGGGCAGGTCTTGCGCTGGACCTCCAGCTGCAGGTCCACAAACTGCTCCAGGTACTCGTCGAACTTGTCGGGGTTTTCATCCATGAGGCGCTGGAGGGTCTTGCCTTCGATGTAGTCGGTGACGATGGCCCACTTGCCGTCGATCTTGCACACTTCCTCCACCCGGGGAATGTTCAGGCCGGTTTCCTCCACCCGGGCCTGGTTCAGCGCCTCGTTAAGGATGTCCGCCTTGTTGTACCCGGCGCCGAATACCTTCACGGCCAGGTCCCCGTCCCGGTAGACCGTCTTGTCCGTGCGGACGGCGATGATCTTCTCCAGCTTCATGTTCAAGCCTCCTCCTTCTTGCCGTAGTAGGCGTTCAGGTACATCTGTTTGATTTCGCTCATCAGGGGGTAGCGGGGATTCGCGCCGGTGCACTGGTCGTCGAAGGCCTGCTCCACCATTTCGTCCAGGCTGGCCAGGAACTTCTCCTCCTCAATGCCGTATTCCCGGATGCTGTCCTTGATGCCGATCTGCCCCTTCAGGGTATGCACCGCGGCAATGAGGCTCTCCAGCTTCTCCTGGTCGTTCTTGCCCTTCAGGCCCAGGAAATCGGCGATCTCCCCGTAGCGGCGCAGGGTGTGGGGATGGTCGTACTGGGGGAAGGTGCCCATCTTGGCGGGGACCTCCGCGGCGTTGAAGCGCAGCACCTCCTCAATGAGCAGGGCGTTGGCGATGCCGTGGGGCAGGTGATGGAAGGCGCCCAGCTTGTGGGCCATGGAATGGCACACACCCAGGAAGGCGTTGGCGAAGGCCATGCCCGCCATGGTGGAGGCGTTGGCCATCTTCTCCCGGGCCTCGGGATCGCTGGCGCCGTTGGCATAGGCCCGGGGCAGGTAATCGAAAATGCTGCGCATGGCCTTGAGGGCCAGGCCGTCGGTGTAGTCGGTGGCCATCATGGAGGCATAGGCCTCCAGGGCGTGGGTCAGCGCGTCGATGCCGGAGGCGCTGGTCAGGCCCTTGGGCATGCTCATCATCAGGTTGGAATCCACAATGGCCATGTTGGGCAGCAGCTCATAGTCGGCCAGGGGATACTTGACGCCGGTGGATTCGTCGGTGATCACCGCGAAGGGGGTCACCTCCGAGCCCGTGCCCGCGGAGGTGGGCACCGCGATGAAGTAGGCCTTTTCGCCCATCTTGGGGAAGACGTAGGTGCGCTTGCGGATGTCCATGAAGCGCATGGCCATATCCAGGAAGTCCACTTCCGGGTGCTCGTACATCACCCACATGATCTTGCCGGCGTCCATGGCGGAGCCGCCGCCCAGGGCGATGATGCAGTCGGGCTGGAAGCTGTCCATGGCCTTGGCGCCCTCCTTGGCGCAGGCCAGGGTGGGATCGGGGGCCACGTCGAAGAATGTGGTGTGCTGCACGCCCATCTCATCCAGCTTGTCGGTGATGGTCTTGGTGTAGCCGTTGTGGTACAGGAAGGAGTCGGTGACGATGAAGGCCCGCTTCTTGCCCATGACGTGCTTGAGCTCGTCCAGGGCCACGGGCAGGCAGCCCGGCTTCAAATAGACCTTTTGCGGCGCGCGGAACCAGAGCATGTTCTCCCTCCTCTGGGCGACGGTCTTGATGTTGATCAGGTGCTTCACGCCCACGTTTTCGCTGACGGAGTTGCCGCCCCAGGAGCCGCAGCCCAGCGTCAGGGAGGGAGCGAGCTTGAAGTTGTACAAATCGCCAATGCCGCCCTGGGAGGAGGGGGTGTTTACCAGAATGCGGCAGGTCTTCATCCGGGAGGCGAAGTCCGCGACCACGTCCTGGCGGGTGGTGGCGTTCAGGTAGATGGAGGAGGTGTGGCCATAGCCGCCGTCGGCGATGAGCTGCTGGGCCTTGGCGAAGGCGTCTTCGAGGTCCTTGGCCCGGTACATGGCCAGCACCGGGGAGAGCTTCTCGTGGGCGAACTCCTCGCTCAGGTCAACGCTGGTCACCTCGCCGATGAGGATCTTGGTCTCCTCGGGCACGTCGACCCCCGCCAGCTTGGCGATGGTGGCGGCCTTCTGGCCCACGATCTTGGCGTTGAGCGCGCCGTTGATCAGGATGGTCTTGCGCACCTTGTTCAGCTCGTCCTTTTTCAGGAAGTAGCAGCCCCGGGCGGCAAACTCCTTCTTCACCTGGTCGTAAATTTTGTCCAGCACGATGGTGCTCTGCTCCGAGGCGCAGATCATGCCGTTGTCAAAGGTCTTGGAGTGGATGATGCTGTTCACCGCCAGCTGCACGTCGGCGCTGTCGTCAATGATGGCGGGGGTGTTGCCCGCGCCCACGCCCAGGGCCGGCTTGCCGGAGGAATAGGCCGCCTTCACCATGCCCGGGCCGCCGGTGGCCAGGATGATGTCCGCTTCCTTCATGGCCATGTTGGTCAGCTCCAGGCTGGGCACGTCGATCCAGCTGATGATGCCCTCGGGAGCGCCGGCCTTCACCGCCGCCTCCAGCACAATCTTCGCCGCGGCGATGGTGCAGCCCTTGGCCCGGGGATGGGGGCTGATGATGATGCCGTTGCGGGTCTTGAGCGCCACCAGCGTCTTGAAGATGGCGGTGGAGGTGGGGTTGGTGGTGGGGATCACTGCGGCGATGACGCCGATGGGCTCGGCAATTTTGGCGATGCCGTAGTTGTCGTCCCGCTCGATGACGCCGCAGGTCTTGGTGTCTTTGTAGGCGTTGTAGATGTATTCGGCGGCGTACTGGTTTTTGATGATCTTGTCCTCCACCACGCCCATGCCCGTTTCCTGCACGGCCATTTTGGCCAGGGGGATGCGGGCCTGCTGGGCGGCGATGGCCGCCGCCTGGAAAATATGATCCACCTGCTCCTGGGTATAGGTGGCGAAGGTCTTCTGCGCCGCCCGCACCCGGGCCAGGGCTTGCTCGAAGGATTCTACGCTGTCCACAAGGGGATAGTTCGCGGTCATGGTTTTCCTCTCCTTCTGTCCTGCGGAAGTTCGCTGTGTTCGCTGTTGGTCCTCCCGTCCGGGCGTCCCCTTCGGGATTGACAAAAGTATAACAAGGAACCTCCGTTTTGTCAAGGGTTTTGATAAAGTTTTAACGTTATATTTTTGACAATGTGAAGATTGGATGATAATTTGCCAGAAGCGCCACATTTTGTGGAAGAAAATGGGCGGAGACGGGGACGAACCCCGTGCGCCGGAGGCGGGGATGTGCTATACTGGGAAAAAACGAAACAGCGGAGGGACGAGGCATGGAAATGCAACAATACGCGGCGCTGGCCCAGCGCCTGACGGAGGGGGCGGCCCGGGCGCTCACGGGCAAGGAGCGGGAGACGCGGCTGCTGCTGTGCGCCCTGGCGGCAGGGGGGCACGTGCTGCTGGAGGACGTGCCCGGCACGGGGAAGACCGCCCTGGCCCGGGCGCTGGCCCAGCTGATGGGGCTGCAGTTCAGCCGCATCCAGGGCACGCCGGACCTGCTGCCCTCGGACGTGACGGGGGTCAGCGTGCCGGACATGCAGAGCGGGGCCTTCGTGTTCCGCAAGGGGCCGGTATTCACCCAGTGCCTGCTGGTGGACGAATTGAACCGGGCCACGCCCCGCACCCAGGCGGCGCTGTTGGAATGCATGGAGGAGCGCCAGGTCACCGACAGCGGGGTCAGCCATCCCCTGCCCCGGCCCTTCTTTGTGCTGGCCACGCAAAATCCCATTGAAATCGCGGGGACCTTTCCCCTGCCGGAGGCGCAGCTGGACCGGTTCATGATGCGGCTCTCCCTGGGCTACCCCAGCGCGGAGGAAACCGCCCGGGTGCTGGCCCAGCGGGGGCGCGCGCCCCAGGAGCCCCTGGCCCCCTGCGTCGCCGCCCAGGAGCTGGAGGGCTGGCAGCAGGCGGTGTATCAGGTGACGCTCTCCCAGCCGGTGTGCGAGTACATGGCCGCCCTGGCGGAGGCCACCCGCAGCATCGAAAACGTGCGCCTGGGGGTGAGCACCCGCGGGGTGCTGGCCCTCTCCCGGGCCTGTCAGAGCTGGGCGCTGATGCAGGGCCGGGACTTCGTGACCCCGGACGATGTGAAGGAGCTGGCGGTCCCCGTGTGGGCCCACCGGCTGGTGGCGCGCAGCGCCCTGGACCGGGCGCAGGCCCAGCGGGAAGCGGTGGAGCAGGCGCTGGCCCGTGTGAGCGTGCCCACGGAGGATGCCTGATGTCGCTCTTTGCGCTGTTTCTGGCGGTGGCTGCGGCGGCCCTGGCCCAGGGGGCGCTGCTGCGCCGGGCCGCCAGGCGCATGGCCTACCGCCGGAGCTTCTCCCGGGAAGCCGCCTTTTGCGGGGAGACGGCGGAGATGGTGGAGGTGCTGGCCAACCCCTCCCGGCTGCCC
>DBFBGQ010000073.1:0-25731 GCA_048201975.1 Candidatus Egerieenecus sp. | reverse complement strand
GCCCAGGAGGATCAGGCGCGCTATGAGGCGCTGCGCAAGGAAACGGAGACCGCCAGGCTCATCTGGGACATGATGGAGCAGGATATGGACAACCTGGCGGTGCGAAAATCCGTGGAGGCTGCCATCGACAGCTTTGAAAAGCAGTACCCGGACAGCTTGATGGTGTTCCAATTGCCGGATCAGTGAAAGAGCTGGAAGATGCCGCACTTGAGATACTGGGTTTCCGGCGCGGCGGGCAGGATGGGGTGGTCGCGGCCTTGGGTGCGGTATTCCACCTGCCGCAGCTGCACCTTTGCATCCTGGGCCGCGTCCCGGACGATCTCCAGGAAGTGCGCGGGCAGGATGTGCTGGGAGCAGGAGCAGGTGATCAGGTAACCGCCGTCCCGCACCATTTTCATGGCCCGCAGGTTGATTTCCTTGTAGCCCCGGGCGGCGCTGGCTACCGCGGCCCGGGTTTTGGTAAAGGCTGGCGGGTCCAGGATGATCGCGTCATACTGTTCTCCCTGCCGGCTTTGCTCGGCCAATAGGTCGAAGGCGTTGGCCTCCTGAAAGCGTACCCGGTCCTCCAGGCCGTTGAGCCGGGCGTTCTCGGTGGCGAACTGACAGGCGTAGCCGGAAATATCCACACCGGTCACCTCCCGGGCGCCGTAGTGGCCCGCGTGCAATGCAAAGCTGCCTGTGTGGGTGAAGCAATCCAATACCCGGGCCTCCCGCACAAAGGGTGCGATGGCGGCCCGGTTTTCCTTTTGATCCAGGAAGAAGCCGGTTTTCTGTCCCTGCTTGACATCCACGAAGAAGCGGACGCCGTTCTCGCACATCTCCACCCGATCGGCTACCTGGCCGTAGCGCAGGCCCGTGTATTGCTCCAGCCCTTCCAGGGCGCGCACGGGCACATCGCTGCGCTCATAGATGCCCGCAGGGTGCAGCAGCTCCACCAGCGCGTCGGTAACATCCTGCTTGTAGCGCTCCATGCCCAGGGCCAGGCACTGCATTACCAGCACGTCCCCGAAGCTGTCCACGATCAGGGCGGGCAGGCGGTCGCTTTCGGCAAAGATCAACCGGCAGGAGCGCAGGTCCGCAAAGGCCCGGCGATAGTCCACCGCCGCCTTCACCCGGCGGAAGATGAAGTCCCGGTCCACGGGTTCGTCATGCAGCGTCATCATCCGCAGGGAAATCTGCGATCGGGGGTTATAGAAGCCCCGGCCCAGGAAGCGGCCACGGCTGGAAACCACGTCCAGCACGTCGCCGGGGGAGAAGCTTCCCGTTACCTGGGCGATATCGCTGCGAAACACCCACGGATGCCCTCCCAGCACCCGCTTTTCCTTGCCGGGGATCAGTATGGCCTTTGCCATGGACAAGCCTCCTTGCGATGATGAATGGACGGATTTACAGCGCCTGGCATTCCGCCAGCCACAGGGCGCTTTCGGCCTCGGAGGGCATCCGCCAATCGCCGCGGGGGCTCAGGGCGATGGAGCCGATCTTTACGCCGTCGGGCATGCAGTTGCGCTTGAACTGCTGGTTGAAGAAGCGCCGGTAGAAGTTCTTGAGCCATTTGCGCAGGGTATCGTCGTCGAAATCCCCGGCGAAGGCCATCTGCGCCAGCTGAAAAATTTTCCGGGGACGCAGGCCGAAGCGTACCGCGTAGTAGAGGAAGAAATCGTGCAGCGCGTAGGGGCCCACCAGGTCCTCGGTTTGCTGGGCGATGTTGCCCTGCTCGTCCGGGGGCAGCAGCTCGGGGCTGATGGGGGTGTCCAGCACGCTCTCCAGCACCTGGCGGGAGGCGGCGAAGGCGGGGTTCTCCGTGCAGGTTTGCACGATCCAGCGCACCAGGGTTTTCGGTACGCCGCTGTTGACGCCGTACATGCTCATGTGGTCGGCGTTATAGGTGCACCAGCCCAGGGCGATTTCGCTCAGGTCGCCGGTGCCCAGCACAATGCCGCCGGTTTGGTTGGCCACATCCATGAGCACCTGGGTGCGTTCCCGGGCCTGAGCGTTTTCATAGGTGACGGAATGGTCGCTTTCCGGGTGCCCAATATCGCGGAAGTGCAGGCGCACCGCCTCGTGGATGGGAATCTCCCGGCGCTCCACACCCAGGGAATCCATCAGGGCCAGCGCGTTGCGGTAGGTATGATCGGTGGTGCCAAAGCAGGGCATGGTGACGCCGGTGATGTTGGTACGGGGCAGACCCATCAGGTCCATGGCACGGCAAGCGGCCAGCAGGGCCAGGGTGGAGTCCAGCCCGCCGGAGATGCCCACGGTAACCCTGCCGCCGGTAATGCGCAGCCTGCGGGCCAGCGCGGTGGCCTGCAGGTCAAAGATCTGCGCGCAGCGGGCCTGCCGGGAGGCCTTGTCGGCGGGAATGAAGGGATGCTTGGGCACGTGCAAACGGGGAGCGGCGCTGTCGGGCAGGCCCAGGGCGGGGCAGTCCACGGCGCGGGCGGGCTCCAGGGCGCCATAATGCGCGCCGGCATCGGCAAAGCAGCCCTGCACCCGCCGGTCGGCGCGGATGCGGTCCAGATCCAGGTCGGCGGTCATCAGGTAGTTTTCCGCAAGGTATTCCTGGTTTTCCGCAACGGTCGCGCCGCATTGGGTGATCAGGCTGTGCCCGGAGAACACCAGGTCGGAGGTGGATTCGCCGGTGCCCGCGGAGACGTAGACATAGCCGCACAGGCAGCGGGCGGACTGCTGGCGGATCAGCTCCTGCCGGTATTCCCGCTTGGCGATGAGCTCGTTGCTGGCGGAAAGGTTGACAATGACCTCGGCGCCGTTGAGGGCCAGGAAGGTGCTGGGGGGCAGCGGCGTCCACAGGTCCTCGCACAGCTCCACGCCGAAGCGGATGCCGTCCTTGCCGGTGAACACCAGCTCCCGGCCCAGGGGCAGCGTCTGCCCGCAGAGGCTAACCTCCTGGGCCCGCAGGCCGAAACCGCTGGCAAACCAGCGCTTTTCATAAAACTCGTGGTAATTGGGCGGAAAGAGCTTTGGCACCGCGCCCAGCAAACGCCCATGGGTCAGGACCACGGCGCAATTGTACAGCGCGCCGTCCACGCACAGGGGCGCGCCCACCACGGCGGTCAGCCCCTGCGGGCATTGACCGCACAGCTGCCGGAGAGCGGCCTCCACGGCGTCCAGCAACGTTTTTTGAAAAAACAGGTCGCCGCAGGTGTAGCCCGTCAGGCACAGCTCCGGGAAAACCACCAGGCCGGCCTGTTCTTCGGCTGCCCGGCGCATCATTTCGCCGATGGCCGCCGCGTTTTCCTCCACGTTGCCAAGCCGCAGCATGGGCACTGCCGCGGCTACGCGCATCAATCCTTCCATGGGATTCCCTCCTTGTGTGGTTAAAAGCTCAACAGCTCGCCTTGGGCATGGCCTGCGGCATCCACCTGCAGCAGGGCGGCATAGCCCCGCTGGGCGGAGCCGGGGTTCATCAGCAAAATGCCGTCCCGCTCCTCCAGGGTGGGATGGTGGGTGTGGCCGAAAAGCACAACGGAGCATCCGGCCTGCCGGGCGGCGGGAGCCAGGGCGCCCAGGGTCAGCTTCACCCCCTGCAAATGTCCGTGGGTGATCAGCACTCCCGCGCCCCCAAGGCGCATGATCCGCTGCGCGGGAACGTCCACGCACAGGTCGCAGTTGCCTTTGACACCGTACAGCGCCGCCTGTGGGGAGAGGGCCAGCAGAAAGTTGGCCAGGCGGTCAAACTCCCTGGCGCCGTCACCGCAGTGGACGTAAGCGTCCATGGGTCCGCGCTGGGCAACCTGCTCTGCGATCCAGCGCAGGTTGCTTTCGTCTCCGTGGCTGTCAGAAAAGATCAGCGCTCGCATGCCTGCAACTCCTTCATCATTTCGCGCATCTTGGCGCAGGCCCGCGCCCGGTGGCTCACTTGGTTCTTGGTTTCCTGGCTCATTTCCGCAAAGGTTTCCCCGTTTTCATACAGGAAGAGCGGGTCGTATCCAAAGCCGCCGGTTCCCCGGGGGGCGTCCAGTAGCTTGCCCGGGCAGCTCCCCTCGGCGATCAGGGTTTCCGCGCCGGGCCGCGCCAGGGCAATGGCGCTGATGAAGGCGCAGTCCCGTTGGGTTTTGCCGCGCATGCGGCGCAGAAGCAGCTCGTTGTTGGCGGCGTCGTCCCCATGGGAACCGGCGTACCGTGCGGAATAGACCCCCGGTTCCCCGTCCAGGGCCTCCACCGTCAGCCCGCTGTCGTCCGCAATGGTGGGCAGGCCCGTGGCCTTGCATACCGCTTCTGCCTTGATGGCTGCGTTGCCGGCGAAGGTGGCGGCGGTTTCGTCGATGCCGCTGGAAAAGCCCGCGGTGGACATGCCCACGATGGTGTACAGATCCCCGAAGATCTGCCGGAGCTCCCGCAGCTTGTGTTCGTTGCCGGTGGCGGCCACCAGCAGGGGCTTGGGAGCGATGTGCGCCGCGCGCTGCCCCAGGGCGTCCCGCTGGGCCTGCATCAGCCCGGCAATGCCCTGGCGGCCGTATTCCATCAGGGTTTGCAGCTCCTGGGGGGTAAAGGCCCGGCCCTCGCCGGTGCCCTGCATTTCAATGAAGTTTCCCTGGTCGTTCATCACGAAGTTCATGTCCACCTGGGCGCGGCTGTCCTCCTGATAGCACAGATCCAGGCAGGGCGTATCCTCCACGATGCCGCAGGAGATGGCGGCCACCTGGTGGCGAATGGGGCTGATGAGCAGGCGCTTTTCATTCACCAGCTTGTCCACGGCGCACACCAGCGCCACAAAGGCCCCGGTGATGGACGCCGTGCGGGTGCCGCCATCGGCCTCCAGCACGTCGCAATCCAGGGTGATGGTGCGCTCACCCAGCTGGGTCATGTCCACCGCCTGGCGCAGCGCCCGGCCGATCAGCCGCTGAATCTCCACGCTGCGGCCGTCCTTTTTGATGCCGTCCCGCTTCTTCCGCTGCCCCGTGGAGGCGGGAAGCATGGCGTATTCCGCGGTGATCCAGCCCTGTCCCTTGCCCTTGAGAAAGGGCGGCACACCTTCCTCCACAGAGGCGGTGCAGATCACCCGGGTGTTCCCCGTGGCGATCAGGCAGCTGCCGTCCGCCGTGCGCATGAAGTCCGTCTGGATGCTGATTTCCCGTGCCTGGTTTGCCAACCGGCCGTCCGTGCGATTCATATGCGTGGCCTCCAATGATTTCTGCAGTTTGAACAACGGTAACAGTTCGCCTCTTGGCAGGGCTTTTCCTGCGTATTTGCCGGGCCGCGCCGCGCTTTTCTGCCAAAAATCCCGCACAAAAAAGAGGAACGTTTTTTTCAAAAAAATTTCGGGAAGCCTATTGACATCCGCCGGAAGGCGCGTATAATACTCTTTGGAAGGTCAAAGAAAGTCAAAAACCCACCGCGACCTACCAATTGCCAGAAGGAGGCATGGACTATGAATATGAATCAATTTACCCAGAAGACCGTGGAAGCGCTGCAGCGCGCCCAGTCCCTGGCCATAGAATATCAGCATATGCAGGTGGAGCAGGAGCACCTGATGGCGGCGCTTCTGGAGGACCCCAACGGTTTGATTTCCCAGCTGCTCACGCGGATGGGGCTGAATGCGGACGGCCTGCGCAAGGCAGTAACCGACAGCCTGGGACGCATTCCCCGGGTCAGCGGCCCTGGGCGGGAGGCGGACAAGGTTTATATCTCCCCCGAGGTGGAAAAAGCGCTGCTGGAGGCCGAGAGCCGGGCCAAGCAGATGAAGGACGAATACCTCTCGGTGGAGCATGTGTGGCTGGGAATCTGCGCCAAGCCCAACAACCGGGTGAAGGAGCTGCTGCGCACCTTCAATTACCAGGAGGCCGCATTCCTCAAGGCGCTTTCCGCGGTGCGGGGCGCCACCAGGGTTACCAGCGACAACCCGGAGGAAACCTATGACGCGCTGAAAAAGTATGGCTCCGACCTGGTGGAGCTGGCCCGTAACCACAAGCTGGATCCGGTCATCGGCCGGGACAACGAGATCCGCAACGTGATCCGCATTCTGAGCCGGAAGACCAAGAACAATCCTGTGCTCATCGGCGAGCCTGGCG
Organism: Candidatus Egerieenecus sp.; assembly: GCA_048201975.1. Classification (GTDB taxonomy): domain Bacteria; phylum Bacillota; class Clostridia; order Christensenellales; family Aristaeellaceae; genus Egerieenecus. The sequence goes on along the minus strand of DBFBGQ010000073.1, from coordinate 19,702 downwards.
TGGGCAAGACCGCCATTGCCGAGGGCCTTGCCCTGCGAATTGTCCGCGGAGACGTGCCCGACAGCCTGAAGGATCGCACCATCTTTTCCCTGGACATGGGCAGCCTGATTGCCGGCGCCAAGTTCCGGGGCGAGTTTGAAGAGCGGCTGAAGGCGGTGCTGGCGGAAATCAAAAAGAGCGAGGGGAAGATCATCCTCTTTATCGACGAGCTGCACACCATTGTGGGCGCAGGAAAGGCGGACGGCGCCATGGACGCGGGCAACCTGCTCAAGCCCATGTTGGCCCGGGGCGAGCTGCACTGCATCGGCGCCACCACCCTGAACGAATACCGCCAGTACATCGAGAAGGACGCCGCCCTGGAGCGTCGATTCCAGCCGGTGATGGTGGGCGAGCCCACGGTGGAGGATACCATCGCCATCCTGCGTGGATTGAAGGAGCGCTACGAAGTGTTCCATGGCGTGAAGATCCAGGATAACGCGCTGATTGCCGCCGCCACACTGTCCAACCGCTACATTACCGACCGTTTTCTGCCGGATAAGGCCATCGACCTGGTGGACGAGGCTTGCGCCATGATCCGCACCGAAATCGACAGCCTGCCCCAGGAGTTGGACGACATCCGCCGGCATATTATGCAGCTGGAAATCGAGGAGGCGGCGCTGAAGAAGGAAGACGATCCCATTTCCCAGGCGCACCTGGAGGAGCTGCAGAAGGAGCTGGCCGCCCAGCGCGACACCTTCAACACCATGAAGGCCAAGTGGGAAAACGAAAAGGAAGCCATTGCCAAGGTGCAGAAGCTCCGGGAGGACATCGAGCGCACCAACGCCGAAATCGAAAAGGCGGAGCGCACCTACGACCTGAACCGGGCCGCAGAGCTGAAATATGGCGAGCTGCCCCGCCTGCAGAAGGAATTGGCCCAGGAGGAAGCCGTTGCCGAAAAGAACAAGGGCGGCGAATCCCTCTTGCGGGATAAGGTCACCGAGGAGGAAATCGCGCGGATTGTGGCCCGGTGGACGGGCATCCCTGTGAGCAAGCTGATGGAGGGCGAGCGCGAAAAGCTGCTGCACCTGGAGGATGTGATTCATCAGCGGGTCATCGGCCAGGATGAAGCGGTGACGAAGGTCTGCGAAGCGATTCTGCGCAGCCGCGCAGGGATTCAGGACCCCAACCGGCCGCTGGGTTCCTTCCTGTTCCTGGGTCCCACGGGCGTGGGTAAAACGGAGCTGGCCAAGGCGTTGGCCCAGGCGCTGTTTGACGACGAGAAGAACATGGTCCGCATCGATATGTCCGAGTACATGGAGAAATTCAGCGTGTCCCGGCTCATCGGCGCGCCTCCAGGATATGTGGGCTATGATGAGGGCGGTCAGCTGACGGAGGCCGTGCGCCGGCATCCCTACTGCGTGGTGCTTTTTGACGAGGTAGAAAAAGCGCACCCGGATGTGTTCAACGTGCTGCTGCAGGTGTTGGATGACGGCCGCATTACCGACAGCCAGGGCCGGACGGTGGACTTCAAAAATACCATTCTGATCATGACCAGCAACCTGGGCAGCGAGTATATTCTGGACGGTATCCAGAACGGCGAACTCACCGAAGAGGCCCGCAGCCAGGTACAGCATCTGCTCAAGACCCATTTCCGTCCCGAGTTCCTGAACCGGATTGACGAGATTGTGTTCTACAAGCCGCTGAACCGGGAACAGATCGGACATATCGTGGAGCTCATGCTGACCAACCTGAACCGCCGCCTGGAGGATAAGCAGCTGCATGTGACGCTGACCCCCGCGGCCAAGGAATTGATCATTGATCAGGGCTTTGATCCGGTCTATGGCGCGCGGCCGCTGAAGCGGTATCTGCAAAGCCATGTGGAAACCCTGGTGGCACGGAAGATCATCGCCGCCGACATCGTCCCCGGCTCTACCATGCTGGTGGATGCCAGAGACGGTCGTCTGGTGGTAGAGTGATCCATGCTTGTCAGGCTCCCTGCGAAGCGCCGCAGGGAGCCTTCTTTCATGGCGGGGGAAATTTGCGCCGGATGCGCGGCAAAGCTGGATTTCTGCCGGGGAGAGGCGTATAATAGCCAGGTGTACGGCAGTGCTGAACATGCTTTTAAGGAAGGAACGCAGGAAGAGTTGGAAACGAAAGTACTTGCAGCCAATGAGGAAAGCCTGGCGCTGGGCGCGGAGCTCCTGCGCCGGGGGGAGCTGGTAGCCTTTCCCACGGAAACGGTATACGGCTTGGGCGCCAACGCCCTGGATGGCGCGGCGGTGCGGGAAATCTTTGCCGCCAAGGGCCGCCCGGCAGATAATCCGCTCATCGTCCATGTCTGGGACCGGGAGCAATTGGGGGAGGTGTGCCATGTACCGCCGCTGGCGGAAAAACTCATGGACGCCTTCTGGCCGGGGCCGCTGACGCTGCTGATGCCCCGGCGGGAGCAGATTCCCCTGGTGGTTACGGCATCCTTGCCTACGGTGGCGGTGCGCATGCCCTCCCATCCGGTGGCTGCGGCGCTTTTGCGGGCGTGCCAAGTGCCTGTGGCTGCGCCCAGCGCCAACCGCAGCGGCAAGCCCAGCCCCACGTCGGCGCGCCATGTGCTGGAGGATATGGATGGCCGGATTCCACTGATACTGGATGGCGGCGAGTGCCAGGTGGGCGTGGAGTCCACGGTGCTGGATATCTCCGGGGAGACGCCTTGCATCCTGCGCCCCGGCGGCATTACCAAGTCCATGCTGGAGACCGTGCTGCCCCGGGTGGAGGTGGCGGGGAGCGTGCTGCGTCCCCTGCAGCCGGGGGAGCGCGCGCTGTCCCCAGGCATGCGCTACAAGCACTATGCGCCCACCGGCGCGGTAACCCTGGTGGAAGGCGCCGAGGAGCAGGTGGTGGCGGCATGCCGCCGGCTGTACCTGCAGGCAGAGGCGGCCGGAAAGCAGGCGTGCATCCTCTGCTTCACCGAGCATGTGCCGCTGCTGGCAGGATGCCGCACGGAGGCTCTGGGCAGCAAGGATCATCCCGAAGAGGTGGCCCACAGGCTTTTTGCGCTGCTGCGGGAAATGGACGAGGAGCGCATGGAAGCCATTTTCAGCGAAGTGCTCCCGCCGGAGGGCGTCGGCCTGGCGGTGATGAACCGCCTGGGGCGAGCCGCGGCTTTTCACAGCGTGGAGGCCGGAGAGATCCTGCGGGATTGAGGCCGGGAACGCGCGGCGCTTTCGATGCCATTTTTTTCAGGAAAACCTGGATTTTTGCTTGACTTTTCCTTGGGATTATTATAAGATAGTCGATGGCATCAATAGCTCCGCTAGCCCCGGAAACTATTGAACATGCGCAAAGGTATGCGACCATCATGCCAGCGCTTCACTTTCCAACAGCCATTCGAGGAGGAAATACCTTTGAAGACTTTTATGCCGAAAGCTTCAGATATCGAGCGTAAGTGGTACGTTGTCGATGCTGAGGGCCAGGTGCTGGGCCGTCTGGCCAGCCAGGTCGCCAACATCCTGCGCGGTAAGAACAAGCCCATCTACACCCCGAATGTGGATACCGGCGACTATGTGATCATCGTCAACGCGGACAAGGTGGTCATGACCGGTAAGAAGCTCGATCAGAAGATCTACTACCATCACAGCGGTTATGCGGGCGGACTCAAGGAGATCAAGTACCGCAAGCTGCTGGCTGAGAAGCCTGAATTCGCCGTCCGTCACGCCGTGGTTGGCATGCTGCCCAAGGGTCCCCTGGGCCGTCAGATGGCCAAGAAGCTCAAGGTGTACAGCGGCGCCGAGCATGAGCATGCCGCTCAGCAGCCTGAGAAGTACGATCTGATTTGACGCGGAAGGAGAATTTCAAAATGGCGAAGGTTGATTATAGTGCTGTTGGCCGTCGGAAGAAGGCCGTAGCCCGCGTCCGTCTGGTTGCCGGCGATGGCAAAATCGTCATCAACAAGCGTGACATCGATAGCTACTTTGGTCTGGAAACCCTGAAGATGACCGTTCGTCAGCCCCTGGCGCTGACCAACGTTGGAAATTTCGACGTGCTGGTGAACGTAACCGGCGGCGGCCTCACGGGCCAGGCTGGCGCGATCCGTCATGGTATCGCCCGCTCCCTGTGCAAGGCTGATCCCGAGCTGCGGGGCGCCCTGAAGAAGGCTGGCTTCCTCACCCGCGATCCTCGCATGAAGGAGCGCAAGAAGTACGGCCTCAAAGCAGCAAGACGCGCTCCCCAGTTCAGCAAGCGCTGATTGCGCGAAGGTTTCCCGTTTCGATTTCTATGTCCCGGAAGGCTGCGGCTTTCCGGGACTTTTTTGTATTCCGCGCAGCAGCGCCCGAACGGTCCGGGAAACAGCGCCGCCCCCGTGATGAAAGCATCTGCGATTTTGGCAGAATCAGGAAAGGATACCGCGCAAATACGTCGAACCATATCCATGCGATCAATGACCGGGTCCGTGCGCGGAGCGTTGCGCGGCATGGACGCGCGGGGGGCGGACGGCGCCAAAGACCAGGGGGATAGCCGCCTTTGCGGACGCCCCGCGCAAAATGAATTGGCCAAAGGGTAGGCATTGTAAAGGAGCGAGGGAAGTCATGCGATTTTTTGAACAGCAAGGACAGCGAATTATCTGGCGCAACCGTGGGGAGACGCTGGCGGTGGAGCCTTGGGGCCCAGACAGCCTGCGGGTGCGCGCCGTGCTCATGGGGGATGTGCGGGACGACCGCTTCGCGCTGCTGGACCCCGTGCCCTGCCAGGATGTGGAGGTCGTTCTGGGCGATGAGAAAGCTACGCTGCGCTGCGGCAAAATCACTGCGAAGCTGGAGGTGGCAGGCTGGCACCGCCGGGTGAAGCTCACTTTCCTGAACCAAAAGGGCGAGGTGCTTTTGCAGGAGACGGATGGAGAAAATGCCCTGGTGCTCCAGGCGCGGAAGTTCGAGCCCATCCTTGGGGGCGACTATGCCCTGACGGCCACCTTCCAGGGAATGGAAGGGGAGCACATCTATGGCATGGGGCAGTATCAGGAGGAATATCTGGACTGGAAGGGCTGCACCCTGGAGCTGGCGCACCGGAATTCCCAGGCCAGCGTGCCGTTCATCATGTCCAGCAGGGGCTATGGCTTCCTGTGGCATAACCCGGCTGTGGGCTGGGTGTCCTTTGGACGCAACCGCACCTCCTGGCATGCGGACACCACCAAGCAGCTGGATTATTGGATTACTGCCGGGGACAAGCCGGCGGACATCAGCCTACGCTATGCGCAGGCTACCGGCTTCGCGCCCATGATGCCCGAGTATGGCCTGGGATTCTGGCAGTGCAAGCTGCGCTACTGGAACCAGGAGCAGCTGCTGGAGGTGGCGCGGGAGTACAAGCGCCGGGGGTTGCCCATTGATGTGATCGTCTGCGATTTCTTCCATTGGCCCAAGATGGGGGATTACCGCTTCGATCCCGAATTTTTCCCGGACCCTGCCGCCATGGTTAAGGAACTCAAGGAAATGGGCATCGAGCTGATGGTGAGCGTGTGGCCGCAGGTGTCGCTGACCTCGGAAAATTACGAGGAGATGCTTCAGCAGGGGCTGCTGGTCCGCGCCGAGTACGGCGAGCAGATCGGCATGCGCTTTGTGGAGGACAGCATGTTCTTCGACGCCACCAATCCCCGGGCGCGAAAATACGTGTGGGAGAAGTGCAAGAAGAATTACTACGATTACGGCATCCGCGTGTTTTGGTTGGACGAGGCGGAGCCGGAGTACGGCACCTACGACTTCAAGGCCTACCGCTACCACATCGGCCCCAATCAGCAGGTGGGAAATGTGTATCCCCAGTATTACTCCCGCACCTTCTACGAGGGCATGGTGGAAGCCGGGCAGGAAAACCCGGTGAACCTGGTGCGCTGCGCCTGGGCAGGCAGCCAGCGGTATGGCGCGCTGGTGTGGTCGGGGGACATCATGAGCGACTGGAGCTACTTCCGCCGCCAGGTTTGCGCCGGCGTAAGCATGGGCGTGGCGGGGATTCCCTGGTGGACCACGGATATCGGCGGCTTCCATGCGGGGAATCCCAAGGATCCCGAATTCCGGGAACTGCTGGTGCGCTGGTTCCAGTGGGGCTGCTATTGCCCGGTGATGCGCCTGCATGGGGACCGTCAACCCTCCGTGCCGGTATACCGCAAGGACGGCACCCAGGTGCTGAACTCCGGCAGCGACAATGAGGTGTGGAGCTTCGGCGAGGAGGCGTACCCCATTTTGGTGAAGTATATGCGCCGGCGGGAGGAGCTGCGGGACTATGTGCGCTCCCTGATGCAGGCGGCTCACGAATCCGGCACGCCGCTGCTGCGGGGCATGTTCTATGAGTTCCCGGAGGATGCGGAGTGCGCGCTGTTGCAGGATCAGTACATGTTCGGTGGCAAGTACCTGGTTGCTCCCGTGATGGAAATGGGGGCGCGCAGCCGGAAGGTGTATCTGCCTGCGGGCAAGTGGCGCAACGTGGATACCGGCGAGGAGCTCCAGGGCGGCGGATATGTGACGGTTCCCGCGCCGCTGGACGTGATCCCCGTGCTGGAGCGGATGGCGTAAGCGCGCTTGGTTGCGCGCGCCAGCGCATGAAAAATGCCCCGGGACCGCAAGGTATCCGGGACGCTTTATGAAAACCAAAAGTACCTGGAACAGGCCGGAGAGACTGATTGCTCTCCGGCTTTTTTTGTGGAAGCAAGTGAACGCGCAACGTGCCTATTGGTTTTCCAACTGCGCCATGGCGATCATACGATCCAGCTCTGCCAGCATCTCCTGCTGACGGAGCTGTCCGCTGATATAGCGCTGCACGCAGGACTCTAGCAAGGCTTCCACGTCATCTCGTATTAGCCCGGAGCGCGCGTAGAAGCGTAGGCAGGGGACGACCTTCCGCCAGCTTTCCAGTCCCTGGGGAGAAATCACCGCATAGGTTCGGCCGGTAAGCTCGGAGGTACGATACACGGGTTCTGTGGCCGAAGCATGCAGCATGGCATAGCGGATCAGACCGTTTTCCGGAATAGCGGCCTGGGCGATGAACGCCTGGGCGAGCGCTTGTCTGGGGGAAAGGGGGTTGACCACCAGCACCTGTAGATCGACGGGGAGCGTGGGCGTCTCCCCGTGAAATGTCAGGGGAAGCAGCATGCTGTCAGCCTCGCTATCCAACGATGCCAGGCGCGAGTCATAGGCTGCCCAGTTGATTCCCAGGAGCACATACTCGCTGCCGCCTACCTCGCTTGCCGGGTAAACCTCCTCGCTGGAAAGGTGATCTACACCCTTGACGGCGCGAATTTGCAGGAGCAGGTCCAGGCATTGCGCCAGTGATAGGTCTGTCAGGTCCGCACTGTCGTCTTCGGACTGCTGCAGGAAGGACCATAGGAGCAGGCGGACCATCTCCGCGTAGTCCCACTGGCTGAGGAAAAGGTCGCCATCCTGGTCCTCCGCGGATTCAAAGGTCAGCATGTTTGCAAGCATCCCGGCCCAGGTGTTCGGCAGGGGCGTGTCCCCGAAATGCTTGATCCACAGCTCCTGGTTGACGCTCCACAGGTTCACCCGCAGGGAAACGGGATAGGCGGCGATGTGCCCTGCGTTGTCAGTGAGTAGTTCCCGAAATGGTTCGTACATGTCCGCCACGCTTTGGACAATGGCCTGGCAATCCTCCAGGGGCACAGTGAAGCCCTTGTCCATCAGCACGCCAAATCCTGCGTCCACGGTTACGCAGAAGATATCCGTAGCGTTGTCCCCGCCTTGGATGCGCTGGGCGACCTGCGCGCAGCTCATGGTTTCACGCCGCAGCTGAACCAGTACTTCGGGATGCGCGGCTTGAAAGGCTGCGGCCATGGCGGCGTCCGGGACGGCCCATTGCACGGTCAGGGGCTGTGGCGGTTCTTGGGGTAAGGACAGCACGGTGATGCCGCTGCCGGTCGTCGCGTAACGGCCGTCCGGCAGCAGCAGCCCCTGGCTGTATGCCGTCACCTGTGTGTTCCAGGCGTTTGCTGTCAGCTGCGCGCTGCCGTTTCTGTCCAGCAGGTAGACGTCCGAATCAATGGTCAGCACGATTTTGCCTTGTTCATCGCAGGCCATGGCGCCGGCATTCCCGTCGGGCAGCTGTCCAGGGAACGGGGAGAATTCGCCGCTGTCCAGGTCCAGCAGCGAAAGGCTGTTTTCCTGGGTTCCGTTTTCGGTTGCGGCGCTGCACAGCAACAGCAGCTTTTCCTGATGCATGCAGCCGGCGATGGTATCGGGCGCATCCAGCAGGCGCGTGGCGCCGGTGGATGGATCCAGGAGCAGCGCCTGGGCGTAATTCCAGTGCGTGAAATCCATGCGGTCCCAGCACTCAGCCAGCAGCAACAGGCGTCCGTCAGCCAGGCATTGGGGGCGTCCCAGCAGGGGGAGCGGCCAACCGTCGGAGGAGAAGAGGGGAGCAGGGTCAAAGGTGACTTCTGTCCAGGTTACTCCCTGGGGGGATACCACCCCCACGCGCCCGGCGTAGACATTCAGGGCGTAAAGCTGCCCCGATGGGCTGGGCGCAAGCAGCTGTACCGTTTCCCCTGCGGCGGCACGTTCCTCTGGGGAAAGCTGCGCATAGGCTGAAAGGCCATCCAGGGGGAGCGCCGCGGGAAGCGTTGCGTAGGGAACGGGCTGAGCGGCGTCATAGGGCCAGCGCCATAGCACGCCATCCGTATCCAGGGCGAAGGCGGCATCCTGGGTTAGAAGGCTGCATTGCAGCGGAAGATCGGTAAAGCGTTGCAGCGCTTCGGCTTGTCCACGGGCCGGGGATGCCGGCAGCCCGACAAGGGTCAACAAGACAGCAGCAAACACAGCCATGAGCTTCTTCATGAAATTACCCTCCTTCAAATGCGGTTGTAGGGTGGAGAGCGGTGAGGAAAGGGAATTGCGTCAACCGTTGCCGGACGCGGCAGCATCGTGCCAGTAGCCTTCGACATTGCCGTTGGCGGCATTGATCAGCAGGGAGTAAAGGTCCGTGGCGCCATCGCTTTGGAAGGAGAAACACCAGCACTTTACCGGCTCCTCTTCCAGGTCGAAGACGAATGTACAATCCGTCTGCACGGTATAGCGCCTGAGCAGGCTTTGATCCAACTCATAGAGGGAGACCAGCGCTTCCTCGGCCAATTGGCGGGCCTGGTCCTGGGAGAGTTCGCCGGCCTCGGGCAGCGTGCTTCCGTGATTGCGGGGTGAATAACCGGATTGTCGCATCAGTTGGTCATAGGCAGCGCGGTCTGCAAGGGTCATTTCGTCCAGGTTTGCGCTGGGATCGTAGCGGTCCAGTATGCTTTGCAAACGTTCCAGTAGCGTCCGTAGCCAGGGAAGCATAGGAGCGGTATATGCCGCGGATGCGCCAAAGGTGGCCGGCGTAGCGTTATCGGTTCCCGCTACGTCCCGCAGGGACCAGTCGCATGTAAGCGTCTGGCCGGTAGCTGCGTCCAAAGTGACCGTGTAGGCGCCCAGGCGCTCGCCGTAGGCGGCAAACCAGTGCCAATCGTCTTGCTGGGCGGGGATCAGCCGAATCTCCCATGCCGCAGCGCTGTCCTGCGCCAGCAGGGAGATGCGCAGCGTGTAAAAGCCGTAGCCTTCCGGCGGCATGCCAAAGGTGTCCGCCAGCGCGGCCTTAGCCTTTTCTACGGCCTCCGCTTCACGGATGTCCACGGTGCTGGGGTCCGCGTAAACGGCGTGAGGCAGCAGCGTGGAAAGTCCCGCCGCCGCGTAGCGCTGTGAAATCAACGCCTGTTCCACCGGGGTGAGCAGATCAAAAGCTCCGCACTGCACGTACTCTTCTGCCGCTTCCGGGTATTGGGATAGGTCGCTCTGGGGGAGGCGGAAGGCGTCGGCCGGACCGTAATAGGCGCAGGAGAGCGCCACGCCGGTTTCTGCGTCCAGGCGCACGCGGTAGGCGGCATCGCTGGAGGTGAAGGTGATATCGTAAACGCGCTGCGACGTATCGGTGTGCAGCAGGAGGAAAAAATTGCCCGGGGACAAGGTCAGGGAGCCAGCAGGTATGCCGTATTTGCGGATAATTGCTTGTTCAGCCAGTTTCTGCGCGGCCTGGGAGGATACATCGCTTTCCCGGGGCAGCACATGGATCAGGCTCGCCGCCTGGGGAGCCTCCAGCAAAGGCGCGTCCAATGTGGCGCGTTCCTCCAGGGTTAGCAGCGCAGTATCCGCAGCCTCGGCGGCAATCCATCTGTTCAGATTATCGGAGCGTAGCGATAGCGCGCGCTGAATCTGCGCACTGCCCCAGGCGGAGGAGGAAAGATCTCCGTCAGGCAGTGGCGTTTCCTTGTCATGGCTCCAGGTCACCTCCGTTTCTCCTTCTTGAAGCCATACGGTATAAACGCCCAATGCTTCCGGGTTCAGCGCTGAGGATTGAAGCGTCACGCGCCAGCCGCCGTCCACCTCCTCCACCTGCGCGGAGAAAAGATCCAGCTGCTCGCTGGTCAGCCCATATTCTCCGCAAACGGCCTCTCGGGCCTGTTGCACCGCCCAGGCTCGATGGGAGAGGGTCAACGTTACGGCCAGGGCGGTGGAGCAGAGCAGCAGCAAGGCTACGCATACCACGGCGATAGCCCTGCCGGAAAAGCGCCGGGGGGAATGCAGGCGGCGCAGCACCTGATCTTCCTCGTGCCAATCCAGGGATTCCAGGCGACGGTCCAGATCTTCCCGCAAGCTAGTCCTCATCGTTGAACCACCATCCCTTCAACGCTTCCCGCAGGCGGTCCTTGGCACGGTGAATCCGGGAGGCTGCGCTGCTTTCGCTAATGCCCAGCACCTGCGCCGTCTCCCGCACGGAAAGCTCCTGATAATAGCGCAGGAGGATCACTTGTCTGTCCCGGTCGGGTAGGCGGCGTATGGCTTGAATCACCGAGTCGTCCCTGTAAGGGTCCGGCGCGCGGGTATGGTCTGCCACCTCCAGGCTCAACGCCTGCCGTGCTCGGCGAAACCAGGCTGTACGCCGGATGTCCTTGCAGGTATTGATGGCGATGCGGGTAAGCCAGGTCTTTTCGGAGCTATCCGCCCGGAATTCCTCCCAGTGTGTCCATGCCTTCAAAAAGGTGTCCTGCACCGCGTCCTCCGCCAGGGCCAGGTCGCCCAGGTAGAGGTAGGCCAGGCGCACCAGCCAGGTGCGGTGCATAGCCATCAGCCCGGCAAACCGGGCTTCACGGTCCATGGGGGCGCGCGCCTGTTCCATATGCGTCACTTCCTTGAAGGCATGCTTGCTGCGCATGATCATTTCACACATTAGACGAGGCTTTCTCTCGAAATCGTTCGGAGATGCGGGGGACTTTTTATCAAAAAAGCCAAAGCGGCGAAAGCGCGCTTTGGCATGGAAAACCGGAGGCAAAGGAGGCCACATGCCTTACTCCGCCGTGGATGCCGCGGGAGTGATCTCGCTGTTTTCTTTCAAGTAAGCGAAGATGTCGCTGGCGATGGGCGCGGCTACGCTGCCGCCGCCGTCGCCGTCGTTGACGTCCTCCACCAGCACTGCGACAGCATAGGGGAAGGCGTCGTCGTCGATGAAACCTACGAACCAGCCGTGGGTGACCGGACGGCCGTCCTCGTTGCTCTCGGCGGAGCCGGTTTTTCCGCAGATGGTCAATCCGCTGACGGCGGCCTGCTTGGCGGTGCCGCTTTGCACCACCGCGGCCATGTATCCTTTAATCTCCTCGGCCAGGGAGGTGGATAATGCCGTGCGGTAGACGGAGGAGGTGAATTTCAGCCGGTTCACGCCGCTGGCGCTGGTCACATCCTGCAAAAGCCGCGACTCCATCATGACGCCCCCGTTGGCGATGGCCGAGGCCACCATGCACATGTGCAGGGGGGAGGCAGTAATGGCGGACTGGCCCGCGCCGCTCCAGGCAATTTCAAACTGCGTGCGGTTGGTGGTGGGGTAGCTGCTGTTTTCCACGACCAGGTCCCGGAAAAGGAAGTTGTCGTTGAAGCCGAAGCTCTCCGCAGTCTTGCGCAGCGCTGCGTCCCCCAGGTCCAGGGCAATGAGGGCGAAGGCATTGTTGCAGCTGAGGGTAAAGGCGCGCTTGAGCGTCAGCGCTCCGTGCACCGCGTTGCCGTAGTCCCGGATGGCCTGCCCATCCACCGACAGCCCCCCGGTGCACTGAATGGATACGGTGCGGATGTCCGGGATGTTCTGCAGGGCGGAGGCTGTGGTGATGATTTTGAATGTGCTTCCCGGGGGATAAACGCTCTGGGTGGCTCGATTCCAGAAGGGCTGCCCGGGATCCTCCAGGGTTTCGTCGGTGATGGCCATGGGATCAAAGCTGGGCAGGCTGACCATGGCCACCACAGCGCCGGTCTCGTAGTTCATGACCACCGCCGCGCCATTTTTGCCGGCGGATTTTTCATGGCTTGCAAAGGACGCGGCGATCTCCGTGCACAGGCGGCTGTCCACGGTGAGCGTCACATCGTCACCGCGCCGCTCCTCCCCCCGGAACAGGCTAACGATCAGCTCGGGCAGGGAGGTCTGAAAACCATATAGGTAGCTGGTCTGAAAGGTTTCCACGCCGTTGGATACCTGCCCCTGGCTGTCGCCCAGCAGGTGCACAATGGCCCGCCGGGCCGCCTCATCCGCTTGATAGACCCGCTCCCCGTCCACGGTGGTGGCCAGGATGACCCCGTTCACGTCCAGCACGTCGCCTGCGGTGACAATGTTCTTCTGGTTCCGCACCCGGGGATTCCGGTTGGAGGCAAACCAACGGTTGCCGTAGGTGGTGATGCTGTATCCGCCATAGACCGCCAGCAGCGCGAACATTCCGAAGAGGATCAGCGCCAGCAGCTTGAACTTCAGCCGTTGCTGCTTCATGCCTCGACCTCCTCATCCTCGGCGCTGCCCAGCAGGGCCAGGCGGGTGTCCTCCTCCAGGTCGTCCTCGTTCAGGCTGGCAACACCCTGCAGCAGCCCGACCAGGCACAGGCTGGACACCAGGGAAGTGCCGCCGTAGCTGACGAAGGGCATGGTAACCCCCGTAAGGGGGATCATCTTGATGACCCCGCCGATGATCACGAAGGTCTGTAGCCCCAGCATCAGCGTGCAGCCCATGGCCAGCAGACCATGAAAGCTCCGGCGCGCCGCCATGGCGGTGGTAGCGCCCCGCCAGATCAGCGCCACGTACATCAGCAGCACGCATAGCCCGAAGATGACCCCGAACTGCTCGCAGATCACCGCAAAGATGAAATCGGTGTAATACACGGGAATCGTTTTGGGGGAACCCAGGCCCAATCCCACGCCAAATAGGCCGCCGCTGGCAATGGCCATCAGCCCCTGAATGATCTGGAAACCGGAGTTTTCATAGTCGCTCCAGGGGTTCAGCCAGATGGCTACCCGCTTTTTTACGTGGGCGAACATGTTGTAGCCCAGCACCGCGGCTCCGGCGCCGCCTGCCAGCCCTACCCCGGTGAGCAGCAGGTTGCTGGAGGATGCGTAATAGAGCAGCAGCGTGGTGCCATAGTACATCAGCGCCGTGCCCAGGTCCTTTTGCAGCATCAACAGCCCCAGGCAGCACACGGAAAAGGCCAGCCAGGGCAGCATCCGGTGGCGGCTCATGTAATAGCTGATAATCAGCAGCAGGCTGAGCTTTACGATTTCGCTGGGCTGAACCGAAATGCCCGCCACATAGAACCAGTTTTGCGCGCCGTTGGTTTCCCGGCCAATGAGCAGGGGCAGCGCCAGCAGCACCAGGGAGACGGGGATCAGCAGCATCACCGGCGCCCGCCAGGAGCGCACCAGCCGCACGATCCACACGCAAACGATCATGGCGGCGATGCCCACCCCGTAGTACATGGCCTGGTTGTAGGCATATTCCGGTTCCGTGGCATAGAGCACCAGCACCCCCAAGGCGCAGAGAAAGTTGGTTAGCGACAGCAGCAGCCTGTCCGAGGGAAATAAGCGGGGAAGCAGGTTGGTGCCCACCCAGATCATAACGGGTACGGCCACCGCCAGCAGAAAGCCCTGCCAGGCGTAGTCCTTGCAGGCGATGAGCAGAAAGGCGCTGAAATAAAACAGCATCACCGCGCTGGAAAGCAGCTTCCCCGGATCCTTGCTATTTCTTGCCATGCAGCCTCCTTCTTGCAAAGAGCTTACGGTGATCCCGGGCGGACGCGCGGGCAAAGTCGTCCTCCGCCGGGGTTACGGATGAGCCGTCCTCCGCCTGGACCCAGGAGCCGTCCTCCGGGGCGGAGCCGTCGGCGGCGCATGCCTCAGGCTGGCTGGCGGGATAGGCGTACCCGGTGAGGGGATCGATTTCCAGGGGTACGTCTTCCATCGGCGGCGCAACGGGATGCGCCCAGGGTAGCCCCGTTTGCGGGTCTATCCCCGTGCCCGCCACCTGAATGGGCTGATATTGCCCGGTCTGGTCCACCCAGGCAGCAGGCACCTGATGGTATACATAGGGCAGCTGCTGCCAGTCCAGGGCGGCCTGCGGCGCTTCCTCTGCGGCGAGCTCCTGTTCAGGCTCCTCCGGCTGGGAAACAGCCACCAGCCGGGCGGTTTCCAACCCCTGGAACAGGCGAAGGCGCAGCACGGCGTCGCCAACGATCAGGCGGGAACCGTGGTGCATGGGATAATCCTTGCTGCGGCTGTTGCGGGTCAGCGCTTGCCCGTCCACCTGCGCGGCGCAGTGCCCCCGGGGAAAAATCAACAGCCCCCATCCATCCTGAAAGGTAAAATCCAGGTGACGGCCAGCAACCCCGGGGATCGGCACGGTGACATCGCAGGTGCGCAGGCTGCCCAGCACCCCTTCCCGGGGCAGGGGAAGCGCTACGCCGGCGGGCAGCTCCGGGCTCCCGGAGAGCACCACCAGCTCGCCCACCATCCCCGCATCCGGCAGTTGCTTCAGCCGCCGGTGCTTGGCCCGGCGATCCTTGCGCAACCAGCGAAAGGACCGCCACACGATGAGCACGCCCAGAAAGGTAAACCAGTACCGGGCGGCGAGAGAGATAATTTCATAAATATCGCTGGGCACAAAATGCTCCTTTCCCTTGCAGGATGCTTGCCGGCGCTTCCGGCAGAACGGCAGGCGCGGAACAGCCGTCAGGAGAGCATGGTCCGCAGCCGCTGCAGCAGGGGCTTGAGGTTTCTGGGGGTGAGGGCGGGGTCGCGCTGGATGCTGATGCACAGGTTTTCCGGCCGGAAAACGCTCTGGGCGGCATCCAGCAGGTCTTCGCAGGTGAGGTCCTCGTACATCTGCGCCTTGGCGTCCAGGTCGGTGCGGGAGAGATCGTCCGCCAGGCAGCTCCAGCCCATGAGCTCGTTCATGGCGGCGGCGTCATCCTGGAAATAAATCAGGTTTTCGGTAAAAAGCATGCGGCACTGGTCCAGGCGCACCGGCCGCACATATTGCGTCAGCCTGCGCAGGAGCTGGAACACCTGCAGCAGGGATTCCTCCAGCAGCGCCTGCTCCACATCATAGGAAATCACCAGGCGGCGGAACATGCCCATCTCTTCAATGGCGGAATCAATCTCCGCCACCAGCGCCATTTCCTCCCGCAGCGTTTGGAACAGCAGGGAGGAATCGTTTTCTCCGGTAATGGCGCTGAGCACCTCGCCCACCAGGGGATAGACCCGATCCTCATCCATGTCAAATGCCAGGCGTACCTTGGCCTGCCCGCCCTCGGCGTCGGCCACATAATCGCTGCGGCTATCCCGCATGCAGAAGCCCAGGGGCGTGGGCTGGGCAAAGGGAGCCTCGGGGAAGTGATTGACCAGCTCGCCGAAGGCCTCGGCGGCGGTCCGCTCCATGGCGGCGGAGAAATTGCCGGTGATGCACAGGCATGCGTTCTGCGGCTGGAAAAGCAGCCGCTGCCAGCGTCGGATCATCGCGGGGGACAGGGCGGAGACGCTCTCCCTGGTGCCCATCAGCGGAAACGCGCCGGCGGCGGTGCGCCGGTAGCGCCGGGCCACCTCCTCGTCAAAGTCCACATCCTCCTGCTCTATCTGACGCAGCACCACCTGCTTTTCTTTCCCGATGGCATCCTCGGTCCAGGGAATATCTGAAAAAAGCCGCAGGAACAGCTCCAGCGCGTCGTCAAAGAACCGGGGAAGCACCCGCAGGCGGAACACCACGCCCTCGGGATAGGTCGCGCCGTCCAGGTTGGCTCCCATGCGGTCCAGGGCACGGGTGAGCGCCTCTCCGGGCAGGCCGCCCAGGCTGCGGAAGCACAGATGCTCCAGCAGGTGGCATATGCCCTGGTTCTGCCGGTTTTCATAAAGGGAACCGCCCCGGAGATACACCCCGAACTCGATGGAATGCAAATGGGGCAGCGGGCAGCAGAGCAGCTGCAGGCCGTTGGACAGCGTCTGTTCGTGGATCGTGGCCATGGACAGGACCTCCCGAATCTTTTGTCTTGTACCATTATAGAAAATTTCCACGGGAAAGGCAAGAAAAAAAGCCTCCCGCCCTGACGGTACCGCCGGGCGGGAGGCTTGCATATCCTCCAAAGCTTTGCGGGGATTACTTGGCGTCGGCCACCATGGACACCAGCTTCTGGGAGCGGGCGATGAATTCCGTGATCTCGCCGGATTCCAGGGGCTGGGCGGACATGCGGGCCAGGTCGTAGATCTGCTTGCACAGCAGCTGGGTAACGTCGTCTTCCTCCCGGGCAGCCAGGGCGCGCACGGTGGGGTTGCGGCGGTTCAGCACCAGGGTGAAGCGGTCGGGCATGGGGAACTTCTCGCCGTACAGGCGGCTCATTTCCTTGAAGCGGCGGCTCTGCTCGTCCTCGGTGACCATGGCAATCATGTCCGCATCGGCCAGGGATTCCAGCTTCACCGTCAGCTCCTCCTGGCCCAGGGCTTTGCGGAAGAGCTTTTCGAAGTCCCCGGCGTTCAGGTCCTTGCCCTCCTCGCTCTCCTCGGTCAGGCCGCTGACATCCGCGTCCACCCGGGCAAAGGTCACGCTGTCCTCTCCGCCGGAATACTCCATGAAGGACATGAAGTTCACGTCGATGAGGCTGTCCATTACCGCCACGTCGATGCCGCGCTGGGTGTACATGGCCACGGACGCCGCCTGCCGCTTGGGATCGTTGGTGTAAAAGACCTTCTTGGCCGCCTTGGCCTCGTTGCGGGTCTTGTATTCCTCAAAGGTGAGGTAGCTGTCGTCGGTGGTTTTGAGCAGAAGGACCTTCTTCACGCTGTCGAAGAACTTCTGATCCTTCATGCAGCCGTATTTAATGAAAGGAGCGATGTCGTCCCAGTAGCCCTGGTAGGTCTCGCGCTGGCTGCCGAACAGCTCCGTGAGCTTGTCCGCCACCTTCTTGGTGATGTAGGCGGAAATTTTGCGCACGTAGCCGTCGTTTTGCAGGAAGGAGCGGCTGACGTTCAGGGGCAGGTCGGGGCAGTCGATGACGCCCTTGAGCAGCAGCAGAAACTCCGGAATGACCTCCTTGATGTTGTCCGCCACGAAGACCTGACCGCTGAATAGCTTGATCTGCCCCTCATGGGTGCCGAAATCCTGCCGGAGCTTGGGGAAGTAGAGAATGCCTTTCAGGTTGAAGGGATAGTCCACATTCAGATGGATCCAGAACAGCGGGTCCTCAAAGTCCGTAAACATCCGGTGATAGAAGGACTTGTACTCCTCTTCGGTGCACTCGTTGGGCTTTTTCAGCCACAGGGGCGCAACCTCGTTGATCAGCGAAGGCTTGGGCTCCTCGGTGACCTTTTCCATCTTCTGGGAGCCGTCCTCGTTCTTTTCTCCCTCCACGGGCACTTCCCGCTCCACGGGCTTGGCGTTGGCGTCTTCCAGGTAGATGGGGGCGTTCATGTAGCCGCAGTAGCGGTTGAGCACCTCGCGCACCCGGTACAGCTCCAGGAATTCCTTTTCCTCCTCGTTGATGTGCAGGATGATGGTGGAGCCATGGGTGGTCCGGCTTCCTTCGGTCATCTCAAAGCTCATGCCGTCTTCGCTTTCCCAGTGCACGGGCGCGGCGCCATCCTGATAGCTCAGGGTGTCGATTTCCACCCGGTCGGAAACCATAAACACCGAGTAGAAGCCCAGGCCGAAGTGACCGATGATATCCGTTTTTTCTTCGCCCTTTTCGCCCTGATAGTTTTTCAGAAACTCCTCGGCGCTGGAGAAGGCCACCTGGTTGATGTACCGGCGGACCTCGTCGTCCGTCATGCCAATGCCCGTGTCCGAAATGCGGATCTCGCCCTTTTCCTTGTCCACGGTGACGGTAACGCGCATGTCCTCTTCCGTGCCCAGGTGGAGCATCCGGTATTTGGTGATGGCGTCGCAGCCGTTGGACACCACCTCGCGCAGGAAAATGTCTTTGTCCGAGTAAAGCCAGCGCTTGATCACCGGCATAATATTTTGCGCTTCGATAGATACGCTGCCCTTTTCAATGGCCATGGGATCAAAACCTCCTTGTTGCGGTACGCATCGGATTGGAAAGGCGCGGCGCAGGTGTCTGCCTTTCTTTGCCTATTGTAGCACCGCCCAAGGACAAATGCAAGCACTTTTTAGCACTCATTTCGCGAGAGTGCTAACAATTATTTTTAGGCTTCCGCCTCTGCGGCGTCCAGCAGCGCCATGCATGCGCCGCTCAGCAGGCACCAGAGCGCGGCATAGGGGAGGCAGATTTGCCCGCGCCAGTTGCCAGGCATGGAGCGGTAGTCCCAGACTTGATGCCGGCGGTTCCATAGCAGCCCGGCGACGGCTTCAATCCCAGTGACGGCCGCGCCGCCCAGCAGCGCCTTCTGCCACAGGGGCGCGGGCAGGCGGCGCAAGCGGTTCAAGCTCCAACAGGAAAATCCCCCTGCCAAGGCCATGGAGGGGTGAGTGCGCCCCCGCCAGTACAGCTCCAGCAGCGGATACCCCGCCGCCCCCAGCAGAAAGGAATTCATGCGCATCACGCCTTTCTCGCAAAACAATCCCGGTCAGCGCTAGTGTGCCGCAGAGAAGGAACGCCTATGCGGCCGCGAATACGCCCTTGACGGGAGAAGCGCAATTCGGTATCATAAAGCGCAGCAACCTTGCTACATGCGGAAGATGGGAGAGGGAGGATCATGTCCAAGGCTTATCAGCGGCTGTGCGCCCTGGTCCGGGCGGTGACGCCGGCCATGGAGACCCAATGGGAAGAGCCGTTTCAAGACCGGCCTTCGGTATTTGTGTGCAATCACGCGGGCGCTTTTGGGCCCATTGACATGTGCGCCAAATTCCCCCTGAGGGACCGCTGCCATACCTGGATGAACGCCCAGGTGCTCGACCCCAAGCAGGTGCCTGCCTATGTGCGGCAGGATTACTGGTGGCGCCCCGGTTCGTTTTTTGAGCCGCTGCTGAACGTCACTTTGCCCTATCTGGCGGCGGCGATTCTGCCACCCATCCTCCGCCTGGCGCCTACGGTGCCCGTGTACCATGACGGGCGGGTGATGACCACCATGCGGCAGAGCCTGCGCTGGCTCAAAAGCGGCGAACATCTGGTGATTTTTCCGGAACAGCCCTCGGGGTTTCAGTCCCATCACAGCTGGATCAATACGGGCTTTCTGAACATTGCCACCATGTTCTACCGGGCCACGGGCCAGGCGCTGGTTTTTTATCCGGTGCATGTGGATTACAAGCGGCATGTGTTTCAGGTGGCGCGGCCTGTGACGTTTGACGTTTCACGCACCCTGGAGGAGCAGCAGCAGGCGTTGGTGGACGCGCTGGCCAAGGGCTTGCGGGGAGAATAACGGGACGTCTGGCAGGCTTTGCGGCGGATAAACCCGGCGGTTGTGAG
>DBFBGQ010000072.1:0-38016 GCA_048201975.1 Candidatus Egerieenecus sp. | reverse complement strand
GACACAAGAGGACACAACGCAGCCCGCCGGGGAACACAGCGCCTCCACGCAGCCCGTTCCCCAGGAGGACGATGAGAATCCCGACGAATACAAAGTGGAATAAGCGCCTGCCCGAAGCGCAAACCAAACGCGCCGGCCTCCCATTCAGGAGCGCCGGCGCGCTGTTTTTTGTTCCATTGTGGCAAACGGCTTCACCGCACGCCTCTCAACCGCCCAGCGCGGTGGTGAAAGCGTCGAAGAACTCCGGGCAACTCCAGGTGCCGCAGGCGCCCAGCTTGTCATCCTGAACCGCCATTTGCACCGTGATGCCGTTGTTCAGCTCAATGAGCAGCGATTGACTGCCGCTGATCGTTCCGCTGCTTTCAAACACGGCGTTGGCCAGCAGCGTATCCACCAGGCTCTCCGCCGTGGCGCTGTCCGTGATGGAGCCCACATCGCTCAGCTCCAGCGCGCGCACCTGACCGCTCACCTGCAGGGTATCAGCCAGGCCCTCGCTGCCCTTCACCGAGTTGCCGTTGAAGCTGACCCGCTGGAATACGCGATAGACGCCGTCCACCTGCGCAGCCACCAGCGTGCCATCCATGCCGCTGATGGCGTAAACCGTTTCACCCTGATTCACACAGTTGCTGAGAATCAGATCCGTGCCGGACAGCGACGGCTCCGTGGTGAACTCCGCCACCGTGCCCAGGTCAGATCCCAGGGCGCTGCCGTCCAGCGAGGAAGGCGTGGTCAGCATGCGATAGTACCGGCCGTTGACGCCGATGAGCGGGAAGCTGCCGCTATCCGCGCTGGCCCATATGGTACGGTAGGCAGGCGCGTTGCTGGCCCCCGTCAGCTGCACAGAACCATCGGGAAGGTCCGCCCGCATCCGCGGCGCATCCGTAGCATCGCCGGCGCGCTGGCTGTGTATGACCATACCGGCATCATTGGAGGGCTCGCCCGTGCCAAGCAAGCCGGGCAGCGCCGCCATCACGCCCACGGCAAGCACCAACGCGCAGCACAGCGCCGGCACCCAGGCTGGCACGCGGGCTGGCCGACGCTTGGGCGCTTGCGCCTTGGACGCCTGCACAATACGATACTTTAAGTCCTGCCCTGCGGTCAATCCGCCCAACCCTTTGTCCACAATCTCAGGCAGTTGCCTTAAATCTTTCATAGCGCATCCCCTCCCTTCAAAATAGACTCCAGTTTCTTTCTCCCCCGAGAAAGCCGGCTAGAAATTGTGCCCTCTGGCAAGTCCATCATCTCCGCTATCTCCGTAATCCCATAGCCCTGGTAATAGTGCAGCAGTATGACCTCCCGGAAGCTGGCCGGCAGCTGATGGATGGCTCCCATGATCTCCTGCTGATCCGCAAGCTTGCCGATCTCGTCAGGCGCGGGTACCAGCTCGAAGGCCGGGCTGCCCAGGATCACGCGCTTCACCCACGCGCCCCGCCACAGATCCCTGCAGCGGTTCAGCGCCACCTTTAGCAGCCAGGCTTTTTCCCGGCCCTCCTGGAGCACCGGCGCGTTGGTAATCAGCCGGACAAAAACATCCTGGCAGACATCCTCCGCCTTCTGTCGGTCGCCCAGGTAGAAGTAGCTCACGCGCAGCACATCCGTGGCATATTTTTCGTACATTTCTTCAAAATATGCCATATCGCCGGCGTGGTTGTTCCCTTGCGGGACCGTTTTGCTCTGCTCATCCATTCAAACGTAATTCCTTCCCTTTTCATTCCATCCGTTTTGTAACAAAAACATTTTATTTTTCGAAAAAAATCATTACATTTTTTTCTCGCGCCCCGCCGGCTGGTAATAGGTCAGCAGATAGTCCACAGAATCCACCAGCGCCTTGAAGCACGCCTGGATGATGTTGCTGGACACCCCCACCGTGCTCCAGATGTGCTCCCCATCCGTGCTCTCGATGGTCACGCGCACGGTGGACGCCGTGCCGCCGCTGTCCAGCACACGCACCTTGAAATCCTTCAGACGCATCTGGTGGATGCAGGGATAGAAATCTGCCAGCGTCTTGCGCAGGGCCAGGTCCAGGGCGTTCACAGGGCCGTCGCCCTCGGCGGCGTTGATGCCTTCGCGCCCGTCCACCTGCACCTTGATGTAGGCCTGCGCGCTCTTCTCCAGGCTCTGCGCGTTCTGCGGGCGGTTGCAAAGCACATGGAAATCCCGAACCTCAAAAAAGCGCGGCCGCCTGCCCAGGGTATCCAAAGCCATCAATGCAAAGCTCCCCTCGGCGTTTTCATAGGTATAACCTTTGAATTCCTTTTGTTTCAGGCGCGCCAGCACCCGGGCCATCTCCGGGCTGTCCCGCCGCACATCCGGCAACACCCGGGAAAGCCGGGCATAGATGCCTGCGCGGCCGCTCTGGTCGCTCACCAGGAAACGCCGCTGGTTGCCCACGCTCTCCGGCGGCACCTGCTCAAAGGTGCTGGGTTCCTTCATCACGCCGTCGATGTGCATGCCGCCCTTGTGCGCGAACGCTGCGTGCCCCACAAAGGGAGCGCGGTCGTTGGGCGAAAGGTTCATCACTTCCGTGATGTACCGGGCCGTATGCGTGAGCATGGACAGATGATGTTCCGGGAGGCAGCGCCTGCCCAACTTCAATTCCAGCAGGGGCAAAAGCGTGCACAGGTCGGCGTTGCCGCATCGCTCTCCGATGCCGCCCATGGTTCCCTGGATCATCTCCGCTCCGCTTTCCACCGCGGCCAGGGTACAGGCCACCGCCAATCCGCAGTCGTTGTGGCAGTGGATGCCGATTCTCGCCTGAGGAAAGCGGCGGCGCACATGCGCCACCACCTCCGCCACCCCGGCAGGCATCGTCCCGCCATTGGTGTCGCAAAGCACCAGCCAGGACGCGCCCCCCGTCAGCGCCGCCTCCAGGCATGCCAGGGCGTATTCGGCATCCAGGGCGTATCCGTCAAAAAAGTGCTCCGCGTCGAAGAGCACCTCCCGGCCCCGCTGCTGCAGGAAGGCCACGCTCTCCCGGATCATCCGCAGGTTTTCCTCCGCGGGGCAGCGCAGCACCTCCCGCACATGCAGCGACGAGCATTTGCCAAACAGGGAAATGATCTCCGCGCCGCAGGAAAGCAGCGCCTGCAGGCCGCCGTTGCGCTCCGCCCGCTCTCCCGGCCGCATGGTGGCGCCAAAGGCAACCAGGGCCGCGCGCCTGAGCTGTCCCACCGCCTGCCGCTGGTCAAAAAACGCCGCATCCTTGGGATTGGCCGCGGGGTTTCCCGCTTCTATCAGCGCCACGCCCAGCTCATCCAGCGCCCGAGCGATTTTTCGTTTGTCCTCCAGGGAGAATCCGACGCCTTCCGCCTGCGCGCCATCCCGCAGGGTTGTGTCCAGAACCGTCAACATGCGCCTTCCCCCCTGTATCATTCGACAAGATTATAGCACGCTTGCAGCCTTGAAACAAGTTCCTTTTGCTGGGGCCTCCGCCGTGCGCCAGCAACAAAAAAGGACCGCGCCGGCGTGCCGGCGAGATCCTGCCCAGCCCTGCGGGCCGAAAACGCGCGTCCTAGCAGTACCTCAGCTCCGTGGGCTTGCCCAACCGCCTGAGGCATTCGGAAATGTCCTTGACCAGTCGCAGCTTGATGGAAAGGGAAATGGGCATATCCGGATTCTGATGGGCGGGGTTCAGCGCCCGGCCCACGATGAACTTCACGGATGTGCACTTCTCCACCAGCGTTTCAGCCAGCAGATGCGCCCCATCCCGCTTGGCGGTAAGCAGGCTGGCATCCTTGGCCTCTTCGTATTTTTCCAGAATTTCAAGCGTTTTGCCCAGGGTCACCACGCCCTCCGTCACCAGGTCAATTCCTTCCATGGTGGCAATGGGCGGCACCTCCGGCGAGATGTACTGCAGGAGGATCTTCAGCTCCCGTCCCAGGCGCTTGCTGACGATCTGGCTGGTGGTGCCGCCGCAAATCACCTTGATGCCCGGGCAGCTGAGCAGCTCCCCCACGACCTCGTCGTCATCCTCGGGGTGCACCGGCGGGCCCACCATCACGCAGCAGGGATTGGGCACGCAGATGCGCAGGGCGGCCACGGTGGTGTCGTCCCCCGGCCGGCCTTCGTACAGGGCGTTGCACTCGCTGAGCAGACGGTGCTGCACGTCGTAGGCTGTGTCCTCCGGCTGCCAGGTTTCTTCCAGGAACTGCACCACGTTTTCATGCTGCCAACCCAGGTTCAGCAGCTGCCCCACCCCCGCGTGGATCACCCCGTCGGAAAATGTGATGGCGATATCTCCCAGCCTGAGCTTGATGTGCGCCTCGCGCACCTGCTTGCCGGAGATATTCTGCTCCACCCAGGGAATGAACACCCGCTTCCCCTCCCGCAGGAGAATCAGCGTGGGGTTATCAAACTCCACCAGATAGGCGTTGCCCTCCCGGTCCACCTGCATCATGGTGAAGGTGGAATAGGCCACCTGCCGCACCTTGCACACGGGCAGGGTGGAGGCGATGGTTTCTACCACATCCTTCATCTGCGCGCCGGCGGATACCATGGAACTGATGATCTTGCTGGTCAGCCCGGCCAGGATGTTTGCCTTGACCCCGGAGCCCAACCCATCCGAGAGCACCAGCAGCACACCCTCGGGCTTTTTCACCAGCTCCACTTTGTCGCCGCACAGCTCCTCGCCCCACTTGAACATGCTGCCCCAGCTGGTTTCAATAAAGACGCTCATGTCTCATCCCCCTGGGCGACGGAGGCCCTCAGCTTCAGCAGCGCGGCCTTGGTTTCCCCGGTGGTTTCGCCCAGCAGGCTGGCGATTTCCTGGGCTACGCGCATCTGCTTGTCGATGACCTGCTGTGCCGTGTCCATGGTTTCCTTGCGCATTTTTGCCATGGCCTTCATGCTTTCCTCCTCGGCGGAAATATCCTTGAGCAGGAAGAGATAGTCATGCTCGGGCACCGGCACCACGCTCTGCTCCACCAGCACGTCATAAATGGCGGTTTTGCAGCGCTGACCCATGATCGCCTTACCGGTTTCGCGGATCTTGCCCAGCTCCTCCAGGTTCAGGAAGGCGTCGATGGGCATGCCCAGGCAGGCATTGTCCAGGTTCAGCAGCTTGGCGGCCGCCTGATTGAACTGAATCATTTCGAATTGGTCGTTGGTAAGGATCAGCCCGTTGGGCGTGTTGTCCAGAATGATATTGGACATGGACTCCGCCCGCTCCCGCATGTAGGGCAGGCACATGCGCAGGTTGGCCTTGCCCTGGAACACGGCGATGGCCTTCTCCCGGCAGGTATTGTAGCCGCAGGCGCCGCAATTGAGCAGGTCCGCCTGGGTGCGCTTGCCAATGGAGCGCAGTATGGTCCAAATCTCCTCCTCCGTGGGGATCAGGTGAGGCGTCACGTGCTTCTCATAGACGTGGGTCATGTTCACCTGTACCTCCTCGGTGCGGGGCATGGGCGTTTCGGGATGCCGGCGGGAGAAATCATATACGGCGCTCTTGCTCAGCAGGAAGGGTGTGCCATGCTCATGAAGTCCGGGACCGCCCACGCAGGAATCCACGCAGGAGCTCATCTCCAGCACAAAGCCGGTGATCTTGTTGTCCCGGATATCCCGCAATGTCTGGATGCAGCGGTTCAGCCCGTCCACCGCCACGGCGCTGTAATGCTCGCGCTGCTCCAGGGGAATGGTTTTCAGGATTCCCCCGGGCACGGGATATACCCGGCTCAGGGTATGGTGCATTTCCCGGGCGTCCGCATCCTCGCAGCCATCCATGGGAATGCTTTCCCGGCGCAGCCACTCCCGCACCTCGTCGAAGAGCAGCACCGCGTCCATGGCGCCGCTGACCTCCGCCTCCTGCTTTTTGGAGATGCACGGGCCGATAAAGACCACCTTGCAGTCCGGGCCATAGGCCTCCCGCAGCATACGGCAGTGCGCCACCGCCGGGGAGGGCACGGCGGCCAGCTGATCAATCAGCTCCGGAAAATACTTCTCCACCAGCATGTTGATGGTGGGGCAGCAGGTGGTGATGAGATTGGGCACCTCGCCCTTGGCCAGAATCTCCCCATACCGCTCAGAAACCTTGGTGGCGGCAATGGCCGTTTCCTCCACGCCGGCGAAGCCCAGGCGGCGCAGCGCCTTCACCACCCCTGCGAAGCTCTGCTTGGGAAAGCCCGCGATGAAGGAAGGGGCCAGGCTGGCGTACACCTTTTCTCCCCGGTCGATCATGCTCTGCACCTTTTGCACGTCGCTCTGGATCTGTTTGGCGTTCTGCGGACAGATCAGGGTGCATTTGCCGCAAAGCACGCAGTCGTCGTCGATAATCTGCGCCTGATCGTTCTGGAACGAGATGGACTTCACATCGCAGTTGCGAATGCATTTATAGCAGTTTTTGCAGTTGGCTTCCTTTAATTGGATGATGCTCATCGCCGCCGCCTCCTTTTATGCCTGCGTCCGGGGAAGGATCTCCTCTGCCACCAGGCTTTCCACGCGGCTTTGATCCACATGGTGGAACTTCACCCCATCCACCCGCACGCAAGGGCCGTCCTTGCACTCGCCCATGCAAAAGCTGGCGCTCAGGTCCACCTGATCCGCGATGCCGGCCTTTTCCAGCGCTTCCTGAAACATTTGCGTCGTTGCGTAAGCTCCTTTCATATGGCAGGCGGAACCCACGCAGATGCTGACCTTAACCATGTTGCTTCCTCCTTGATCAATCGCGTTCATCGATCCCAACGGTTTCCGCAGGCATGCCGCCGGCGGAATGCCTTATTCATCCGCGCCGCCCAGCACGTCGAAGATGATCACGGCGTCCTTGACCTTTTTCTCCAGGGCCAGCCGCCCGTATTTGTCCACCAGGGCCTTTTCCTTGGGGCCATGGGTCAGGCAGCCGGGACCGCCGATGCAGCCTTGCTCGCAGGCCATGCCTTCGATAAAATTCTCCTCCAGCATGCCCTTGCTGGCCTTGAGCAGCGCCAGCTTGCACTCCTCCAGGCCGGAGCAGGCCAGGGGCTTGAGGGTGAACTGCTCCGGCTTGATCTCCAGCTCCCGCAGCACCTCTTCCACCGCGTCCCGGACGCCGCCGCTGCGGGCGAAGACCCGCCCGTAGTAGGAGGCGTTGTTCAGCACGTCGTCCTCCAGGGTGGACATGTCAATGTCGTAGGCGTCCATGAGCGCCTGCAGCTCCTCGAAGGTGATGACCACATCCACCAGGTCCCGCACCCGCTCCTGCTTCTGCTCCCCCTTCTTGGCCACGCACGGGCCGATGAAGACGATCTTGCACTCCGGATGCGCGCGCTTGATCACCTTGGCCATCATGGCCATGGGCGAAAGGTTATGGGAGATGTGCTGCTCCAGCTTGGGGAAGTTTTTCTTGATGTAGCTCACAAAGGCCGGGCAGCAGGAGGTGGTCAGGAAACCTTTCTCCACCAGCTCCTGGGCCTCGAAATACGCCACCAGGTCCGCGCCCAGGGCCGCCTCGATCACCGTACAAAAGCCCAGCGCCTTCAGCCCGGAAACCACCTGGCCGGTGGTCACGTCCGAGAATTGCCCGTAGATGGAGGGCGCCACCACCGCGTATACCGGCGCGCCGCCTTCCTGCTTGGCCTCCTTGAGGAGCTTGATGACCTGGGTGATATAGCTCTTGTCCACGATGGCGCCAAAGGGGCACTGATAGACGCAGGCGCCGCAGCTAACGCACTTTTCGTAGCTGATGTGCGCCTTGCGATCCTCGTCCATCTTGATGGCGCCAGGCTTGCACGCCCGCTCGCAGGGGCGCACGTTCTTCGTGATGGCGCTGTACGGGCAGGCCGCCACGCACTTGCCGCAGGTGATGCACTTGCTGTGGTCAATGTGCGCCTGGGTATGCGTGCCGCGGTTCACAAAGGAAATGGCGCCCTTGGGGCAAGCGTTGGCGCAGCGGTGGGCAATGCAGCCGCGGCAGGCGTCGCTGACGGTGATCTCGCTCACCGGGCACTCGTCGCAGGCGATGGGCAGCACCTCCACCTCGCCAGGTACGTCCTCATGGCCGCCCAGCGCCATTTTGATGCGCTCGTTGACAATGGCGCGCTCCTTGTATATGCAGCAGCGCATGGTAGCCACGGGGCCAGGGACAATCGTCTCCGGAATGCCAGGGATGCCCTCCGCCAGCTTGTCCTCCTTGGCCAACCGGGCCACCTCGCGTAGGACCTTGTACTTTAATTCCTGCACATTCGTGTCAAATTTGCGCACGTTGCACCCTCCAAGTACAGAATTGTTAGTTTTTTGTCATACCGAATCTTTTCTTTTCGACATGCATCCTGCCGGTTCCTGCTGATGATCTGCTTTTTTTCAGAATTCTCATCCATGGATAGGGCCGTTCTCGAAGCTTGCCGTCAGCCGTAGGTGGTTTTGACCGTAAAAGGGATGCCCCAGACATAATAGGTAATGATCAATTCGCGCACGGGGGTGCTGTCCACCGTGGTGAGCACCGTGGCGCTGATGTCGCCCGTGGCGCCTGCGCTCAGCGCTTTGGCCTGCACGTTGCCCATCTGCAGGATATCCCCTTCCCGCGGGGTCACCTGGAGCTCCACCATATCGCACAGGAGCATGCAGCTATTGCGCAGGCGCACCGTGTAAGTATAAAACTGGTAATCCTCCGCCTGGCCCAGCTGGGCCCCTGACTGGAAAAGCGTGCCCACCAGGCTGCCCTGCTCCAGGTCCGTTTTGAGCTTATCAAAGGTCGCCTGCTGCGCGGCGGCCTCCGTGGCCGTCATGCCTACGGCGGTGACCGTCACTGAAGCGGTCATGTACAGGTATCCCACGCCGCACACCGCCACCACCAGGGCGATGACCAGCAAAACCGCGACAATCTTCACGGTTCTCCTCCTCCGTATGCAGCTCCGGAAGCAGCCTGTTACTGCCCCTGAAGCAAGCGGTTCATTTCGTCGATCATTTCCGCGTCGCGCAGGCTAAACTTGAACTCCACCCGCCGGGATTGCTCCATGTTCACCGTGCCGTCCGCATTATAGATGGGATCGGAGTAGCTCCGTCCCTGGGCAGTGAGAATGGAGCGAAGCATCTCCCGCTGCTGTTCCGAAAGGGAGCTCATCTGCAGGCAGTACTTGGCCACGCTCAGGGCGCGGTTCTGGCTCAGCTCCAGGTTCATGAAATACTCGCCCACCGTGTCCGTGTGTCCCTCGATGATGATCTGCCCCAGGTAATCGGAATACTTTTCCTGAAGCAATACGCTCAGGTAGACGGGGATAAACTGATCCAGCATGGCCTGTCCATCCGCCTTGATGGTATAGGACGCCGTTTCGAAAAACACGGCGCTGTCCAAGGTGATGTCGCCGCTGTTGGGGTCCACGGTGGCCTTCAGGCCGGAGGCGTTCAGCGTGCTGCTCAGCTCGGAAACGATTTGCGTGCGCACGCCCACCAGGTCGTCAATCTTCGCAGTTTGGGAATCCAGGGCCTCCTGTTGGCTGGCCAGGACCTGCGCCTGGGCGTCCAGGGTAATCTGCTGCTGGGCCAGCTGCGTTTGCAGGGACGCCAGTTCCTCCTCCCGAGAAGCCAGCGTGGCGTTCGCCGCCTCCAGCGCCGCCTGCTGCTCCGCCAGGCTGGCCTGGGCGGACTCCAGCTCGGCCTGCTGCTGGGTCAGCTGAGCGGTTTGCGCCTCCAGGCGCAGGGTCTGCTCATCCAGGGTGGACTGCTGGGCGGCCACCACGGCCCGCTGCTCGTCCAGCTCCGCCGTCTTCGTTTCCAGTGTGCTGAAATACAGATACATGCTATAGCAAAGCGTAAGCACGAACACCAGCAGCAGGGATGCCATCATGTCCGAATAGCCGATCCAATGGCTGCCGTTGTTGCCGCGGCTGGCACGGCGATGGATGATCTTCGCCATGCGCTCAGGCCCCCTTCGCCACCTGTTCCAGGCTGGTGGTCGCCCGCTCCATAGCCTCCGTCATGGCGGCCATGGCCTGCTGCATCTGTCCCAGCTGCTTGGCGGTCTCTCCGCTGGTGCCGTCCTTGCTCATCCGGTCCACTTTTTCTCCAAAGGTTTCCATCAGGCTATGCATGTTCTGGTCAAACATGCCCAGGGCGCGGCTCAAGCCCTCCACCACATGCTGCACAAAGCTGGCATAGCTGCCGGAGAGCTGTTGGGCGTTCTTCGCCACGTTCTCCGAGGCTTCGCCCAGCTGGCGCGTCAGCTGCTCGTTGCCGCTGCGCATGCCGCTGAGCTGATCCTTCCCCGCCTGGGTAAACCGGGCCAGGCCGTTTTCCAGCTCGCTTTGCCACTCCCGCAGGCGGCCCATGTATTGCTCCTGGGCCTCGCAGGAGGCGCGCATCTGCTGCAGCAGGTCGCCGGTTTTCTGCTCAAACTGCTCGTCCCGGCGGCGCGCCTCGCCCAGCTCCTTCACATACTGCTCAAAGTGCTCCATAATCTCCCCGGACACCTGATGCAGCCGTCCCACATCAGCCACGATGGTCTGTGCGCTCTGCAGGGACTCCTCCACCCGGGCAAAGGCCATCTGCTGGTGCTGGTTGATCTGCGTCATGGTTTCGCCCAGTTCCAGGAATTGATGGTTCAGCGAGGCGTTCATGTCCGCCACAAAGGCGTTGACGATGCGTCCCACCCCCTCCACCTGGGATCGGGTGGCGCCCACCAGGAAGTTGTCCATGGACTGGGCCACAGGATGCAGCGCGCGGGTGACCGCCAGCTCGATGCTGCCGGCCATCTGGGTGGTCAAGGTATCCGCCGCGGCGCTGATCAGCGCGTTGCGATCCTGGTTCTGGCAAATGAGCTGCACGTCGTTATCCAGGGGCCGCTGCATGGCCAGGGTGGTGAAGCTTTCGGTGAAGTCGTCAATGGCCCGGTAGCAGGAGCCCACCGCCACCCGGTTGAGCATATTGAAGGCCAGGCTGCAGGCCGTGCCCACCACTGAGGTGTCAAAGGCATAGCGCATGCCCTCCACCAGCTTCGGGATGCCTTCGATCAGTCCCTGGGAATCGGACAGATCCAGGGCGCTCATGCCGCGGCTCAGTCCGATAAACGTGCCCAAAATGCCCAGGGACGTGAGCAGCGTGGGGATCAGCTCCGCAAGCTGCGCGTTCCCAGGACCGTTGATCACCGTCTCGTCGTTGATATATTCCTCCACGCTACAGGGCAGGCCCCGGCGGTCCAGCTGTTCCGCGTTTTGCAGAAAGCGCTGCCAGGAACCCTTCAGCCGCCGGCCCATAAAGCGGGTCTCCTGCCAGATGGGCGTCTCCCGCTTGGTGCCCGCGCTGTTTTGCAGCCGGCGAATCGCCCGCTGCAGGGACCGCCGGTTGTTCCACAGGGGAATCAGGCACTTGAATAAGCCTGTGAAGGCCACGATCGCTTCCGCCGCGTACACCAGAAAGTCCATCGCGTTAGGCAGGTACGTGGAAAGCTGGCCAAAAAAATCGGGCATGAAAGGATACCTCCTTTGCGCACGATGCTAATCACATGTTATTGTACTAGATTTTTCATCAATTGTAAATCGCGGAAGATGTAAATTCCTGCGATGCGCTTCGCCGCAGTTCTTTTTCCGGCGGCGTCCCCGTTTTCTAGCAAGCTCCGGCG
The DNA here is from genome assembly GCA_048201975.1 of Candidatus Egerieenecus sp. Taxonomy (GTDB): domain Bacteria; phylum Bacillota; class Clostridia; order Christensenellales; family Aristaeellaceae; genus Egerieenecus. The sequence continues at coordinate 26,495 of DBFBGQ010000072.1, read as the reverse complement.
GCGTTTTACCATATTTGTCCTGTTTTTTCCAAAAAGATGGCCATTGATAGGCTGGTTTTGCCCGAACATGGCTTGCAGCAAAAACGATTCCTGCTTATAATTATCACATATATGCTATTTCACGGAAACGCGGAGGGAGTCTGTATGTCTAAGAAAGCAGCCGATAATAAAGCCCTGTTGCAGAGCATTGCGCAGAATCTATTTAATGCTCTGCCTATTTTCCGTAAGCGCGTGCTGCACCTGGACGCCATTCAGCGGGAATGCCATATTCCCCTGTCCCATGTGCAGGTGCTGGCCCTATTGCAGGACCACGGCTCCATGTCCGTCAGCGAAATCTCCCAGCGGCTGGGCATCGCCAAGCCGAACATCACGCCCCTGGCCGACCGGCTCATCACCGACGGCCTGGCCGAGCGCCAGCGGGATCACGCCGACCGCCGGGTGGTCAACATCCACATTCTCCCCCAGGGCACGGAGAAGCTCCAGACCGTCCGGGAAAACTTGATCCAGCAGGTCGACGGCTGGGCCGAGCGGTATACCCACGCCGAGCTCAAGGAGCTGGACAAGGCCCTGAGCACGGTAATCCGCATACTTGGCCGCATCAACGAGTGACTCCTGGCGCGCTGGGCGATGGATCCCTTTTCTCCAAGGAAGTGAGAGCGTCGCGTTTTCCGTGGACGTTCTTTTTTTGTGCGCGTTCATAATTTTTTCACAATGCGTCCACGAACTTTTCATCTTTTGCGCGCGCTTTCTAAGATTGTTCTAAGGTTGAAGGCATACAATCTATAGCGTTACATCATCAGCGCAAATGGAGGGACGCGGCATTGATCGAAGTTAAGCATCTGACCAAGCGCTATGGGAACCACGTCGCCGTAAATGATCTCAACTTCACCATTGACAAAGGAAAAGTTTACGGCTTTCTGGGCCCCAACGGCGCAGGCAAAAGCACGACCATGAACATCATTACCGGCTGCCTGGGCGCAACGGAAGGCGAGGTGTTCATCGACGGGCACAGCATCGCCGATGAACCTGCCCAGGCCAAGCGGCTCATCGGGTATCTCCCGGAGCAGCCCCCCGTCTACATGGACATGACCCCCGCCGAATACCTGGACTTTGTGGCGCGGGCCAAGGGCGTGCCTGCCAAGGAGCGGGCAGCCCAGCTGGAAGCGGTGATCGAAAAGACGCACATCCAGGAGGTGCGCAACCGGCTGATCCGCAACCTGTCCAAGGGCTACCGCCAGCGCGTGGGCATCGCCCAGGCATTGCTGGGCAAACCGGAGGTCATCATCCTGGACGAGCCCACCGTGGGCCTGGACCCGGCGCAGATTATTGAAATTCGGGAGCTGATCCGGGAGCTGGGCAGGGAGCACACGCTGGTGCTTTCCAGCCACATCCTCAGCGAAGTGCAGGCTGTGTGCGACGCCATCATGATCATCTCCAAGGGGTGCCTGGTGGCCAGCGACACGCCGGAAAACTTGACGGCGCTCTTTGCCGGCACCGTCACCCTCACCCTGGATGTCCGCGCCACGGAGGCCGAAACCAAGGCCATTCTGGACACGGTGCCCGGCATCGAGGATATGGCGCTCTCCGCCGGAGAGCAGGGCGTTACCCGCGCGCAGCTCAAGCCCGAGGAGGAGCAGGATATCCGCGAGGCGCTGTTTTTTGCCTTTGCCAAGGCGGGCAAACCCATTCTGGGCATGATCCAGAGCCACGCCAGCCTGGAGGACGTGTTCCTGGAGCTGACCCAGGGCGACGACGGGCAAGAGAACGGCGCACCATCCCAGGCAAAGGAGGTTGAAGCCCCATGACGGCTGTTTTCCGGCGTGAAGTCGGTTCTTATTTCAAGGGCGTGCTGGGTTACCTGCTGGCGGCGTTTCTGCTGGTCTTTGCGGGCATCTACTGCATGGCCTATAACCTGAGCGGCTACTATGCCAACTTTGAATATGTGCTCAGCGGCATCAGCTTCATCTACCTGATCGCCGTGCCCATCATCTCCATGCGGGCGCTGGCGGAAGAAAAGCGGCAAAAGACCGACCAGCTGCTCTACTCCCTGCCCATTCGCTTAAGCAGCGTGGTCATGGGCAAGTACCTGGCCATGCTCACCGTGCTGGCGGTGCCCACGCTGATTCTGTGCCTGTATCCGCTGGTTCTCTCCCAGTTCGGCACCATCAACTATGCCACGGCCTATGGCGCCATCATCGGTTTCTTCCTGATGGGCGGCTGCCTGCTTTCCATCGGACTGTTCATCTCCTCGGCTACGGAGAGTCAGGTCTCCGCGGCGGTAGTAACGCTGGTGACCATGCTGCTGCTCTACTTCATGAGCTCCCTGGCCAGCTTCCTGCCCACGGACAGCTCCTCTTCCCTTTCCGCGCTGATGGTGACGGCCGTGGTGCTGGCCGTGATCCTGTACCTGCTGACGAAGAATTCCTTCGTCTCGGTGCTGGTGGGCGCGGTCATGATCGGCGGGCTGTATCTGTGGTATCAGGCCGACAGCTCCGCCTTCTCCGGGCTCTTTGCGCAGATCATGGAAGCGCTGAGCGTCTTTGACCGCTTTGAAACCTTTGTGGAGGGCGTGTTTGACCTGAACTGCGTGGTCTACTACCTCTCCATCACCGGCGTATGCCTGTTCTTGACGGTGCAATCCATGGAGAAGCGGAGGTGGAGCGAATGAGTCAGCCCAAGAAGACGTTCAAGCAGCGCTTCGCCGCCATGTTTGGCAAGCGCTTCCGGGCGGGCAGCTACTCGGCGGCAGCCTCTGCCATCGTGATTGCCATCGCCATCCTGGTGAACCTGATGGTGGGTAGCCTGCCCACCACACTGACCCAGATCGACCTGACGGATCAATCCATTTACAGCCTGTCCGACCAGACCAAGCGCATCACGGCTTCCTTGGACAAGGACGTTACCCTGTACCTGATCTGCAACACCGGCAATGAGAACGACACCATCCTGCGCCTGCTGCAGCGTTACGCCGATCTCAGCGACCACATTCAGGTGGAGGTCATGGACCCCTCCCTGCACCCCACCTTCCTGGATAACTATGAGCTGGAAATCAGCCGGCTGTACGAAAACAGCGTGCTGGTGGACTGCGGCGGACGCTTCCGCCTGGTGGGCTACGACGAGATCTTCGTCACTTCCTACGACATGGATTACTACTCCTACAACTATTACACCACCACCAGCTTCAACGGTGAAAACGCCTTAACCAGCGCCATTCACTATGTGAGCAGCGACGACCTGCCCAAGGTGTATACGCTCACCGGTCACGGGGAAACCGCCCTGGACAGCCGCATCACGGAAATGCTCTCCCAGGATAACTTCGAAAGCGATTCCCTGAGCCTGATCTCCGCGGAGAGCGTGCCCGAGGACGCCGCCGCCGTGATCATCAACGCCCCCTCCAGCGACCTGAGCCAGGATGAAGCCGATCTGCTGATCGCCTACCTGGAAGGCGGCGGCAGCGTGGTGATGATCACCTCCTACATGGGCGAGGACGACATGCCCAACCTGAAGCAGGTGGGCGCTTCCATGGGGCTGGAAACGGAAACGGGCATCATCATTGAGGGCGACCGGAACATGCGCCTGACCCGTTATCCCCACTACATCCTGCCCGACATCGCCTCCCACGACATCACCTCCTCCCTGGCGGACGCGGGCTACTACATTCTCACGCCCCTGGCCCAGCCCCTGGTGGAAACCGAGGACAGCGACGCCACCATCACCTGGCTGCTGACCACCTCCGACAGCGCTTACGCCAAGCAGGCGGCCATGAGCATGACCACCACCGAGAAGGAGGACGGGGATACCGACGGACCGTTCAACGTGGCCGCCCTGTCTGAAAAGACCGGCAAGCTGTTCTGGGTCACCTCCGACACGCTGCTGGACAGCTACGTGGACAGCGCCGTGTCCGGCGCGAACAGCAACCTGTTCATGAACGCCCTGAACTACATGTGCGAGCAGGAGGAGAGCATCTCCATCCGCGCCAAGTCCCTGGATAGCGCTACGCTCACCGTACCCCAGAGCGAGTCCACCCTGTGGAGCGTCGTAATGATCGGCGTGATTCCCGTGGGGCTGATTATCCTGGGCATGCTGATTTGGATAAGGAGGAAGCGCCGTTGAAACGTTCCGTAAAAACGCTGCTGTTGCTCTGCGCTCTGCTGGTGTGCATCGGGTGCTATTGGCTGCTTCAGCAGCAAAGCGCCGTGGAGACTGTAAGCGAAACCACCGGGGAATTTGACCTGAACGCCAAAACCCTGGACGATCTAACCGGCCTGCAATGGGTCCGGGACGATGTGACCTATGACTTTGTCAAGGCGGACGGCGTATGGGCCAAGGCGGATGAAGCCACATACCCCGTGGATCAGGACGCCCTGGACGCCCTGGCGGAGGACTTGATTGACCTTACCGCCACCCGTAAGCTGGAGGATGTGACCTCCCCCGCCGACTACGGCCTGGAGGAGCCCGCCTTCACCGTTACCGCCGCCTGGAGCGACGGAACTTCCACCGACTACATCATGGGCGATGAAACGCCCTTCAGCGACGGGTATTACCTCCAGCTCTCCGATCAGGATGGCGTGGTGTACACCATCGCCTCCTCCCTGGACTCCGCCTTTGCCGATACCCTCACGGATCTAGCCGAGAAGGAGACGCTCCCTGAGGTGGAGACCGTGACCCGCATGGCCCTGGGCGACAGCCTGGATGTCACCTGGTCGGAAACCAGCCGGAACATCAACCCGGAGCAGCACTGGTATGATACCGCCACTGGCGAACCCCTGACCGACGCCGACGTGGAGGATCTGATTGCCTCCGCCCAGTCCATCGGCTGGGAAACCCTGGTTGCCGCCTCCGTTGGGGAAGAGGATCTGTCCACCTACGGCCTGGGAGACGCGGAAGCCACGCAGCTTGTGCTGTACAATGGCGAGGAAGCGGCGATGACCCTTCTGCTGGGCGCAGAGGATGAAAGCGGGGATCTCTACGCCCGGCTGCCCGGCTCCGGCATGGTGTATACCGTAGCCTCCGAGGATGTCAGCGACCTGATGGATGCTTCGCTGGATACCCTGTGGAGCAAGACGCTGCTAAACGTGCCCTATGATCAGCTGCAGGAAGCGGTGCTCACCGCTGACGGCGTCAGCCGCGTGTTCCATCCGCAGGGCGAGACCGTGCTTGCCACGGAATCCGACCTGGAAGACGCGGAGGATACCGACAGCGCGGACACCGGCGAAGCGGATGCCGCCGAAGAGGACGCCGAAGCGGATGCGGACGAGGAGGAGGAAACCGTCGATCCCTCCGAGGAGCTGTGGAACAGCGTCATCGCCCTGACGGCCACCGATCGCCTGACCACCGGAACGCCCGGCAGCACGGTGCTCACCGTGCAGGCCACCGATCTCAACGGCATCACCGCCGCGCTGGTCATCAGCGAATACAATGTGGATTCCTACGTGGCCACGATGGAGGGCCGCTCCCTGCTGGTATCTGCCGATACGGTAGATAAGCTGGTGCGCACCATCAAGCAAGGGGTGTAAAACTGCATCCCGCCACAGCAAAGCCCCCGTGGGAGGCGCGACGCAAGCCGCTCCCCCACGGGGGCTTTTTTTCCATGGACCCATGCCGCAAGGCGGATCACTCAAGCCGTGGCATGCTCCTGCGCCTCGAACTGGCTGCGGTAAAGCTTGGCATAAAATCCGTTCTGAGCCAGCAGGGATTCGTGGGTACCGGTCTCCACCACGTGACCCTGGTTCATCACCAGAATGCGGTCGGACTCCTTGATGGTGGAGAGGCGATGCGCCACCACAAAGCTTGTGCGGCCCTTCACCATCGCGGCGAACGCCTTTTGCACCCGCAGCTCGGTCATGGTATCGATGTTGCTGGTGGCCTCGTCCAGGATGAGCATGGGAGGATCCATCAGCATCACCCGGGCAATGCACAAAAGCTGCTTCTGCCCCTGAGAAAGGTTGCCCCCGTTTTCGGAGATCACCGTATCATACCCCTGGGGCAGGCGGCGGATGAAGCTATCCGCATGGGCGGCCTTTGCCGCGGCGACGATCTCCTCCCGAGTGGCGCCGGGCTTGCCATAGCCGATGTTCTCGGCCACGGTGGCCTGGGTCAGCCAGGTTTCCTGCAGCACCATGCCGAAGCGGGAGCGCAGCTCATCCCGGCTCACCGTTCGGATATCCACGCCGCCCAGGGTAATGGCGCCATCCACCACGTCGTAAAAGCGCATCAGCAGGTTGATCAGCGTCGTTTTGCCGCAACCTGTGGGACCCACAATGGCGATCCGCTGGCCGGGCTGCACCTCCAGGTCAAAATGCTCGATCAGGGGGCGCTCCGGCAGGTAGTAGAAGCTCACATCCCGGAAGGCAATGGGCGTCTTTCCCTGGGGAAGATGCCGCAGGCTCTGCGGCTCCTCCTCCACAGGCTCGTCGATAAGCGCCATGAGCCGCCGCGCCGCCGCCATGGCGGTTTGCAGCTGCGCCATGATGCCGGTCACTTCATTGAAAGGCTTGGTGTATTGGTTGGCATAGCTGAGGAAGCAGGAGAGCTGGCCAATGGTCAGCACCCCGCGCACCGCCGCCAGCGCCCCCGCCACGCCCACCGCCGCGTAGACCAGGCCGTTGACGAAGCGGGTCAAGGGATTGGTAAAGGCGGGATAGATCTGCGCCTTATAGCCCCACACGTATAGCCGCTGGTTGATTTCCTCCAGCTTCTCCTCGCTGGCCTGCTCGTGACCGAACAGCTTCACCAGCTTCTGCCCGCTGAGCATTTCCTCCACATGGCCCCCCAGTTCCCCTTGGATCCGGCTCTGCTTGAGAAAGGTGGTATGGGTGCCTCGGGCGATCAGCGTGGCGATGACCAGGCTCACCGGCGTCAGAGCCACCACCACCAGCGCAATCCAGGGGTTGATGGAGATCATGAACGCCAGCGTCCCCAGGATGGTGATCACGCCGGTGAACAGCTGGGTGAAACCCTGGAGCAGGCCGTCGCTGACGGCATCCACGTCGTTGACGATGCGGTTGATGATGTTGCCGTGGGCGTTCTGGTCGATAAACTTCAGCGGCACGTGAATCATCCGGGAAAAGACCTCCGTGCGCAGATCCTTCACCGTGCGGTAACAGACCTTATTGGTGCACAGTGTCATCAGCCACTGGAACAGTCCCCCCGCCGCCAGCACAAACACCAGGTACAGGGCAATCCGTCCAATGGCGGCAAAATCCACCTGCCCCGGACCGATGATGCCGTCCACCGCTTCGCCGATGAGCACCGGACTGAGCAGGGACATCACCACATAGACCACCGCGCAGGCCAACGCGCCCAGCAGCAGCCCCGCATAAGGCTTCACATAATGCATAAGACGCTTGACGACTTCCTTGGTGCTCATGCGCCCGCCTCCTCCGCGTTCATCTGGGACATGCAAATCTCCTGATAGGTGGGACAGCTCGCCAGCAGCTGGGCATGCGTACCGCTGCCCACCACTTCGCCGTCCTCCATCACCAGGATGCGGTCGCAGCCGCGAACGGTGCTCACCCGCTGGCTGACCATAAACACCGTGGCCCGCTGGGACCGCCGGCGCAGGGACTTGCGCAGGGCGGCGTCCGTGGCGTAGTCCAGGGCGCTGGAGCAGTCATCCAGAATAAGGATCTCCGGGTCCCCCACCAGCGCGCGGGCGATGGTCAGGCGCTGCTGCTGGCCGCCGGAGAAATTCTTGCCCCCCTGCTCCACCCGGCTGTCCAGCCCGTCGGGCAGCGCGGATACAAAGGCCTCCGCCTGGGCGTCCTTCAGCGCTGCCCACAGCTCGGCATCGGTAGCGTCGGGCTTGCGCCAGCGCAGGTTCTCCCGAATGGTGCCGGAAAAGAGCAGGTTGCCCTGGGGCACCATGCCCACCTTGGCATGCAGCTGTCCCAGGGGATACTGCCGCACGTCCACGCCGTCCAGCATCACTTCCCCGCCGCTCACGTCATAGAGCCGGGGAATCATGCTCACCAGGGTGGACTTGCCGCTGCCCGTACCGCCGATGACGCCAATCAGGCTCCCCGCGGGGATGTCCATGCTCACGTCCTTCAACGCCAGGGCCGCCCCCTCATAGTAGCGGAAGTTCACCCCGCGGAAGCTCACCTTGGCCGCGCCGGCCACGGGCCGGGCCGGCTCCCGGGTCTGCTCCACAATGCTGGGCTTGGTATCGAACACCTCGTTGATTCGTGCTGCGGAAGCCGCCGCCTTGGTGAAGATCACCACCAGGTTGGCAACCACCACCAGCGCGATGAGGATCTGGGTCATGTAGTTGATGAACGCCACCACTTCGCCCTGGGTCAGGCTGCCAATGTTCACCCGCACACCGCCGAACCACAGGATGGCAATCATGCCGATATTCATCACCACAAAGGAGAAGGGCGAAAGCACCGCGGAGAGCTTGCCAATATGGATGGCGTTCTCCGCCAGATCGACGCACGCGCCCTCAAAGCGTTTCTCCTCCTCCGCCTGCTTGCGGAAGGCGCGCACCACCCGCGCGCCGGAAAGGTTCTCCCGGGTAATCAGGGACACGCGGTCCAGCTTGCGCTGGATCAGCTTATAGAAAGGCACCGAACGGCTCATGACCACATACAGCGCCAAGGACAGCAGCGGCACAATGACCAGGAACACCAGGGACAGCTGCAAATCAATGCGCATGGCCATCACCACCGCGCCGATCACCAGGAACGGCGCCCGCACCACCAGGCGAATCAGCATGGCCACGGCGGTCTGCATCTGATTGATGTCGCCGGTCATGCGGGTGATCAGGCTGGGCGTGCCGAAATGGTCCAGCTCCCGGTAGGACAGGGTATTGATGTGGTGAAACAGCTCCCTGCGCAGGTCCGTGCCCACGCCCTGGGAGGCGCGGCTGGCCAACGTCTGGCAGGTGAGGGAGGAGGCCAGGCCCACCACGCCCAGCAGCTGCGGCACGCCGCCCCGCTGCCAGATATAGCCCACGTCCCCCTGCGCCACGCCCACGTCAATCATATCGGCCATGACCAGCGGAACGATCAGCTCGAAAATCGCCTCAATGAGCTTGAAAACCGGCCCCGCGATCACCTGAAAGCGGTATTTTCTCAAAAACCTGGCCAATCGTTTCATAGCTTTGCTCTCGTCCTTCCTCGTTCTCCATCAATTCAGGGCCACGTCCCGGATGCGATCCCGGAAAAAGTCCGCGGCCTCCGCTTCCACCTGCTCCCGCTCCTGCGCCAGGGCAGGATCCTCCCGCAGGTCCTTGAGGCAGCGGGATGTCTCCTCCAACAGCCGGACATCTCCGTCCAGCAGAAACCCGGCCAGGGCCTCCCCATGCTGCCGGGTGCCAAAAAGGTCGCCCGGCCCCCGCAGCTCCAGATCCTTCTGCGCCACCAGGAAGCCGTCGTTGGTCTGGGTCAGGGTACGGAGGCGCTCGTTGGGCTCCGCCATCAGGAAGCACCAGCTGGCCGCGCTTCCCCGTCCCACCCGGCCCCGCAGCTGGTGCAGCTGACTCAGGCCGTAGCGGTCGGCGTTCTCGATGAGCATCAGCGTAGCGTTGGGCACGTTGACTCCCACCTCAATCACCGTGGTGGAAACCAGCACATCCAGCTCTCCCCGGGCAAACGCCGCCAGTGTCCGTTCCTTCTCCTCCCCGGGTTGCCTGCCGTAGGTCAGTCCCACCCGCAGCCCGGCCAACGGACCAGCCGTCAGCGCCTGATACTGCGCCGTGGCGGATTTAACCTCCTCCAGCGCTTCGCTGTCCTCCACCAGGGGGCACACGATATATGCCTGCCGGCCCGCGGCCACCTCCCGGCGGAGGAAGCCGTACATCGCCTCGCGCTTTTCCTCTGGTACAATGCGGGTAGCCACCGGGGTTCGGCCCGGCGGCAGTTCATCCACCACGGAGATATCCAGGTCCCCGTATAGAATCAGCGCCAACGTCCGGGGAATGGGCGTGGCAGACATCACCAGCACATGAGGCGAAGCGCCGCCGTCCTCGCCCTTTTGCTGCAGAAGACTGCGCTGCCGCACCCCAAAGCGGTGCTGCTCATCGGTGACCACCAGGCCCAGACGGTTGTACTTGACCCCCGCGCTAAGCAGCGCATGCGTGCCGATCACCACCTGCCAGGTCCCGTCGGCAATGCTTGCCAACGCCTCCCGCCGCTGCGCTGCGCGCATGCCCCCCAGCAGCAGCCCACAGCGGATGCCCAGGGGTTCCAGCGCCTTTCGGGCGCTTTCCCAGTGCTGCCGGGCCAGGATCTCCGTGGGCGCCATCAGCGCGCCCTGGAAGCCGCAGTTGGCCGCACCCCACAGCGCGCCGAAGGCCAGCGCCGTTTTGCCGCAGCCCACATCCCCCTGCACCAGGCGGCTCATGGGGCGCTCCCGGCGCATGTCGGCAAAAATCTCCTCCAGCACCCGGCGCTGGGCATCCGTGGGCGGGAAAGGCAGCGTCCGCCAGTAGCGCGCCGCCGCCGCCTCCTCCAGGGGCAGCGGAAACCCTCGCTCCCCTCGCTGGCGCATCAGTCCGATGCCCGCCTGATACAGCAGCATCCGCTCAAAGGAAAGGCGCCGCCGGGCCATGCGCAAATTCTCCATGCAGGTGGGAAAATGCGCCTGGCGGATGGCGAAATTCAGCTCGCACAGCCCGTGGCGCAGCCGCAGGCCCTGGGGCAGCGTTTCCGGGCAGCAGTCCTCCACCTGCTCCAGGGCCAGGGCCATCACACGCTGCAGCGTCCTGGCCGGGAGGCCGGGAATGGCGCGGTACACGGGCAGGATCTGCGCCTCGGTCAGGCGTTGGGGATTCATCATCGCCCGCCGGCCATTCTTCACCGCAATCCGTCCCCACAGCAGCAGTTCTTCCCCGGCCTGATACTGCTGGCACACCCAGGGTTGGTTGTACCAGGTCAGGGGCAGCACGCCGCTGGCGTCCTGCAGGCTGGCGGTGACCTTGGTCAGGCCGTGAAAGCGGCTGAGCCGCGGGGCCGCCCGCAGCAGGCCCTTCACCGCCGTCTCCCCAGACGCCAGCGCGCAGGCCTCCCATTTCGTCCCATCCCGGTAGGAGACGGGCAGCGTGTATAAAAGATCGCGCAATGAGAAAATCCTCATTGCGCGCAAGGCTGCCAAACGTGCTGGCCCCAGACCCTTCAGGTCCTTTAGCTCCATGGCGTTACTCCACAGAAATCAGATAGTAGTACAGCGGCTGCCCGCCCATGTGGCACTCCACGTCGCAATTCTCGTAGTTTTCCTGGATCTCGTCCGCGATGGCCTGGGCGTCCGCTTCCTGCACGTCCGCGCCGTAGTAGACGGTAATCAGCTCGTCCTCCTCGGTAATTACGGACTTCATGAGCTCCCGCACCACCTCGGGGATGCTTGCGCCGGAATACGCGATGGCGCCATTGTGCAGGCCGATGATGTCGCCGGCATTGATGTGGACGCCGTTCCATTCGCTGTCCCGCACGGCGTAGGTCACCATGCCGGTCTTCACCCGCTGGGCGGCCTCCTCCATGCGCTGAGCGTTCTCCTCGCCGCTCATCTCGGGCTGGAAAGCCACCGCCGCGGCAATACCCATGGCCACGTTCTTGGTGGGCACCACGTAGACTTCCTTTTCGGAGAGATCCGCAGCCTGCTGGGCGGCCAGCACCACGTTGCCATTGTTGGGGAAGACGAACACGCACTTAGCGTTGACCTGGTTGATGGCCTCCAGGATATCCTCGATGGAGGGGTTCATGGTCTGTCCGCCCTCGACGATATGGTCCACCGTCAGGTCGCGGAAAATCTGGGAGAAGCCTTCCCCCATGCTGACCGCCACCATGCCGAACTCCTTTTCCGGGGTTTCCGCCGCTTGCGGATGCTTGGCCGCTTCCTCCGCCGCCTTGGCGGCCTCGGCCTCCCGGCGCTCCGCCAGAATGTTTTCGATTTTAAGGTCCACCAGCTCGCCCAACTCCAGGCCATACTCGAGGGCCTTGCCGGGGTTGTTGGTATGCACATGGACCTTGATCTGCGCGGTCATTTCCCCCACCACCAGCACGCTGTCGCCGATGCGGTTCAGGCGGCGGCGGAAGGAATCCACCTCGCCCTCCGTGCAGTCCTCCCGGAGGTTCTGCATGGTAAACTCCGTGCTGTAGGCAAAGTTGATGGTTTCGATGGCGCTGTGATCGTCCTCGAAGCGGGGCTCGCCGTCCTCATGGGTGACGGCGATGGTGGTTTCGTTGATGTCCTCGCCCCGGAGCACCGCCGCATAACCAGTGTACAGGTACAGCAGTCCCCGCCCGCCGGCATCCACCACGCCGGCCTGCTGCAGCGCAGGCAGCATATTCTGGGTCTGCTTCAGGATAGCCTCGCCGGTGCGCAGCATCACGGTCATCAGCCCGTCAAAGTCGTCGGGATGGGCCTCGGCCTGCTTGATGGCGTCCTCGGCAATCACCCGGGCCACCGTGAGGATGGTGCCTTCCTTGGGCTTCATCACCGCCTTGTAGGCGGTATCCGCGCCGTTTTTCAACGCCTTGGCAAACTGAATCGGTGTGATCTTGTCGATGCCGTCCAGGGCGCGGGAAAAGCCGCGGTACAGCTGGGAGGTGATGACGCCGGAGTTGCCCCGGGCGCCCTTGAGCGCGCCCTTGGCCAGTGCGGCGGCGGCCTCGTCCGCCCGCAGGAACTCCTTGCTGTTGATTTCCCGGGTGGCGCTGCTCATGGTCAAGGACATGTTGGTACCCGTATCGCCATCGGGCACGGGGAACACGTTCAGCGCGTCCACCGTCTCCCGATTTTTTTCCAGCAAAGCCGCGCCCGCCATGACCATGTCGCGCAGCAGCAGTCCGTCAATCGTTTTGAATTGAATCAAGGGTTTCTTCCTCCGTTCACATCGGGCGATGGATCAAACGCGGATCCCTTCCACCGAAATATTCACTTTGCGAACCTTCACGCCGGTCATGCTCTCCAGCTTGTAGCGGACGGTCTCCACGATGGTTTTGCAAACCTCCGCGATGGAGATGCCGTATTCCACGATGATGAAAAGGTCCACATCCAGCATATCGCCGACGCTGCGGATCTGTACGCCCTTGCTCAGGTTTTCCCGGCCCAGCCATTCCACCAGGCCGTCCTTGGCCCGCCGGCTGGACATGGCCACGATGCCGTAGCACTCCAGCGCCGCGTACCCCACAACCTTGAGCATGACGTCCTCGCTGATATAGATGGTGCCGATGTCGGTCTTGATCTTGCATTCCATGTTGCAGTCCCAACCTCCTTTATCCAATGCTGCCGTCCCCGGGGGAAGCGGCATACGCAGAGGCGTCGCGCGCGGACAAGCGCACGTGAAAAGCCCGTCCGCACACGGTCATCATTTAGTATACAAGAAAAAGCCATTTTTAGCAATGCCTTTTTGCTTTTTCCCACACTTCCTTCGTCTCCGCGCGCTGCCCAGGGCGCATGCTTTTTTTCTCCTTGACAAACCGGTCAAATGGGATATAATAGTTTCAAAATCGGCGATGAAGAGAAGCGCGCGGTCCCATTCCCCGTCCCAGAGAGTTTCCGGTCGGTGCAAGGAAACGACGGCGGGGCTGCGCATACGGCTCCGAGCCATCCGCTGAAGGCGCGGCAGGCGTTGCGTAGGCGGCATCCGGTGCGCCGGTTACCGCGCTGAGGGAATCCTACGTTCCCTGACGAGGGGCGTTATCGCCCAAAAGTGGAAGTGGTACCGTGACGCTGTTCACCTTCCTCAGGCATCGCCTGGGGGATTTTTTTATACCGACCGCCTATGCTCTGAAAGGATGATGCATCATGGAACTGGAAAAGCTCACCTTCGCCCGGCGTTTTGACGCCGTCAGCGGCAGCGCCATTCGGGAAATCCTGAAGCTGACCGCGCAACCGGGAATGATCTCTTTCGCCGGCGGGAACCCTGCCCGCTCCGCTCTTCCGGACGAAACCGTCGCCCGGCTGTGCGGAAAGGTCATGGAGGAAAACGGCAAGGGCATCCTGCAGTATGGCGCCACGGAGGGCTACGGCCCCCTGCTGGAGTGCCTTTATCCCTATCTGCGGGCGGCCCTGGGCGTGGACATTCCCCAGGGCGGCATCCTGCCGGTAACAGGGTCCACCCAGGCCATGGACCTGCTGTGCAAGGCCCTGCTGAACCCCGGCGACACCGTCCTGGTGGAGAATCCCTCCTTCCTGGGCAACATCCAGTGCATGCGGCTTTTTGAGGCCCGGCCCGTGCCCGTGGAGAGCGACGACCAGGGTCTGGTCATTGAGGATCTGGAGCGCGCCATGCGGGAGCACCACCCCAAGCTGCTCTACGTCATCCCCACCTTCCAAAACCCCACAGGCAAGGCGCTGCCCACGGAGCGGCGCAAGGCCATCGCCGAATTGGCCGCGAAATACGGCGTGGTGGTGGCGGAGGACGACCCCTACCGTGACCTGCGCTACCAGGGCGATCCCCTGCCGGCCATCAAGTCCTTCGACCAGGAGGGCTGGGTCATGTTCCTGGGCTCCTTCAGCAAAATCATCAGCCCCGGCCTGCGGGTGGGCTATCTGGCCGGAGATCCGCGCATCATCCGCAAGTGCACCATCGGCAAGCAATCCTCGGACGTGCATACCGCAAACCTGAACCAGGCCATTGTGGCGGAGTTCCTTCGGGAGAATCTGCTGCCGGAGCACATCCGGACCATTTGCCACAGCTATGCGGTGCAGCTGCAGGCCATGCTGGAGCAGCTGGAAACCTTCCCGGCGGGCACTACCTATACCCGGCCCCAGGGCGGCCTGTTCGTCTGGGTGGAGCTTCCCCAGGGATTGGACGCCACCGCCATGCTCAACGAATGCGTTCGCCGGCACGTGGCCTATGTCCCCGGCACCCATTTCTTCGCCGAAGGCGGTCACGCCAACACCCTGCGCCTGAACTTCTCCAACAGCACCGTGGAACAGATTCAAACAGGTATGAGCGTTCTGCGCGACGTCATCGCCCAGAGCTGAAGCATCATCATGGAAAAAGGAGCGATCACCATGCCACATATTCTGGACATTCTCAAGGAGCGCGGCTTCATCGCCCAGACCACCTTTGAGGACGAACTCTACAAGCAGCTGGAACAGCCCACCACCTTCTATGTGGGCTTTGATCCCACGGCGGATTCCCTGCACATCGGCCACTACATTCCGATCATGGCCATGGCCCACATGCAGCGGGCCGGGCACAAGCCCATCGCGCTGATGGGCGGCGGCACGGCCATGATCGGCGATCCTTCCGGCAAGACCGACATGCGCCGGATGATGACCGTGGAAACCATCGACAGCAACGTGGCCCACATCAAGCAGCAGATGAGCCGCTTCCTGGACTTCTCCGATGGCAAGGCGATCATCGCCAACAACGCCGACTGGCTGCGGCACCTGAACTTCATCGACTTCATGCGGGATATCGGCGCGCTGTTTTCCGTAAACAAAATGCTCACCGCCGAGTGCTACAAGGCCCGCATGGCCACGGATAACGGGCTTTCCTTCCTGGAATTCACCTATATGCTCATGCAGAGCTACGACTTCCTGGAGCTGTTCCACCGCTACGGCTGCCGCCTGCAGATGGGCGGCAACGATCAATGGAGCAACATGCTGGGCGGCGCGGATCTGATCCGCCGCAAGGAGCATGAAAGCGCCTTTGCCTGCACCTTCCAGCTGCTGCTGACACACGACGGCCGCAAGATGGGCAAAACCGAAAAGGGCGCCCTGTGGCTGGATCCCCAGAAGACCTCCCCCTTCGATTTCTATCAGTACTGGCGGAACGTCGACGACAAGGATGTGGAAAAGTGCCTGGGCCTGCTGACCTTCCTGCCCATGGACGAGGTGCGCCGGCTGGGCGCGCTGGAGGGCAGCGAAATCAACGAAGCCAAGAAGGTGCTGGCCTTTGAGGTGACCAAGCTGGTCCACGGGGAAGCCGAAGCGCAAAAGGCCGCCGAGGCGGCGCTGGCACTGTTTGCCGGCGGCGGCGCAGGCGGCAGCATCCCCACCTGCGAGCTCACCCCGGAAATGCTGGCCGAGGACGCCCGCGTCACCACCATGCTGGTGCGCTCCGGGCTGTGCAAAAGCCAAAGCGACGCCCGCAATCAGGTCAAGGCGGGGGCCGTATACCTGTGCGATGAAAAGGTCGAGAGCTTTGACGCGCAGGTGTCCGCCCAGCAGCTTGCTGGGGATGGCGCCATGCTCAAAAAGGGCAAGAAGGGCTTCTGCCGCCTGGTGCTCAAGGCATGAAGCCTTACAAAACCGTTCGCCAGGCCGCTTGTGACACGGTGATCATCAACAAGAGCCGCTTCATCGGCTACGCCTCCCCCGCGGCCACCGAGGAGGAGGCGTTGGCCTTCCTGCAGCAGGTACGCCAGCAATACAAGGATGCCACCCATCACTGCTACGCCTACGTCATCGGGCTGAACGCGGGGATCATGCGCTACAGCGACGACGGCGAACCCGGAGGCACCGCGGGGATGCCCATCATGGAGGTGCTCAAGGCGCAGGGCGTGGTCAACGTGTGCGTGGTGGTAACGCGCTATTTCGGCGGCGTGCTGCTGGGCGCGGGAGGCCTGGTGCGCGCCTATACCCAGGGTTGCGCCATCGCACTAAAGGCGGCGGAAGTGGTGACCATGGAGCCCTCCGCGCGCTATCTGTGCGAAGTCGCCTATCCCCAGTGGGATCGCGTGCGGCATGCCCTGAAAAGCCTCCCGGCGCAGCTGTTGGGCAGCGATTTCACCACCGCCGTGACATTCACCCTGCTCATGCGACAAGGCGACGCACCCGCGGTGCTGGAAAAGCTGACCCAGCTCACCGACGGGCAGCTGGAGGCGCTCCCTGAAGAGGAGCTATTCTATCCCTGGTCGCAGGAGGACGCCATGCAAACATAAACGGGAGGAACCGGTTCACGCGCCGGTTCCTCCCGTTTTTTATTTCCTTTCACCGCGGCTTCTCACGGCCGGCCGCTATACGTCCTGCATGCGCTGCCGCGTCTTTTCGATGAGATAGTCCACAAAATGCTCGCAGCATTGGGGATCGATTTCCCGGTGCTGGGTGGCAATCATGCGCTCACGGGCTTCCGGACTGCCCAGCAGCCGCGCGGTTTTCTCCGTCAGTTCATCCATGGAGCGGGCGTACAGCGCCAAACCCGTGCGCTCGAAAAACGCCGCGTTGGCCGTCTCGCAGCCGCGAATGGGATGGACGATCACCATGGGCGTGCCAATGGTCATGGCTTCGGTGGTGGTGAGACCGCCGGATTTGGTGATCAGCACGTCTGCGGACGCCATCAGATCGTACAGGGGAGACACCCGCCCCAGGACGCGCACCCGCGGCTCATGCCCCAGCATTTTTTCTACCTGGGCCTTCGCCTGGACGTTGGAGCCGCAGACCAGTGTCAGGCGCGCGCCGGCCGGCAAAGAGGGCAGCAGCTTGGTCACCACGCCCGGCAAATTTCCGGCGCCCATGGAACCACCCACCAGCAGCACATGGGGCGTCTCCGGGGAAATGCCCACCTTCCGCTTGGCCTCCGCCCGATTCTCACAGGGCTTGCATGCGAGGCTCACGGGAATGCCAAAGGGCATCAGGATACCCTCCGGCAATCCCTTCTCCCGGCATTCCCGCATCATGGCCCGGTGGCTGACGCACAGCACATCGGGCTGAATGTCCTCCATGAAGGGGCTCAGGGTATAATCGGTCATTACCATGGCGAAATAGCCCTTGTAATGCCCATGCCTGCGCAAATGGGTCACGGAGTGTC
Organism: Candidatus Egerieenecus sp.; assembly: GCA_048201975.1. Lineage (GTDB taxonomy): Bacteria > Bacillota > Clostridia > Christensenellales > Aristaeellaceae > Egerieenecus. The sequence goes on along the minus strand of DBFBGQ010000072.1, from coordinate 8,791 downwards.
CGCCAAACATGTGCGTGCAGATAATCATATCCGCGCCGTATTCCGCGATCTCCTTGGCCATGCGGAAGGCGTACGTGCTGTTCATCATGTATACGGGAGATTTCCGCCTGGGCGTGCTGATAGCTTCGCTAAAACGGTAAATCTTACCGAAGCCATCCGGATAATGCTGCACCAGCTTCACATAGCTCCCGGAAATCGCCCTGGAAAACCATGCGCCCCCGAAGGCGACGCAGTCCATGATGCGCGTTTCAACGCCGCGGGCTTCCAGCGCCTGCTGAATGGCGTGAGCTGCCGCATCATGGCCGCCGCCGGTGTGGGTGGAGAAAATCAACGCCCGCATACGCCCTCCCCACGGGTTTCTTCCAGCATCTGCTCCACCAGCCCGCAGGTTTCCGTCACAATGCGCAGGCAGGGCCGCCGGTCGTAATAGGCTTGGGTACGGGCCTCGGGGTGAGGATCCTCCGGCCGTTCAGGTAGGCCCAGCAGCTCCGCGCACTGATCCGTGCCAAAGTTTTCGCAGAAGATGCGGCGGGCATCCTGCACCCGGGCGTACACCTCGGCGCGTTTTTCCTCAGCCGCGCCCGTGGGGCCAAAAAGCGCCCCGCAGAGCATCACCATGGCGGAATAGGCGCCGCAGTTCTTGCGCATGCGCCCCATGCCGCCTCCAAAGCCCACCGCCACCAGCGCCGCCTGTTCCTCCGTCATGCCCAGAAGATCGGCAAAGGGCATCAGCACGGACTGCGCGCAGTTGTATCCCGACAGAAACAGCTCCTGTCCCCGCGCCTGTCGCTTCGTCATGGGTACTTCTCCTTCATGCACTGTTATTGGGTCAGCTTCACCGTGGAGCGGAACTTGTCGTAGACCTGATCCACATAGGTCTCCCGATAGCCCCGGGGATAGGTGATATGCACCGTATAGAGCACCTTGTCAATGCAGGTGGCGTGCACGCGACCGGCTGCCTCCACCCCATCGTTGGTGACGGCGGTGTAGTTGGCATAAACGCCCGCCTTGCCCAGCAGGGTACGCTCGGCAGTCAGAGACTTATCCATGGACTTGAATGTCCCGTTGGTCTCGATGGTGTCCAGCATCTGCTTGACCTCCTTGGCCAAGTCGCTGGAATTGTACTGGCTGCTTACCGTGGTCACCCGGACGGTGATCATGGACGCATAGCCGGGCACAGCCTCGTTGGCGGGTTGCGTCAGGATGTAGGTATCCGTCGCCGAGTCGTCGATGATCCATCCTGCGGGCCCTTCGAATGTCAAGTGGAGCTTCGACGCGTCGTAGGTCTGATAGGAGAACGTGATGGCCGGCAGGGGCGTGGGCGTGGGCTTATCGATGGGATCGATGACCACGGGGGACGCGCCGGCGTACTGGCTGTTCTGCGTGGGCGCCACCGTGGGCGTGGCCTCTTCAAGAATGGGCTGGTAGGTATTGTCAAACACGCTGCCGCTCAGCGGCGGCTCACCTTCCTCCTCTTCCAAGGCGGGATCGTAGGTGCCGTCGTCAAAGTCGATGAGCTGATCCACCAGGGCGTTGCTCTGGGTGGGCTCCTGCGTGGGCGCGGTCGTGGCGGTATTGTAGTTCTGGGGCATCTGGGTGATCACGTCAAATGATTGGTTGTTATTTCCCCCGGAGCATGCGGCCAGCATCCCCCCGCAAAGGATCAGGCAAAGGATCAGCAGCAGCTTTTTACGCATGTTCAAACCTCCCTTGAGTCCCAAATTCGTCTCTATACATTGCAACGAAGCATCGCCGCGAATTATTCCTCATAGCGCGGATGATACAGCCGCCGCTCCAGGCTCCAGATCTTCTCGGAGAAGGCGCCCTCCGGCACCCGCTGCATGATCGCCTGCATCTCGTTCATCCGGGCGTCCAGCAAATCGATCCAGTGGAGAGCCTCCGCCTCCGGGAACATGGGCATGCGCGGGGAACCAAACTCCGCCTCCCCGTGATGGCTGAGGATCATATGCTCCAGCAGCAGGAGCAGCTCGCCCTCCACCCCCACATTCTGGGCCGCCAGGTTCAGCTGCGCCACGCCGCGAACCAGGTGCCCGATGAGCAGGCCGTCCCGGGTATAATCGCTGACGTTGCCCATGGCGTCGCTCTTCATCTCCTGGATTTTACACAGGTCGTGGAGGATCACCCCCGCCCGAAGCAGATCGCCATTGAGGAACGGATAGGCCGCAAGGATGTGCTCGGCGGTCCGCAGCATCCCGGTGGTATGATGAAGCAGGCCGCTGCGCTCCGCATGATGCAGCCGCTGCGCCGCCGGGAAGTACATCAACCGGTCCCCTGCCAGGCGCAGCATCTCCATCACCAGCTTGCGCAGGTCCTCCCGCTGGAACCGGGCCACCGTATCGGTAATCTCCCGGTACATGTCCTCGGGCTTTTCAGGGGCGCAGGGCACCAGCTGGCTCAGATCCACGGGATCCTCGGCGGTCGTGACGCGCAGGCGCTCCACCCGCAGCTGCAGGCGGCCGTTGTACTCCTGCACCAGCCCCCGCACCTTGATCACGGAACCCACTGGCGGCGGAGCCACGTTGCCGTCCCACATTTTGCAATTGATCTCCCCGGTGCGGTCGGCCAGGTTCATGTCCAGGTAGCGGCTGCCGTTGCTGCCCGTGCGCTGATCGCTGGAGCGTACCAGCAGAAAGCCCTCAAAGCGCACATCCTTGACAAGCTGGCTGACGGTATAGGTTTCCATACGGGATAGCTTCCTCCTTTAGCGCCCGTCAAAAGGGCGCGTCGCTGTATCCGCCGCCCTGCTCGGGAGCCAGGTTGGCGTAGGTGGCGAATTCGCTGAGCCAGGCAACCTTCACCGTGCCCAGGGGGCCGTTGCGCTGCTTGGCCAGTATGATCTCGCCCACGTTTTTCTCTTCGCAGGCCGGGTCGTAATAGGCTTCCCGGTGAATGAACATCACCACATCCGCGTCCTGCTCAATGGAGCCGGAATCACGCAGGTCGCTGAGCACCGGGCGCTTGTCCACCCGGGCGGTGGCGGCGCGGGACAGCTGGGCGCAGGCGACCAGCGGCACCTTCAGCTCCAGGGCGATGGCCTTGAGCTGGCGGCTGATTTCCGAAACCTCCAGCTGGCGGTTTTCCGCCTTGGAGTCGCTGTGCATCAATCCCAGGTAGTCCAGCACGATCAGGTCCAGGCCCTTGTCCATCATCAGCCGCCGGCAGCGGCTGCGCAGCTGGGAGGGCGTAATGCCCGCGGTGTCGTCAATGTACAGCGAGGCGTTGGACATGGGGCCAATGGAGCGGGCCAACCGCATCCAGTCGTCCCCGTTCATGGTGCCGGAGCGCACGCGCTGCATGTCCACCCGCGCGTCGGAGCAGAGCAAGCGCATGGCGATCTGCTCCCGAGGCATTTCCAGGCTGAATATCGCCACGTTTTTTCCTGCGGTCAGGGCGGCGTACCCGGCGATGTTCAGCGCCAGGGAGGTTTTGCCCATGGAGGGCCGCGCCCCCACCAGGATCAGTTCGCCCCCATGCATGCCCGTAAGCAGGTTGTCCAGCGCGGTAAATCCCGTGGGCACGCCGGAAACCCTGCCCTTCAGGCGGCTGAGCTCCTCGATGCTGGCATAGGTGTTGTAGAGCACTTCCTTGACATGCACCAGGGACTCTCCGCTGGCCCGGTGCATCACAATATCGAAAATGGATTTCTCCGCGTGGTTCAAAACCTCCTGCAGCGGATTCTGCTGGCCATAGCACTCCTGGGAAATTTCGTTGGCCGCGCGGATGAGCTTGCGCAGGGTGGATTTTTCCAGCACCAGGCGGATGTAAGCCTTGACGTTGGCGGTGGTGGGCACGTACTGGCTCAGCTCAATGAGATAGGCCGTGCCCCCCACGCCCTCCAGGCTCCCCCGGCGGCTCAGCTCCGCATCCACGGTAACCAGGTCCACGGGGCTCTGGCTACGGTGGAGCTGGATCATGCTGCTGAAAATTTCCCGGTGCGCGGGGGTATAAAAGTCGGCGTCCTCCAGCTCCTCAGCCGCCTGGAGCACCGCACCGCTGTCCTGGAGCATGGCGCCCAACACGCTGCGCTCCGCCTCCACGCTGTTGGGCGGCGTCACGCCACGCAGCTGCAGGCTCTCCTCCATGGACTCCCCCTCCTTCTCCCGGGCCGCCTTACTTGGTTTCCGCCTTGACCCGCACGATCATGGGCGTGGTCACGCCGCTGTAGAGCCACACGCTCACCTGCACATCCCCCACCTGGCGGATGGGATCCGGCAGCTCGATCTTGCGCTTATCCACCTTGACGCCATGCTGTTTCTCCAGCGCCTGGGCGATTTCGGCGGAGGTAATGGAGCCGTAGAGGCGGCCCTTCTCGCCGCAGCGCACGGACAGCTCGATGGTTTTCCCCTTGAGCTGCGCTGCCTTCTTCTCGGCCTCAGCGCGGCGCTCCGCCTCACGGGCCGCCTCCGCCGCGCGTTTGCGCTCTATCTCCCGCAACGCGCCGGGCGTGGCTTCCATGGCCCACTTCCGCGGGAAAAGGAAGTTGCGGGCATATCCGTCGGATACGTTTACAATTTCATCCCGCTTGCCATGTTCCTTCACATCCTGGAGCAAAATAACCTTCATTGCGCTATCCTCCTGGCTCTTACTGCGGCGCGGCCGCAAGTCCGCGCTTACAGGATTTTTCATTTTATTGTATATCATCAACCTGAAAAAAGCAAGCAAATCCGCCCTGGAAGGGGCAAATCCGCTTGCGGAGGGAAACATTTTTCCTGTTGGGCATTGCGTGATCCTTTGGGGAAATCCTATCCGCCCCATGGGGAAATGGATACTGGAAGGCAGGCGCAATCGACTTCCCGCTCTCCGGGCAAGGCGGCGGAACAGATCCTGCGCATGAACAGCTTCTGCTTCGCACCATCGTTCAAGCGCCACGGCGCCTCCGCCCGCGGGTTTTCTTATTCCTCCAGCTGCGCCATATCCACCACACGATTCAGCTCCGCCACAAACTGCTGCGCTGTCAGCTGCTGAGCCGCGTAGCGCTGAATCAGCTGTCGTTTCATATCCAGGCTGCTCGACGAGCTTTGGAAGACATCGGGCTTGGGGAAAAACAGCTGATCCACATGCGCTTGATAGTTTTCCAGCTGCGTGGGGGATACGAGATACTGCTTGGTTTCCGTATAGCATGCTTCCAACCGGAGCTGGTATTCCTCCCGCTCCAGCGTGATGGCTTCCCGGTCGCTGTCGCTCAAGCCGCTTTCGGTCAATTGATTTGTCAGCGCCTCGATTCTCTCGGTATAGTTTTGTATATCCTTCTGGTTGTTGGGATTGATCTTGGGCGCGGCGTCCTGGTACAGCATTACCTGGTCAAAGTCAATGTCTTTCTCCGGAGTCTCCACCAGCTTTTCAAGATAGCTGATCCCTAACGAAGGGTTTTCCGCGCCAGCATAGAGCATACTCAGCCACAGCGTTGCCTGAATCAGCTTGGGCTGCTGCTCATCGAGGCGGAAATAGACGACATCCTCCATGCGCTCAGGCCATTGCGTCTGCACCAGGGAAGTGAACAGCGGCGTGCCGCCTCCATAAACGCTGGTGATGGCGGCCTCCGTTTCATACAGCCGCGCGCCAATTCGCTTGCATTCCTCCAGCAGCGGCAGCATTACCGCTTCATCGAAGTGCGCCGGGGCGTCCGCATACCCGCTTTGCAGCACGGCCTCATGGATCAGATAATCCAGAAGCAGTTCAGTGTAGCTGGTGGGTGAATAAAATACATCGAAGCCGCCGAATGCCCGGTACGCTGCGTTCCCCTCCGCTTCCAGGCGGTCGCACCATTTCTCCAGAAAGGACAACAGCTCCGGAAAGGATTGAGGCACATCTTCCTCCGTATACCCGCATGCCTCCCACGCCGCCGCGTTGATAATCTGGAAATTGAAGGAGATCATGGTGGGTATGCCATAAATGCCCCCGTCGAACATTACCTGCTGCGCGATAGCAGGATGCATTCGGGCGATGGCGTCGGATATGACGCTGCTGGAGGATAAGTCCAGACAATATCCATGCTCGTACAAAACGGATAAATCCTTGGCGGAAGTATCCAATGCAGTGATGTCCCCCTGGAAGGATCGGGTCAGCATGGCGCCCACAAGCTCCGAGGTCGTATCATACCATCGCCCGTCCGATACCAGCTCCACGCCCGGATATTCCTGCAAAAAGGCGTTCGCCACCTCGTCCATATTTACGCCCGGGGAGAAGCTGAGTGTCTCTGCTACCGCCGGCGTTATGCCGATGGCCAGCAACAAGAACGTCGCAAGCACGGAAGCGAGCTTTTTCATCACAAGTCCTCCTTTGGCTCCGGTAAGCCGCGTACCGCAGCGATCAATTGTCAAAAACAACGCTGTGTTTATTTTACCTTGGTTACCATGGAATGTCAACGCATGCGAATGGATTGTTACACGATGAATAGAGGTACAATGCGTAGGTAACAGTAAACAGCAGGCAAAGAAAACAGAACCCAACTGTGGTAAGCATAGAAGTGCGAACAACCAACCCACCACAGAGGAGTTCTCCATGGACAAGATAATACAGAAAGCCCATTTTCGTCAACGAGTACGAAAATAGGCAGCAGAGCACGGAATTACAGCTTCAGCGAACCGGTACAGGCTGAGCCAAAAGACCGTGCACAAATGGAAAGGGCGGTATGATGGTACGCTGGCAAGCCTGAAAGACCGACCACGCGCACCGCATCATTCGCCCAAGAAGCCGATGGCAGAAAAGCAAACACCGGCCCAGCGATATGCACGAAAGCATCGGGGTAACCTGCTGCTGGGTATGAGAAAACTGTGCACACGGGTACAGGAGAAGCTATGCGCACTGGATATACCGGGAAATGTGCGTGGAACAAAGCTCCGACAGCGTCAGAGGCTTTCTGGAGCGGCTTATCAAAACGGCGCCGTTTCCGATTCGGATGATCCAAACGAACAACGGAACAGCGTTTACCAGCGCGCTTCTGGTCACGAAATCCAAACACAAAACGTTGTTTGAGGAAGCATTAAACGAAATGGGGAGAGCGTACCATCGGATTTGGATCGCTATGCCGCGACAAAATGGGAAGGTGGAGCGGCAGCACCGGATCGGTGAACAGCGCTTCTACAAGCACATGCGCATGTATAGTCCTGCAAGTAGGCGAAAACAAGAACTTTCATTTAAGACAGCCGGGTCTCTCCGAAAAAGATTGGCCCAGCTATCAAAAAGTTTCACAACTTCATCCGGTTTTCTTCAACATTCATTCGTGTAAATTCTATCGGTTTCGCAGAGAATGATTTTGTTTGCAAAACCAATTTCCTACCATGCTTGGACAACCTTGAGCTGGCCAAATATGCTTCTTCGAAGAAGTGGGGTTAACCACTATTTCCATATGCTGATAGCTGTCCTCTGCTTATGGCTCAACTCGCATCATACGGTACCCGACCCCGATATGCGTTTGGATATACTGCGGAGAGCCCGGCTCTTTTTCCAGTTTCTTGCGCAGGGTAGCCATAAATACGCGCAAGGACGCAACATCGTTTTCCCAGCTTCTGCCCCAAATCTGCTGGGTGATGAAGGTGTGAGTCAGTACCTTACCCACATTTTTGCACAGCAAGCACAGCAGTTTGTACTCGCTGGGAGTCAAGTGCAGCTCTTGGCCGTCCAGGAAAGCACAGCCGGCAGCGTAATCCACCTTTAACTTGCCATTTGTGAAAACCGAATCGGTATTCACAGCACCCATCTGCTGTGCGGATAGCCGCCGCTGTGTCACGCGCAGCCTTGCGAGCAGTTCTTCCACGGAAAAGGGCTTGGTCAGATAATCATCCGCGCCGGCATCCAGCGCATCGATTTTATCCGTATCCTCACTCCGGGCGCTAATTACAATAATGGGCATATTGGACCAGGAACGAACTTTGTGAATGACTTCCACGCCATCCATATCTGGCAGTCCCAAATCCAGCAAAATGATTTCCGGATTATGAGAGGAAGCCTCCAAAATAGCCGCTTCTCCGTTTGACGCAGTCAAAAAGCGATAATCGTGGGCTTTTAGTGTTGTCGTGATCAAGTTGCGAACGGGCGTATCATCCTCAACCACTAAGATTAAAGGCTTATTCATGTAGCTCTACCTCCCCGGCTGGTACGGAAAAAGTAAAAACGGATCCATGGGGTAACTGATCGGTGACCATGATTTCTCCTCCATGCGCATTGACAATCGACTTGCACAGAGCCAAACCCAGCCCCATGCTGCGGCGGCTGTCCGCAATCTGGTTGGACGCACTGTAAAACATATCGAAAATATGCGGTTTCGCTGCGTCGGGAATTCCCGGGCCGTTATCTGCAATGGAAATATAAATATAGTTTCCTTTTCGTTTCCACCCAATGTCGATTTCGGATCCTGCCGGTGTGTACTTGATGGCATTATCGACGATATTGATAATCACTTGAACAATCAGCTTTGCGTCAATCTTCGCTAAAAGATATTCCTCACCATTCTGTACATTCAAACGATATTCCGCGCTCTTCCGGTTAATATGACGCAGGGCCTCTGCAACTACCTCATCAATCAATTCCGTAGATACATGCAGGTTCATCCGTCCTTCTTCCAACCGACTGACAGACAACAGATTTTCCACCAGGTTAATGAGCCACATGGCGTCATCATATATATCGGTATACATCTGTTCCTTGGTCTTTGCGTCAAACAAATCCCCATTGGAGAGCAGGTTGCTGGCGTTTCCTGAAATCGATGTGAGCGGAGTACGCAAATCATGGGAAATGGATCGAAGCAAATTGGCGCGAAGCTGTTCATTTT
>DBFBGQ010000071.1:0-2829 GCA_048201975.1 Candidatus Egerieenecus sp. | reverse complement strand
ACCAGGGGGCTTTCCGATCGCCCCCTGGACCCCTTCGGTCCCCATACGTGTTGGAACTTTGCAGGTAATGGAGACATAAGTTTCATTTTTTATACTGGTGTGAGAAAATAGGCTTTTTTTAGCAGTCTGAAGTCCGTGCCGGAGGCGCATGTCCTCCGGCACGGACTTCTTTCTTACCCTTTCAAATGTTCCACCGCGGCGCGCTCGATGGCCAGACCGGGCTGATAGCGGGCCATGAAGGCGTCGTAGCCGGCCACGTCGGCGGGGTCGGGAGCCAGGGTCTCGCTGGCCATGCCTGCGAAGATGTCCTGGTCCAGGTATTCTTCCAGGGTGCGGCCCTGGCCGTGGAGCATGTAGGCTGCCAGCAGGGCGATGCCCCAGGCGCCGCCCTCTCCGGCGGTCTCCATCACGGTGACCGGGGCGTTGATGGCCGCGGCAAGGAGGCTCTGGCCTACGCCGCGGGTCTTGAACAGCCCGCCATGGCCCAGAATTTTGCGAATCTCCACCTTTTCATCCCGCAGGAGCAGGTCCATGCCGGACTTGAGCACCGCCAGGGAGGCGGTGAGGTGCGTGCGCATGAAGTTGGCCAGGGTCAGCTTGGCCTCCGGGGTGCGCACGAACAGGGGGCGGCCCTCCTCCAGGTCCACGTTGTGCTCCCCGGAGTAGAAGTTGTAGGCCAACAGCCCCGCGCAGTCCTTGTCGCCTTCCAGGGCCTTGCGGTACAGCGCGCCATAGAGGGCGTTGGCGTCCAGCTTCATGCCCATGAGCTCGGCAAACTCCCCGAACAGGCCCACCCAGGCGTTCAGGTCGGAGGTGCAGTTGTTGCAGTGGACCATGGCCACGGGCTTGCCCGTGGGGGTGGCCACGATATCCAGCTGCGGATAGACCTTCGACAGGGGCTTCTCCAGCACGATCATGGCGAAAACCGACGTGCCCGCGGAGACGTTGCCCGTGCCCGGGGCCACGCTGTTGGTGGCCACCATGCCCGTGCCCGCGTCGCCCTCGGGGGGGCAGAAGGGCACGCCGGGTTCCAGATCTCCATCGGGGTCCAGGAGCTTGGCGCCCTGGGGGGTCAGGCGGCCGGCCTCCGCGCCGGCAGGCAGCAGGGGCGGCAGCAGGTCGGCGGCCTTCCAGGGCAGGTGGAAGGGCGCAAACAGGGCCTCGTACTTGGCCATGCGCTGGGGGTCATATTGGGGCTTGTCCCCGTCCAGGGGGAACACGCCGGAGCCTTCGCCCACGCCCAGCACCTTTTCGCCCGTGAGCTGCCAGTGGACATAGCCCTCCAGGGTGGTCACGTGATCCAGCCGGTGCACGTGCTCCTCGCCGTTGAGCACCGCCTGGTACAGGTGGGCGGAGGTCCAGCGCAGGGGCATGTGGAAATCCAGCACTTCCGAGAGCTTCTCCGCCGCCGGACCGGTGCAGGTGTTCCGCCAGGTGCGGAAAGGCGTCAGCAGCGTTCCTTCACGGTCGAAGGCCAGGTAGCCATGCATCATGGCGCTGATGCCCGCCCCCGCCAGCTTGCGCAGGGTGACGCCGTAGCGCTCCAGCACCTGGGCCTTGAGGGCGGCATAGCAACCCTGCAATCCGCCGTGAATGTCTTCCAGGGTGTAGGTCCACAGGCCGTTTTCCAGCCGGTTTTCCCAGTCGTGGGTGCCCACGGCCAAGGTCTGTCCCTTGCCGTCCACCAGCACCGCCTTGATCCGCGTGGAGCCAAACTCGATGCCCAGCACGGCCTGGCCGGCTTCAATGAGGGCACGGGATGCATTTTTGTCCATGATGGATTCCTCCTAAAACGTAAAAAGTTCGTACATTTTCTTTTCGACAAAGGGGTCGCGATTCCTACCTGCCCGGGAAAAAAGACGGGGCGGAAGGCGGCCTTGTCCGGCGCGCGAAAAATGCCCGGCCGAGGCGTTGCGCCGCAGCCGGGCATTGTTTTGATCGAAGGGAGAGGCGGCTTTCTCAGTTCACCGTAATGCCGGTGAGTTCCTTCCAGGCCTTGCGGATGGCCTCCTGGTTCTGCACGCCGTAGTCCGGGTCGTTTTTCTTGCATTCGTCCATATCGCGCAGGAAGTGGACGCAGTTCTGTCCGTCGAAGTTGTTGTCCGAGATGGTCTGGCTGCCGTGGGCCACGTTATGGGTGGAGGCGATGGACCAGCGCCCGTCGGGCAGCAGCACGTAGACCACCTTCGGCCCCCAGGATTCCTTGTTGCCAAAGGCCTGATTCATGGCGGCGGTGTCCGCGGCGGTGAGGGGTTCCACGTCCGCGTGGTTGCCCCGGCTCATGACCCGCAATGTCCAGCTGATGCCGGTGTCGGGGTCATAGGCCTCCATGCACTGGCCGTTTTTCAGCGTGGGCTTCACATCATCGAACCAGTGGAGCAGCTGCACCTGGGAGCCGTTGGGTCCCTGGATGCTGGCGTCAGGGTAGGAGATTTCCGTGTCCCCGGTGACGCAGTTGCCGCTGTAGAGCTTTTTCAGGGTATTGGGGCCAGCCACGCCGTCCACGCTGAGCCCGTTGCGCTGCTGGAAGGCGATGACCGCTTCCTTGGTGGCGCTGTCATAGGTGCCGTTGACGGAGAGGGTATATTTCAGGTTGACCAGGGCCTGCTGCATCTGCGTCACCGCCGCGCCGGTATCCCCGGAGCGCAGGGTGTCGTAGTCCGTGTCCGTGGAGGAGCCGGAAGAGCTGCCCGCGCTGACGGCGCTGGTGGAGAAGAGCTTTGCAAAGGTGCTGCTGCCGGCCAGGCCGTCCTGGGTGAGGCCGTTGTTGGCCTGGAAGGACTTCACCGCGGCCATGGTTCCGCTGCCGTAGTTGCCGTCCAGGCTGCC
>DBFBGQ010000070.1:0-46968 GCA_048201975.1 Candidatus Egerieenecus sp. | reverse complement strand
GTTTGATATCTGTGTACTTTGGCCCCGGATCTCCCAGAGAGGACAGCCTATTTGACAGAAAAAAGCCGCACAGCCTATGGGGCCGAAATCTCCTCAACCCTGCAGGCGCAAAATCCCCGCGCCCCGCCAACACGCATTGCGTAACTTCCAAAGGTAATGCGGCAAAACCAATAGCAATACCCTAAAGGCTCCCAAGCGGAAAACACGCCCGGAAGCCTCAGACTGCTGAAAAAAGCATGTTTTTTACACAAGCACGAAAAAATGAAACTTGTGGCTTCCTAGCTTGCAAAAGTTTCATCACGTATGGGGACCGAAGGTTTCCAAAGGGCGATCGGAAAGCCCTTTGGTCGCGCCCGCAGGCGCGAAACCCCTCCGCTTGCAAGCATGCAATGTAAATCTTGCACGAATTTCGAGAGCAAATACTTTGTCGACAAACTGAGGCTCCCAGGCGGAACCCCCGCCTGGGAGCCTTCATTTTCCATCACCTGCTGCCCTTGTCGTAGGGGATGCCCTCCGCCTTGGGCGCGCGGGAACTCTTGGATGTAAACGCCAGCACGATCAACGTGATCAGATAGGGAAGCAACCGGTAAAAGTTCGTGTTCAGCCCCAGCTCCTTGAGGAAGAACACCTTATCCTCCGCGCCGTTGAGATAGTACAGGCTGCCATAGCTGGCTGCCACGCACTTGAAGAGTCCGAACAGCAGCGCCGCCCCGGCCACGGACAGCGGCTTCCAGTTGCCGAAGATCATCACCGCCAGTGCCAGGAAGCCGAAACCGGCCACGTCGCCGTTGGAGGTGCAGTTGGTGGTGGTCATGGCGTATACAAAGCCGCCCAGGCCTGCCAGCGCGCCGGAAATGGTCACGCCCGCGTAGCGCATTTTGAACACATGGATGCCCAGGCTGTCCGCCGCCTGCGGATTTTCGCCGCAGGACCGCAGCCGCAAGCCAAAGCGCGTCTTGTACAGGATGACGCTCATCACAATGAAGATCAGGATGCACACATATGTGGCTGGATAGACCTTGTTTACAAAGGTATCAAACAGGAAGCCGACTTCATCGTTTCGGCCATAGCCGAACATGCTCTTTTTCAACATGAACCAGCTGGCGCTGTCGCCTGTGGCCATTTGCAGCGTGTTCTGCTGGGCGATCAGGCGGATGAAGAACAGCACCAGCGCCGGGGCCAGCAGATTCAGCGCCGTGCCGCCCACCGTTTGGTCCGCCCGCAGATTGATGGCCGCAAAGGCCAGCAGCAGCGAGAATAGCGCGCCCAGCGCCGCCGACACCACCATGGTCAGCAGCATGAAGCCCTGGAGCGTCAGCCAGTTTCCCGCCTCATATGCCGCCTCAAACCAGCCCCATTGCTGCACCAGGCGCACAAAGAGCACGCCGATGAACGCGCCGAAGATCATGTGGCCTTCCAGCGCCAGGTTGATCACGCCGCTGCGCTCGGCATAAATGCCCGCCAGCGCCACAATCATCAGCGGCACCGCATAAATCAGCGTCTGCCGGATCAGGAAAACCATGCTGCCGGAGGTCAGGTTTGCCCACAGAGTATCCATCATGCCTTCGCCTCCTTTCCCTTGTCCGTACCGCCGGTTGAGGCGTTCGCCCGCTTATGCTCCCGCCTGCGGCTGATGAACATCTTAATCAGCATGGAGAAGGCGCTCAGATACACAATCACCGCGATGATTACATCTGTGATGTATTCGTTGTAGGCGGTCAGGTTGGTGAGCTGCAGGCCGGAGATATCCAGCATGGACATGAACATGCCCGTAAAGATGACCCCAATGGGGTGATTCGCCGCCAGCAGCGCCACCGGGATGCCATTGAAGCCCGTAGCGGGCAGCGTCTGATAGGTGGACCAGAAGAACTCCGTGTTGCCGCTGAGGTAGTACAGCGCTCCGGCGGCTCCGGCCAGCGATCCCGCAATGGCCATGGACAGCACGATGTTGCGCTTGTCCTGGATGCCGGCATAGCGCGCGGCATAGCGGTTGGCGCCGCAGGCCTTGAGCTGATAGCCCAGAGTCGTTCGGCTGAAAATCACGTAGACCACCACGGCCAGCAGCATGGCGATCAATATGCCGCCGTTCACCTGGGAGCCTGGGAAAAGCTGATCCAGCCCCATGGTAGAGGTCGCCACGCCGTTCATGGTCGTTTTGTAGATGTAACCGGACTTGGTGTTTTCCACCATGTTTTTCAGGTTGGAAACGTCAAACGCCCAGGTAACCAGGTTGGCCGCAATCCAGTTGGTCATGATGCAGGCCAGCACCTCGTTGATGTTCAGCAGGGACTTGAGCAGGCCGGGAATGGCGCCCCACAGCGCTCCCGCCAGCATGCCGCCCAGGAAGGCCACAATCCACACCACCCAGGTGGGGATGCCCGTGGGCGCGATACCCGGCAGCGACATCTCGCTGGAGGGCAAGCTCAGAGCGATAAACAGGGTCGCCGTGGTTCCCGCCAGATACTGCCCCGGCGCGCCAATGTTGAACAAGCCCGTTTTGAAGGCCACCGCCACCGAAAGGCCCGTCAGGATCAGCGGCATGGCGCGGAAGAGCATGTTGCCCATGGCGGAGGGATTGAAGCCGAAGGTCAACGCGCCGGCTGCGTCGCGGCCGGTGGAAAACATCCCGGCAAACACCAGCCGAATGCCCTCCCAGGCGCTCTTCAGGCCCAGGGACGGCGTGGACAGGCCCACGATCAAAATCAGCAGACTCCCTGCGCCCAGACCGATCAGAATCGAGATCAGCGACGCGATGACGGAGCGCGTACCATCTTTATGCCAAAAGTCTTTCATTCCTTCACCGCCTCCTGCCGCTTCGCTCCGGCCATGTACAGGCCCAGCTCCTCCACCGTCGTCTTCTTGGGATCCAGTTCGCCCACAATCTGACCCTCATACAGCACCAGGATGCGGTCGGACAGGTTCATCACCTCGTCCAGCTCCAGGCTAACCAGCAGCACGGCCTTGCCCTCATCCCGCTGCTGCACCAGTTGCTTGTGGATGTATTCAATGGCGCCCACGTCCAGGCCGCGGGTGGGCTGCACCGCTACAATGAGCGGCATGTTCCGGTCCAGCTCCCGGGCCACGATGGCCTTTTGCTGATTGCCGCCGCTCATGCTGCGCACCACGGTCACAGGACCCTGCCCACTGCGCACGTCAAACTGGGCGATCAGCCGCTCGGCATATTTCCGCTCCTGGTCAAAGCGGATAAAGCCATGATGCTGGAACTCCGGCTCCTGGAAACGCTGGAGCACCATGTTCTGCTCCAGGGTAAAGTCCAGCACCAGCCCGTGCTTGTGCCGGTCCTCGGGGATATGGCTCATGCCCTGCTGGCTGCGTTCATGCACGGTGGCATGGGTGATGTCGTGCCCGCAAAGCGTCACCTTGCCGCTGGAAATCTTTTCCAGTCCCGTCAGCGCATACACAAGATCCGTCTGTCCGTTTCCGTCGATACCCGCAATACAGACAATCTCGCCCTTGCGCACCCGGAAGCTCACGTCATGCACCGCATCGCGCTTGTACAGCTTGGAGGGCACGCAAAGCTTTTCCACCCGGAGCACCTCTTCCCCAGGCTTTGCCGGGTCCTTCTCCACCACCAGCTGCACCGGACGGCCCACCATCATGCGGCTAAGCTCCTCCTGGTTGGTGTCGCAGGTATTCACCGTACCAATGCACTGGCCCTTGCGCAGCACGGTCACCCGGTCCGATACCGCCATGATTTCGTTGAGCTTGTGGCTGATGAACAGGATGCTCTTGCCTTCCCGGCGTAGACCGTCCATGATCTCCATAAGCTCGTCAATCTCCTGGGGCGTAAGCACCGCGGTGGGCTCGTCGAAAATCAGCACCTCGTTGTCCCGGTAGAGCATTTTCAATATCTCCACCCGCTGCTGCATGCCCACCGTAATGTCCTCCACCTTGGCGTCCAGGTCAATTTTCAGCCCATAGCGCTGGGAAAGCTCCTGGACTTTTTTCCGGGCTTCTTTCTTTTGCAGGAACCCCAGACGGGTATCCTCCGCGCCCAGAATAATGTTATCCAGCACAGTAAACACGTCGATGAGCTTGAAGTGCTGGTGCACCATACCGATGTGCAGGGCGGTGGCGTCGTTGGGATCGTTGATGCGCACCTCTTTGCCGTCCTTTTTGATGACCCCCGCTTCCGGCTGGTATAAGCCGAAAAGCACGCTCATCAGCGTGGATTTGCCTGCGCCGTTCTCCCCCAGCAGCGCGTGAATCTCTCCCCGGCGCAGCTGCAGCGTGATGTCGTCATTGGCTTTAATGCCTGGAAACTCCTTGGTGATGTGAAGCATTTCAATGACGAACTCGGAGGAATCGCCCATGCTTCCACCTCCCTTTCTGTTCAAATCGCCCACGGAAAATCTATATATCCATTATACCGGCTCATACCAGAAATTGCAAGCAACGAAGAATCACCGCGAAAAAAATAGAGGGCTGACGCTTGCCGCGTCAGCCCCCTGCATTGCCCGGTTTACCGAGCGCCCAGGTTTACTCGTAGATGATGGTCACGTTCTCCAGGCCGGCATTCACAACGCCGTCCGCTTCCAGCGCGGTGGCATCCACGGTGATGTCGCCATTCTTCATGCTCTCCAGCAGGGTGTTGTACTCGTCGATGGTGTAGGTCTCAAACAGCCAGCTGTCGGTGGGCAGGCCAACCATGCCATCCGCAGCGCCAATGTTGGTCAGCACGCCGCCGACTTCCGCCCAAGCGTCGCCATAGTACTTGTCCAGCGTCCACTCCACGGATTTGGCCAGTTCCTTCATGGCGGAGGTCACAACGGTCTCGGACTGAGAGCTCTGGTCCACGTCCACGCCCACCACGTAGGCATCGTTGGCGGAAGCCGCGCTGACGATGGAGCTGAACATGCTGCCGCCGCAGGCGAAGATGATCTCGGTGTCGTTCTCATACCAGCCCTTGGCCATGGCCTCCAGCTCGGGGGAGGCGGAGAAAGAAGCGCCGTACTGCCAGGAGTACTTCAGCTCAACGGTCTTGCCCATTTCCGCGGCAGCCGCGTTGGCGCCCTGGGCAAAGCCATAGCCGTAACGGCAGCAGGCAGGATTGGTGCCGCCGCCGCCGCCCATGAAGCCCAGCTTCTCAAAGCCGTCCTTCACCACGGCATAGCCAGCCAGATAGCCGCTCTGCTCTTCCTGGTAGGTGATGGGAGCAACGTTGGTCAGGGGGTTGCCGGCCTCGTCGGTGAGCACCCAGCCATCCACAAACACGAAGCAGGCATCCGGGAATTCCGCGGCGGCCTTGGTCAGGGCAGTACCCTGCATGAAGCCGGCGCACACAACCACCTTGGCGCCGCCTTCCACGGCAGCCTTCATGGCGTCATAGCGGTCGTCGTCGGTGGCCTGGTCGCCATTGGCGGGCTGATAGTACTTATAGCTGATGTTGTTGGCGGCGGCATAGCCCTTGACGCCGTTCCAGGTGCCCTGGTTGAAGCTCTTGTCCTTCAACTGGCCCACGTCGGTAACAAACGCCAGCTCATACTTGCCGTCCTCGGAGGTCATGGTATCCTCGATGGTATCGGGATCCACCGTCTCGGCCACAGCGCCGAAAGCGGCCAATACCATCATCACGGACAGGATCAGCGCGAGAAACTTTTTCACTTTAGAACGCCCTCCTCACAAAATCATTTCAGGGAATGGGTTCAACGATATGAGTATACCACGTGTAGTGCAAAAGTTCAAGGGACGGAAACATTTTCGCCTGCAGAACCTACACGGAAACATTTTCGCCTGCAGAACCAACATTTTTCAGCTGTCTCCGCTAAGCTTGGAGAAGCCTTCGCCCAGGGCCTCATGCGCACCGGTGACAAACATGAACGCCCGCTCGTCCTCTTCCCGGACGATGTCCTTGAGCCGTGAAACCTCCTGGCTGGAGAGCACGCAGAGAATCATGGGCCGGCTTGTCCCGGAGTAGGCGCCCTTGGCCTCCAGATGCGTCACGCCCCGGTCCAGCTCGGTCATCACCCGGCGGGTCACCTGCTCGCAGGCGGAGGTGATGATGAAGCACGCCTTGGTCTGGCTCAGCCCGGCCATGACCATATCGATCAGCTTGGAGGAAACGAAAATGGCAATCATGGCATACAGACCCTCGTTGAGGCCCACGCACAGCCCGGCCAGGATCACCACGCAGCAGTCGATCAGAAACAGAAAAACGCCCACCGTCATGAAGGGCAGCCGCTTGTGCACCATGCGCGCGGCCATGTCCGTGCCGCCGGTGGTGGCGCCCGCACGCAGGATCAGCCCGAGCCCTACCCCCAGCAGCACGCCGCCATACAGCGTGCCCAGCAGCGGATCCTGCGTCACCGGCGGCACGCGAATCAGATCGATGGCCAGCGAAAACAGCACCGTCGCCACCAGGCTGCGCAGCACGAAAACCCGCCCCATGGCTTTGTAGCCAATGATGAACAGCGGAATATTCATCAGCATGCTGGTCAGGCCCACCGGCACATCCACCAGATAATTGAGCACCGTAGCCGCGCCGGTCAAGCCGCCGGGGGCAATGTTGTTGGGCACCAGAAACATTGGATAAGCCGCGCCGCCGATGAGGCATCCCAGCACGATCTGCCCATAGGCAATCAGCAGTTCCTTGCAGCGCCCCTTATCCTTCAGCGCATTTTTCCACGTCATCCGCTTCCTCCTCGCTTCTCCTTTTCCCGTGGCCTGTCCGCTCCCTGGGAGAAAAGGACGCTCCCGCCGGCCTCGGCATGGCGGGAGCGTCCAGCAATGGGCCGTCGAAATGCGCCTCAGCTCTCGCCGGTGCCCAGGGACAGCGCCAGCGCGGCGTCCACCTGGGCCATCACCTCCGCAGGGACCCGGCCCAGATACTTGCTCAGCCGCGCCTTTTCCAGGGTGCGCACCTGCTCCAGCAGCACCACTGAATCCTGCTTCAGCCCGCACGCCTCCGCTGGCAGCGCCACATGGATGGGCAAGCGCGCCTTGCGCTGGCGGGAGGTAATCGCCGCCACAATCACCGTGGGGCTGTGCAGGTTGCCTCGATCATTTTGTATAATCAGCACTGGGCGAATGCCGCCTTGCTCGGAACCCACCACCGGGTCCAGGTCGGCGCGATAAATTTCTCCGCGTTTCATTGCTGCGTTCACACTCCGCTTCCGAGTTCGTCTATATCAACTGCCGAAGGCAGAAAGGGGTCCGCTTTCAGCATATGACCCAGGAAGCGGCGGAGTGCCGCGTCACGCCGGCGGCAGAGGCGCAAGGGGGCATGCCCGGATGGCCTCCCGCATTTCCCGCCAGCACGGATAGAAACGATCCATGTCCGCATAGAAAGCCGCGGAATGGTCCGGATGCAGCAAATGGTTCAACTCGTGGACCAGCACATAGGCGGTGAACGCCCGTGGCAGGCGTGCCAGGCGCAGGTTGAGCGACACCCGACGGGTCTCAACGGAGCAGCTCCCCCAACGGCTGGTCATCTCCCGCAGGGTGATCCGGCTCACCTCCACCCCCATGCGGCGGGTCCACTGAGGCAGCAGCGCGGCCACTTCCCCCTGCAGCGCCCGGGCATAGGCCTGGGCCAGGGCAGCCTGACCCGTGGGCAGCTCTCCGCCCAGGGGAACGTAGCGTCCCCAGAGCAGATGCCTCTCCCCCGCCGCATACTCCGGTTGCCAGGGGCGCACTTGCCGCTGCTCCGCCATCCAGTCCTGCTGCCGGCTCAGGAACGCCCGGACCTCCCGCGACGTAACCTGCGGCGGCAGGGTGAGGGTGAAAACATCCGTTTCCGGATGATAGCGCAGAATCAGCCGGCGCGCATTGGCCCGCCGCTGCAGGCGGACCCGGGGCTGGACGCATCCGGCGCTCACGCCTGGAGCGCCGCTTCCCGCAGCGCCAGCGCCTGATCCAGTATATCCTGGGCCAGGGCCGCCTTGCTTTGCAGCGGACGCTCCGACGCACCCGCCCGGGTCAGCAGGGTGGCGATATTGGTATCCACGTTGAAGCCCGCTCCGGGCTTGGATACGTCGTTGGCCACGATCATGTCCAGATTCTTCCGTTCCAGCTTGCATGCGGCGTTCTCCAGCAGATGCTCCGTCTCAGCGGCAAAGCCCACCAGCACCTGTCCGGGGCGCTTGGCCTCCCCCACCGCCGCGGCAATGTCGGGGTTTTCCACCAGCTCCACCATCAGCGGCAGGCCGTCCTGCTTTTTCAGCTTCTGGTCATGGACCTTGGCGAAGCGGTAATCCGCAGGCGCCGCCGCCTGGATGACCACGTCGGCTTCCCTGGCCGCCGCCGTCACCGCCTCGTAGAGCTCCCGAGTGCTCTCCACCCGGACCAGCCGCACGCCCGCAGGCGGCTCCACCTGGGTTACGCCGCACACCAGCGTCACCTCCGCGCCCCGGTCCCTGGCCGCCGCCGCAATGGCAAAACCCATCTTGCCCGAGGAATCGTTGCTCAGGAAGCGCACGGGGTCCAGCCGTTCCCTGGTCGCTCCCGCGGTGACCAGCACCCGCACCCCGGCGTAATCCTGCCGGGGACACAGCAGCGCTTCCATGGCCGCGACAATCTCCGCCGGTTCCGCCATGCGCCCCGCTCCGCTGTCTCCGCAGGCGAGAAAACCGCTGTCCGGACCCACCACATGCACCCCGCGCTCCCGCAGGGTCGCCATATTTTGCCGGGTAGCCGGCGCCTCCCACATGCCCACGTTCATGGCCGGCGCCACCAGCAGCGGCGCGCGGGTGGCCAGGGCGGTGGTGGAAAGCATGTCGTCCGCCAACCCCCAGGCCAGCTTGGCCAGGATGTTGGCCGTGGCCGGCGCAATGGCGAAGAGCTCCGCGCGCTTGGCCAGGGCGATATGCTCCACTTCCCAGGTGTCGGGCCGGGCGAAGGTATCGGTGACCACGGGATGGTTCGACAGCGTCTCAAAGGTCAGGGGAGCCACAAACTTGGTGGCGTTCTCCGTCATAATGACGTGCACCTGCGCCCCCTGCTTGCGCAAACGGGAGACAATCTCCGCGCTTTTGTACGCAGCGATGCCTCCCGTTACGCCCAGCACAATTTCTCTGCCGGTCAGTTTCATGCCTGTTCCTCTTCCTCCACCGGACGGTCATAGGTGATCAGCCCGCGGTTGATCTCCTCCACGGCCGCCTTCAGCGGCTTCATATCTTTGGTGTCGATCAGGGGCTGCGCGCCGCCCACAATCTGGCGGCCGCGCTTGGACGCCTCCACCACCAGGGTATAACGGCTGTCCGCATGCTCCAACAGCTCCAGCACGTTGGGTTCCACAATGGACATGGGCATTTTCCTCCTTCAATATAGATTGCGCCTTACTCCGCCTCGATCACCGGGAAATACCGGTTGGTGCGCTGTTTCTCGGCGCTGACAATGGCGGAAAGCTGCGCGTAGGCAAGCTCCAGCTCATCGTTGACGATGGCGTATTGATAGCGCTGCATCTGCTCAATCTCGCCCCGGGCGTTGTGCAGCCGGCGCTCAATCTCGGCGGGGTCGTCGGTGTTGCGGGTGTGCAGCCGGACCCGCAGCGCCTTGTAGCTGGGCGGAAGGATGAACACGCTCACGCACTCCTTCTCCCGCTCCATCACCGCCCGCGCCCCCTGGGGATCAATATCCAGCAGCACGTTCTGTCCCCGTTCGATCCGCTGGTAGACCTCGCTTTTCAGCGTGCCGTAGCGGTGCCCATGGACGGTGGCGTGCTCCAGGAAGGCGTCCTCGGCTAACAGTTTATCATATTCTGCGTCGGAAAGGAAGTGGTAATGCACATCCTCGATCTCATTGGAGCGCTTGGCCCGCGTGGTCACCGACACGGAAAAAGCGAAGCTGGGATCATCCCGCAGCAGCCTGGCGGCCAGCGTGCCCTTGCCCGTGCCGCTGGGGCCGGAAATCACCAGCAGCATGCCCTTGCGCGTTTCCTTCATTCAGCATCCTCCCCTTCGCCGCTGTCGCGGCTGTCCATGCGCCCGGCCACCGTTTCCGGCTGCAGGGGCGAAAGCACCACGTGACCGCTGTCCATGATCATCACCGCCCGGGTGCGCCGCCCATAGGTGGCGTCGATCACCCGGCCCGCTTCCCGCGCATCCTGCACCAAGCGCCGGACCGGCGCGGAATCCGGGCTGACGATGGCAATCAGCCGCGCGGCGGCAACCATGTTGCCGAATCCCACGTTTACCAGCTTCATCCCAGCACCTCACTCCACGTTCTGCACCTGTTCCCGCAGCTTTTCAATTTCCGACTTGGCGGCCACCACCGCCTGGGTAATTTCCAGATCCGACGCCTTGGAACCGATGGTGTTGACCTCCCGGTTCATCTCCTGGGTAAGGAAGTCCAGCCGCCGGCCCACCGCCCCGTCCACGCTCAGGCAGGCGCGCATCTGGGCAATGTGCGATGCCAGACGGGAGAGCTCCTCGTCAATGGCGCATTTGTCCGCGAAAACCGCCACCTCCTGCGCCAGGCGTTGGGGCTCCACCGGCTCCACGGCCCATTCCGCCAGGCGAGCGGTCAGCCGCTCCCGGTAGGCCTGGGGTACCGCCGGCGCACGGTCCGCCATACGCTCCCGCAGCCGGTCCAGGGCGTCCAGGTGCTCTATCAGGTCCCGCCGCAGCGCCTCGCCCTCCCGGGCGCGCATGGCGCGCACCTCCGCCGTCACCTGTGTCAGCGCCTGCCGCGCCAGCGCCTCCACCGCCTCCTGATCCTCCGGCGCCTCCGCCAGCTGCACCACGTCGGGCAGCGCCATGAGCTCCGCCGCGGTGAGGGGCGCTCCGCCGGTCAATTGCTGCGCCTGGCGGGCAGCTTCCACATACGCGGCGGCCAGCGCGGTGTCCAGGCGCACCTGCCGGGCGTCGGCGCGGGTGTTGCGGTAGAACACAAACACATCCGCGTGCCCCCGCTGCAGGGCGGCGGAGAGCTCCCGGCGCAGCATTTCCTCCAGGAAGCCCACATTTCGTGGCAGGCGGAAGGACAAATCCAAAAAACGATGGTTGACGGTTTTAACCTCCAGGGTCATCTCCCGTCCATCCAACGTTGCCTGACAGCGGCCATAGCCCGTCATGCTCTGCATGGGCGCGGCCTCCTTTCATGTGGTGATCTATTATAGCACATCGGTCCGCGTCTGAAAAGGGCGCGGACCGGGAAAAAGGCGAAAAAAAAGCGGCGGAGCGCCCCTTGGACGCCCCGCCGGGTCTGGGGTTACAGGGTAATGGTGATCTCCGCCACCGCGCAGGGAGGCAGGTTGACCCGTACCTCGTCCCCCTGGATCGCAAGCTCCGTCAGGGGCTGAATGGCAACGGGAGAAGCGTCAAAGTCATTCTTGGCGTGGATGTCGCCCGCCAGCATCCGGCCGGAAGCAGCGGCGGGCTTCGTTCCACTCAGGGACAGGACGGCCTCGCAGCCCTCGCCCGCGGAGGTGTTGGCCAGGGTGACGGTGAGCACGCCGTCCTTGCGGGAGGCGGAGGCGCTCAGGCGGCACACGCCGGGAGCGCTTTCGTCCGTTTCCACGCAGCTGGGCACCAGCAGTCCCTCCTGGTGCGCTTTATACAGGTCGAACACGTGGTAAGTGGGGGTGAGCACCATCTTGTCCCCCTCGGTGAGGATCACCGCCTGGAGCACATTCACCGTCTGGGCCAGGTTGGCCATGACCACCCGTCCCGCATGGCGGTTGAAGATGTTCAGAGTCAGCGCCGCCACCTGCGCGTCCCGCAGGGTGCTCTGCTGATAGAGGAAGCCGGGGTTGGTGCCGGGCTCCACATCGAACCAGGTCCCCCACTCATCCACAATCAGCCCCACGCGGCCCTTGGGATCGTAGCGGTTCATAATCTGCTCGTGGCCGGTGATGATCTCGTCCATGCGCAGGCATTTGCGCAGCGTCAGCTCATACTCCGCCTGGTCGAACTCCGTCGCGCTGCCCTTATGCGCCCACGTGCCGGGAACGGTATAATAATGCAGTGTGATCGCGTCCATGAAGCGGCCGGCCCGCTCCATGAGCACCTCCATCCAGCGGTAATCATCCTCGCTGGGCCCGCAGGCGATGCGGAAGAGCTTGTTGTCACCGTAGTTGCGGCAATAGGTTTGGTAGCGGCGGAACTCATCGGCGTAGTATTCCGGGCGCATGTTGCCGCCGCAGCCCCAGCTTTCGTTGCCCACGCCCCAGTACTTCACGCCCCAGGGATCCTTCCGGCCGTTGCGCCAGCGCTTCTGCACCACGGTGGAGTCTCCCGCGCTGTTGAGGTATTCCACCCACTCGGCCATCTCCCGCACGGTGCCGCTGCCCACGTTGGCGTTGATGTACGGCTCGCAGCCCAGCTGATCGCACAGTTCCAGAAACTCATGGGTGCCAAAGGAGTTATCCTCCACCACCCCGCCCCAGTTGGTGTTCACCATGCGCTTGCGCTCCGCCTTGGGGCCGATACCGTCCTCCCAGTGGTATTCGTCGGCAAAGCACCCGCCCGGCCAGCGCAGCACCGGTATGCCGATCTTTTTCAGCGCCGCCACCACGTCCGACCGCATGCCCTTCACGTTGGGAATGGGCGAATCCTCCCCCACGTACAGCCCCTGATACACGCACCTGCCCAGGTGCTCGGAGAAATGTCCGTAGATATTCTTGTTGATCTTCGCGCCGGTAATCCGCGGGTCAAGCAACACCCGTGCCATAATGCCTCCTCCTTTGCGGAAAAGTAATTTGTACGTACATTATCATGCAGGCGCAGCGCTTTGTCAAGAGGAAAAACTGCCGCTCCCTTGCGCGGACGGCCCTTTTCGTGCTATGCTAGGAGCGGCCCACGCGCCTGAAATACCACGGAAAAAAGCGAGGAACACCCATGGCATTGGCATACCTGATGATCGGAGAAGTGCTGCGCCCCCAGGGGGTGCGGGGAGAAATGAAGGTCCGGCCCTACGCGGCGGACCCGGAAATGTTTCTGGACTGGAGCACCCTTTACCTGCGGCAGGGAGAGCATTATCTCCCCCGCAAGGCCCGCTGCTCCCGGGTGCACGATGGTTTTGTCTACCTGAGCCTGGAGGGAGTGACCGACCGGGACAGCGCGGAGGCCCTGCGGGGGACGCAGCTGTGGATCGACCGGGCCCACGCCTGCCAGTTGCCCGAGGACGCCTGCTACGTCTGCGAGCTCATCGGCTGCCGTGCCGTGGACCAGGACGGCGCCGAGCTGGGCGTCCTCACGGACGTATTGCAGTACGGCTCCGTGGATACATACGTGTTTCGCACTCCCCGGGGGAACATGATGGCTCCGGCCCTCAAGCGCGTCTTTCCCCAGGTGGACGTGGAAAACAGCATCATCCGCGTGGACGCCCGCGCCCTGGACGAGGTGGCTGTGTTTGAAGATTAAGATACTCACCATATTCCCGGAAATGTTCCACAGCGTGCTCAGCGCAAGCATCCTGGGCCGCGCCCAGGAGCAGGGGCTGCTCCAGGTGCAGTGCGTGGATATCCGCCCCTTTTCGGACCGGAAGCACAAAAACACGGACGATTACCCCTTTGGGGGAGGGGCGGGTATGGTGATGATGGCCCAGCCGATCCTGGCCGCCATGGCTGCGGTCACGGGGGAGGATTTTCGCGGCCGGCGCATCTACCTGGGCCCCCGGGGAGCCCGCCTGACCACCGCCAAAGCCCGGGAGCTGGCCCGGGAGGAGGAGCTGGTGCTCCTTTGCGGCCATTACGAGGGCGTGGACCAGCGGGCGCTGGACGCATGCATTGACGAGGAAATCAGCATCGGGGACTACATTCTCACCGGCGGCGAACTGGCCGCCATGGTGCTCACGGACTGCGTATGCCGTTTCATCCCCGGCGTGCTGGGCTCCAGCGAAAGCCCCGAGGAGGAGAGCTTCTCCGACGGCCTGCTGGAATATCCCCAGTATACCCGCCCCCGGGAGATCGCCGGCATGGAAGTGCCCCCCGTGCTGCTCAGCGGCGACCACGCGAAAATTCGCGCCTGGCGGCGGCAGGAATCCCTCCGCGCCACGCTGCGCTTCCGGCCGGATCTGCTGGAAACGGCATGCCTGTCCCCAAAGGAAAGGCAGCTATTGGACAACCTGCGAAAGGAGATGGACGCGCCTTGTTCACCCGAAAGCTCGTGGTGATTTTCGTGCCCCTGGTCCTGGCCGCCGCGCTGTGCCGGCTGTTTCCCCTCTTCGACAGCCTGGGCTTTTTCAGCAACGTGATCCGGGGCGGACTGCTGGGCGGCGCGTTGGCGCTGCTGTTGCCGCTCAGCGGCGCAGGCAAGCGCAAGGAACCCTTCGGCCACCTGCTGTGGATTCCCGCGCTGCTGCTGGCGCTGGCGGTGGGCTACCAGTACGGCGCCGCCACGCTGGGATGGCAGCTTCCCCTGCTTTCGCTGCTGGTCACCTACAACGGGCAGGTGATCCTGGTGGAGTGCGCCTTTATGGGCTACATGGCCGTCACCTGCCTGCGTACCCGCCCCTGAAGGCCCCCATTTCCCGCGCCGGAGCAAGCCGCTTTTCGCCGTTTCGTAACATTTACAATTCAGCGGTGAAAATGGCTTGCCTTTTTTTGTCGTCATTTATATAATGTAGGTTGATTGTTTCCAAAGACGTAGCAAGGGAGCGAACGCATGTCATGAAACAGAAATCACGCCTTCCGCTTTCGCGGCTTGTCCTGGCCCTGGCGGCCGTTCTGCTGTTGGCCGGCGCCTGGGCGGCGTACCGCCTGGACACGCTGACCCAGGAAACCACCTTCTCCTACGTGGGCCGGCACAGCGCCGGAGTGGGCCAGCTCACCGACGTACCCGTGACGCAGACCTTCACCGTCACCGAGGACAGCATGACCGCCGTGGAAGTGATGTTTTCCAATTATAATGCCCATCCCGAAACCGGCACGCTGGTGCTGACCCTCTCGGAGGAATCCGGAACGCAGCTGGCCCAGCAGAGCTACGAGGTGGCCGGGCTGAAAAACATGTCCTTTCTCACCCTGACCCTGGACGCGCCCGTGGTGGACGCCGCAGGGAAGACATACGTCCTCAGCGCCACCAGCGACTGCACCGAAGGCGAGGGCGTCACGCTGCGCATAGGCGCGCGCCGGGAGGAAGCCCCCGAGGGCACGATGACCCTTCAGGACGGAACCACCGACACGGAAAACTTTGTCAACATGCGGACCCTGCATGTGCAGTATACCCACGGCTGGGAAGGCTGCTATGTCCTGCTGGCCCTGGCGGTGTGCTGCCTGGCCTGCCTACCCTTGACCGGAAAGGAGAAGACCCATGCGTAAGCAAGCACGTTGGATCCGGTGGCTGCTCCTCCCTGTGGTGGTCGCCGCAGTGATGTTTGCAGTGGAGGGCATTTGCAACCTGTCCCTGCTGCGCCTGCCGCAGGAACAGCGCGGGGAGATCGCCCTGGATCTTTCCCAGTTGGCCGTGACCACCTCCGAGCCCCAGGAGGAGGGATACCTGGAGGAGGATCTCAGCGCCGGGCTGTACCTCCCGCAAGGTGCTGTCTGGGCTGATGTGGACTGGACGGGCTATGTGCATCAGTTGCGCCTCACCGGTACCGCCTATGCGGAGGCCCCCTACGTCATCAGCTGCACCCTGGAGGACGGTACCGTGGCGACTTGCCTGAGCACCTTCGTCTCCACCACCGCCGCCGATACCATCCAGATCAATCAGCAGGTCACGCATCTGCAGCTGTTCATGGAAAACGGCGACGTGACCCTCACCTCCCTGACCATTGTCAACACGGCCCGGCTCAACCCCGCGCGCATGCTCTTCACTGGGCTGACCGCCGCGGCGCTGTACCTGCTGTGGGTCCTGCGGAATCTGATTGGGAAGAAGCCTGAATACGGCTTCCTGATCGTGGCCCTGTGCAGCTGCGTCTTCCTCTCCGCGGGCATGCCCACCACCACCGGGCTTTCCTATGATGATCAGATTCATTTCCAGAAGGCCTGGGACCTGTCCTTTGGTAAAAACGTAACGCTCACCACCTCGGTAGACGCGCTGGCCAACCTGACCTACGCCACCAATGAGGGATACTCCTCCATCCATACCCAGGACACATACGAGGATAACCTTCGCCTGGCGCAGCAGCTGGACGCTCCGGAAAGCGCCGATCTGAGCACTGCCACCTACTCCTACCAACGGCAGTGGAGCCTCACCGACACGGGCTATGTCACCCAGGCGCTGGGCCTGGCAGCGGCCCGCTGGATGGGCCTCCCCCTGCACGGGCAGATCATCGCCGCCCGGCTGTGCAACATGCTGGGCTATGTGCTGCTGTGCTTTGCAGCCATCCGGGTGCTCAAGCGCTTCCGCTTGACCTTTGCGGCCATCGCGCTGATGCCCACGCCCATCTTCCTGGCCTGCAACTTCTCCTACGATCCCACCTGCATGGGGCTGTGCATGCTGGGCACGGCGCTGATGCTGGACGCCATCCTGGACCGGAAAACGCCCCTGACCTGGAAGCGGCTGCTGGCGATTTTCGTCACCATGTTCCTGGGCTGCACCGTCAAGGCGGTGTATGCGCCCCTGCTACTGATGATGCTGATGATGCCCCGGAGCAAGTTTGCCTCCAAGGGGCAGGAGATTTACGTGAAAATCATCAGCATGGCGATCCTGCTGGTCTCCGTGGGCGGCATTCTGCTGGATATTTCCGGGGACATCAACGTGATCCAGGACAGCCGCGGAGACGGCGCGGACTCCGCCGCGCAGGTAGCGTTCATCCTCTCCCATCCCTTCACCTACTTCAGCTACTTCATCTCCACCCTGTGGACCTACTTCCAATCCTATCTGCTGGACGCGCACCGGATCGCCTGGGCCTATGTGGGCAATTGCAGCGGCACCTGGGCGGCCCTGTCGCTGATGCTGCTGCTGTTCACCTGCTACACGGATAACGACGCCGCCCTGGGCCAGCGGGTCAGCTGGCAGCAGCGGATCGGCTTCCTGCTGGTGGCGGGGGTAACCATCGGGTTGGTGTTCACCGCCATGTACGTGGGCTTCTCCGCGGTGGGCTCCAACAGCTTCAGCGGAGTGCAAGGACGCTACCTGCTGCCCGCGCTCCCGCTGCTGGCCCTGCTGCTGAGCCCCAATGGCGTGAAGAATGAAATGAACAAGACCGGCTGGCACCTGATCTTCTGCCTGAGCAACCTGGCCATCCTCATGGCCACCTGCGCGGAGCTGGTGCTGATCCCCTTGCTGCTGTAAGGCTTCCATCATCATCCACAGAAGGGAATACCGTCATGACCCATTGTTTTGCCGTATGCGCCTACAAGGACAGCCCTTTCCTCCGGGAATGCTTGGATTCTCTTCGCGCCCAGGAGGTTCCCTCGCCCCTGCTGCTCTGCACCGCCACGCCTTCGCCTTATCTGGAAGGCCTGGCGGAGGAATATGGGGCCGCCTACTGCGTGAACCCCAACCCGCCGGGCATCGGCTCGGACTGGAACTTCGCCCTGGCCCAGGCAAAGGCCGCGGGCTATGACCTGGTCACCCTCTGCCACCAGGACGACCTGTACCTCCCCAGCTATGGCGCGGCCATGCGCGCCCTGGCCGGGGAGGACCTGCTCATCTACTTTTCCGGCTACGGGGAAAAGCGCGGGAATAGCGTGGTCACCCGCTCCCGGCTGCTGCGCATCAAACGCCTGCTGCTCTGGCGCATGCATATCCGCGCCTTTCAGTCCAGCGCGCTGATGAAGCACCGCACGCTGGCCCTGGGGGATCCCATCTGCTGCCCCTCGGTGACCTACAACCTCCGTCGCTTGCCCCTGCCCCTGTTCCTCACAGACATGACCACCAGCCTCGATTGGCAGACCTGGGAGCGCATCAGCCGCATGCCGGGCCGCTTCGCCTACGACCCCGCCGTGCGCATGCTGCATCGCATTCACGTGGGCTCCACCACCACGCAGGTGCTGGAAAAGGGCGGCCGTCAGCCCGAGGATTACGCCATGTTCCGCAAGTTCTGGTGCGCCCCCATCGCCAGAGCGCTCACCAAATGGTACGGCGCCAGCGAAAAAAGCAATCAGCTTTAACCTTCGCCCTCCGGCGCGCCCTGCCGCCGGGGGGGATTTTTTCCATCATCAGGGCGCGGAGAACGCGAAAATTTTCCAAAGGGTATTGCATTTTTATGCATGCTGGTGTATACTCACTATCGTTCCCCAGGGGAACGGAATGAACAAAAACACGAGGGGAAGAGAATCATGGCAAAGATGCGTGTACTATTGGCCTATTCCGGCGGATTGGATACGTCGATTATCGTTCCGTGGCTGAAGGAAAATTACGACTGCGACGTGATTTGCGTGGCCGGCGACGTGGGACAGGGCGAGGAACTGGAGCCCCTCCACGAAAAGGCGAAGAAGTGCGGCGCGGAAAAGCTCTATATCGAGGATCTGCGCAAGGAGTTCGTGGAGGACTTCATCTGGCCCACGCTGAAGGCCGGCGCGGTCTACGAGCAGAAGTACCTGCTGGGCACGAGCTTTGCCCGTCCCCTCATCGCCAAGCGGCTGGTGGAGATTGCCCACAAGGAGAACTGCACCGCCATTTGTCACGGCTGCACCGGCAAGGGAAACGATCAGGTGCGCTTTGAGCTGACCATCAAGGC
Source organism: Candidatus Egerieenecus sp. (assembly GCA_048201975.1). GTDB lineage: Bacteria > Bacillota > Clostridia > Christensenellales > Aristaeellaceae > Egerieenecus. The sequence goes on along the minus strand of DBFBGQ010000070.1, from coordinate 28,440 downwards.
CTTCGACCCGCAGATGAAGATCATCGCCCCCTGGCGCATCTGGGATCTGAAAACCCGGGAGCAGGAAATCGAATACGCCGAGGCGCGGAATATCCCCGTGCCCGTGAAGAAGGACCGCCCCTACTCCATGGACCGCAACATCTGGCACATCAGCCACGAGGGCGCGGACCTGGAAGACCCGTGGAACGAGCCTCCGGCGGACCTGCTGCTGACCATGGTCACCCCGGAAAAGGCGCCTGACCAGCCCGAATATGTGACCATCGACTTTGAAAAGGGCGTGCCCGTGGCCATCAACGGCGAGGCCCTCGAAGCCGTGGCGCTGGTAACCAAGGCCAACGAAATCGCCGCCCGCAACGGCGTGGGCTGCGCCGACCTGGTGGAGAACCGCCTGGTGGGCATGAAGAGCCGCGGCGTTTACGAAACCCCCGGCGGCACCATGCTCTACGCGGCCCATCAGCTGCTGGAATCCATCACCCTGGACCGGCAGACCAGCCACTACAAGGATCAGGTGGCCATCAAGTTTGCTGAGCTGGTGTATGACGGCATGTGGTACACCCCCCTGCGGGAAGCCCTGTCCGCCTTTGTGGACAGCACCCAGCAGGCGGTGAACGGCACCGTGCGCTTGAAGCTGTACAAGGGCAACTGCATCCCCGCGGGCATCAAGAGCCCCAACAGCCTGTACATGGAGGAAATCGCCACCTTCGGCGACAGCCATGACCTGTACAGCCACAAGGACAGCGAGGGCTTCATCAATCTGCTGGGCCTGCCCATGAAGGTAAAGGCCATGGTGGATCAGAAAAAGAAATAAACCTATGTAAACGCAAGCAGGCGCCGGTTGAACTTCCGGCGCCTGCTTTTTTCAGGATGTCCGTCAATAGATTTTCTCAATGGGGCCCTGGATTCCGTACTGACGGCGAAACTCCGCCAGGTCCCGCGCGTCCCGCAGGAGCATGACTTCCTCCACCCGGCCGGTGGCCCTGTCCCGGAAGCAAGCCGCCTGCTCTCCTGTGCAAATGCTGCAGCGGATCACCGGCTCCTGCTTGGCCGGGTCAAAAGATACCGAAGTCTTTTTCTTTCGGAACATCTGGCTCTCCTCCTTCGGGAATGGACGCAGTTTAGATCTCCTCCTGTTTGGGATGCAGGCGCAGCACCGTCACGGAGTGTCCGGGGAAGGTATAGCGCCGCAGGTCTTCCGCTTGTCCGTGGACGCAAACGGGAACGACGGCCTGGGGGGCCTCCCACGTGTTGGCTGCCGCTGGCGGGGCGCAAAGGATCTCGGCGTCGTAGTCCTCGCAGGGCAGGTCCATTTCCGCGGCGACTGGGGCGGACTGCACGTTGACCGCCTTCAGGATCACATCGCCGGTGGCGTCCTCCACGCTGGCGGCCAGGTACAGGGGCTTAAGCCGCAGGGGGCGCTCCGCGATCCGGTTCCACTCCCGGCCGTCCACATGGGTGATCATCTCCTCCCCCCGAAGCTCCAGCGTCAGGCGGTAGGCGTGCCCGTCCTCCAGGTACAGGTTGCTCTGGGTCAGGCAGCTGCCCCGGCCATGCACGCGGCACTCAATGCCCGAATCCGAATTCTGCCAGCCGCCCACGGTCCATTGGTAATAATTCTGCTCGTCCAGCTGGCCGAAGCGAATCAGCACGCCCTTGCGGCCCGAAACCCGCTCCATGGTGAGCTCCAGGCGGAAGTCTCCCGCATGCTCGCCCAGCTCCAGCACGTCCCTGGAACCCAGCTGCGCGTCAGGGATCTCCCGGGTTCCCTGCGGGGTCACGACCCGCATCCCCGTAAGCCGCACGCCCGTTTCATCCGCCAGAATGGCCAGCCTGCCGGCAATGGGCCGGGACAGCCGCTCTCCGGGGGCGTTGTCCGTGGCCTCCACGCCGATGGACACATCGCCCTGGTGGCGCATGAACATGCTCTGCACATGGTAGTTGGGGGTCTTGACCAAACGGTGGGTATCAAACCAGAGCATGTCCGGCTGCCAGTTGACATAATGGCGGTGGCAAAGCATGGGCGCATAGCAGGCCATGCCCACGGCTGGGGCGTTTTGCAGGCCGGTCATATAGGCCGCCTCCGCCAGGGCATTCTCCATGGCGTTGCCCCAGGAGGCGTATTCCCCCAGGAAAACCTTGGGGCCTTCCCCAGGATAGTCCGCATAATGATCCCAGTTGGCCAGGAACCACTCCGGCGCCTGATAATAGTGCTCGTCCACCAGATCCAGGCCCTGGCGGCGGGCATAGTCCCAGCCCATGTCATAGGGCGCGCCATGGACCACCGGGCCCGCGCTGCCGATGATGCGAATCTCCGGATCCTTTTCCCGAATGGCGCGGGCAAACAGCGCCATATTCTCATGGAACTGCTCGTGAATCTCCTCGTTGCCCACAGCCAGGTATTTCAGGCGGAAGGGCGCAGGATGCCCCATTTCCGCCCGCACGCGGCCCCAGGCGGTATCCGCCTCGCCCTTGGCGAATTCAATCAGGTCCACCGCATCCTGGATATACTGCTTCAGCTGCTCCCCGCTGGCAAAGCGCAGATGATGGGGATCCAGCCCGCCATTGACCACGGGCAGCGGTTCACAGCCCATATCCTCGCAGAAAAGGAAGTATTCATAAAATCCCAAGCCCATGGACTGGTGATAGCCCCAGTTGTTGCGGCGGCCGGGGCGGTTTTCCACCGGCCCCAGGGTGCGCTTCCAGTTGTAAATGCCGTCCCGGGCGTCGGGGTCCAGCTGGCCGTCATGGGTCAGGCAGCCGCCGGGGAAGCGCAGAAAGCGCGGCTTCATCTCCGCCAGTGCCTGGGCGATGTCCCGGCGGAGCATGCGCGCCTGTCCCGGCCAGCTATCCTCAGGCATCAGGGAAGCAAAGGCCAGCATAAAGGAGCCCCGGCCTTCCAGGGTCAGTAGCAGCCGGGCGGTGAAGTCCTCCCGCGGCGGGATCAGCTCCGCCTCGTAGCGCGCCCAGGCGCCGGTCAGGGCGAAGGTAGCCTCCGCGCCGCACAGCCGCGCCCGCAGCCCCGTGCCTTCCTCCGACCGGGCCCAAAGCGTCAGGCGGTAGCGCGCCCCCTGCCGTACCGGGATACCCTCCCCATAGCCCAGGTTGCACAGTCCCCAGCCCGCTTCCCCATGGATCACGGCATAGTGGGGATTGGCCGGAAACGGCGGATGCTGGTCGTCAACCGTCACCCGGGCGTTGCCGATGGCCGCCCAGCCCGTCAGGGGCGTATAATCCCCCCGATCCACCGGGGCAAACTCAAAGTCCCGGTTGCGGAGCAATTCCGCATACAGCCCGCCGTCCGCGGCGTGATTCAAATCCTCGAAAAATAAGCCGAACAGGTCTTCCAGCTTCTTTCCCCGCTGCTGGGGGTGGAGCGTAATGCGCATGGCTTCTTCCTCCCTGCTTTTGTACCGTTCTTTCCTTATGGTATGCGTATTTCGCCGCCCGGCGGCGGTTTCCTGCCCGAGCCGGACAGGGATGGCCCGCAAAAAAGGCGGCGAAATCGACTGTTTCGCCGCGGAATGGCCTTTTGCCCAGGCTGCCTTTTATGCGATGCTGTGCCCACAAAGGGGCCAGGAGCTTTGCAGGGCTGAAACATCCTTGAAGGGCGCCGCAGGCCGCATTTTTTCCACGGTAAACCCGCGATCCCCCTTCGTCCTGCAATCAGCCTTTCACCGATCCCAGCAGCACGCCCTGCACAAAGAACTTCTGCGCAAAGGGGTAAGCAATGATCATGGGCAGCGACGCCAGCACCATGGCGGCCAGCTCAATGGTTTTTGAATTCACCACGCCAGTGCCCAGCCGGGCGTTATTGAGCGTGCTCGCCACGGCAGCGCTGTTGGTCATGGCGTTGCTGGCCAGCTGCTCGGTGGCGTTGTAGGAGCGCACCAGTTTCAGGATGAAGTACTGCAATGTCTGCAGATCCGGGGACTGGGTATAATACAGGGTGGTGGTATAGTCGTTCCACACACCCACGGCAGTGAACACGCACAGTGCCGCCAGCACCGGCTTGGACAGGGGCATCAGGATGCGCCAGTACATGCAAAACTCCGACGCGCCATCCAGCTTCGCCGACTCAAAAAGGGAGTCCGGCAGCGCCTTGAAGTTGGTATTGAAAATGATCACGTTGTAAAACCCGCCAAACAGCGACGGCAGGATGTACACCCAGTAGCTGTCGTACAGCCCCAGGCGGCTGATCAGCAGGAAGTAAGGAATGACGCCTCCGGAAAAATACATACAGATGAAGCCCAGCACTGTATAGAACCGCTTTCCCGTCAGGTAGGAGCGCGAGAACGCATAGGCAAACATGGATGTGAACAACGTGGAGCCTATCGTGACGATCACTGTCCGGCTCAGCGTCACAAAAAACGCCTTGATGACCGCCTGATCGCTGAGCACCGTCTGCCAGGCCTCCATGGTAAAATCCTCCGGGTAAAGGGAGGAGAAGCCGCGCATCACCTGAATGCCCGTGTTCATGGAGTTGATCAGCGCGTAGTAAAACGGATAGATGGAAATGAGGATCACCAGCAGCATCACCAATAGGTTCACCGCGTGAAATGCCTTTTCGCCCGCGCTCTTGCTTTGTACCATAGATTCCCGCACCCCTTTCTCAGAACAGCCCCGAGTCGGTGAGCTTGTTCGAGGAATAGTTGGCAATGATCAGCAGCAGCACCGCAAAGACGGATTTCATCAGTGAAATGGCGCTGCCCACGCCGAACTGAAAGTTCTGCAGGCCAACTTCATACACGTATGTGTCAATCACCTGGCTGGCGGGCTTGTTCAGGACGTTCTGCAGCACGTAGATCTGCGTAAAGTTGTTATTGAGCATGCCGGCGATGGCAAAGATCAGCAGGATCATAATGGTAGGCATGATGCCCGGCAGCGTAATGTAGCGCATCTTCTGCCACCGGCCCGCCCCGTCAATGGTGCCCGCCTCATACAGCGCCGGATCAATGCCGGCGATAGCCGCCAGGTACAGGATCGCTCCCCAACCCAGGTCCTTGGCCAGGGCCGTGACGATGGCCACCCCCCAGAAGCAGTCGGGATTGGCCAGGAAGAGCACCGGACTTTCCACCAGTCCCAGCCCCACCAGGAAGTTATTGATAATGCCTCCCTCGGGAGAAAGCAGATTGATGCACAGTCCGCCGAACACCACCCAGGACAAAAAGTGCGGCATATAGGCCACCGTCTGCACCAGGCTCTTGATCCGGACGCTGCGCAGCTCATTGAGCAGCAGCGCAAAGAAAATGGTCACCACGATGGACACCGCTTGCCCAATGAGGTTGATGCCCAACGTGTTGCGGATCATGGGCCAAAACTGCGGGCTGCTGAAAATCACCCGGAAATGTGAAAAATGGTTCCACGGCGCGGTAAATATGCCGTCAAAGCCCATGATGGGCCGGAAATCCTTGAAGGCAATCAGCAGGCCAAAGAGAGGAACGATGCTGAACACCAGCATGGAAACCGTGCCCGGCAGCAGCATCAAATGCAGTTCTGTTTGGGTGCGCCAATCCTTGCCCAGCTCCGCGCTGCGCTTTCTTTTCCCGGCGCGTTTCACCCGGGGAATAGCCGTCATATGCGTTCCTCCTTTGCGGGAAAGCGGGAGAAACGGAACCGGTCCGTTCCTCCCGCTTGGGGCTTATGAAACGATGGGAATGTTTTTCAGTTGATGGGCGTAATGGGGTCAATGCCCATGGTAGCGTAGTTCTCCTGCACAGCGGCGTTCCGGTAGTCCTCCACCTTCTTCAGGCCCATGTTGTCCAACTGCTGCACCATGGCGTCAAACTTGGCGTCAAAATCCTCGTCGGTGGCGGTAAGAATGATGTTGGCCAACTCGGTCTGCACATAGGTTTTGATTTCGCCGGTGATGATGCTGATCTCCGAGTTGCTCTCCATGTAGCCGCCGGGCAGGTTCTCCAGGGCCACGGAGTTCCACTTGTAGGTCTTCTCGTGCGCGCCGAAAGCGCACTGAGGCACAATGCCCGGATCAGTGGCGGGATCCATGTACTTCTGGTCCCAGTTCTGGTTGCAGAAGGCCCAGAACGCGCCCACGCCGGTCACCGCGGCGTTGTTAGCCTTTTTGTTGCCCTCATCGGTGCGCTTGTACAGCCCAGCCTCGGTCACTTCCACGTCCACGCCAGGCTCGCCGTAGTTCCAGCAAGCCAGGCCAGCGTCGCTGGTCATATAGTCCAGGAACTTGGCCACGGCTTCGGGGTGCTGCGTATTCTTGGAGATGAAGGTCTGCAGCCATCCAGCGCCCACGGAGGAAGCTTTGTCCAGCACAGGGGTTTCGCCGCCGTCGGACAGGATGGGGCCAGGGGTATACCATTCGAAGCCATTGTTGGCCACATCGGAGAAGCCGGTATCGGAGGTATGGCCGATGAAGCAGAACACCCGGCCAGAACGGCAGGCCGCTTCCCGGGCAGCCCGGTCGAAGGTGAACTGATTGGCGTCAATGTAGCCCTTCTGCGCGCAGGTATTCAGGAACTTTACCGCGTGACGGAAAGCGTCCAGACGGTAGTAGGAGATCCAGTTGCCTTCCTGGTCCACGGGCATGCCGCCAAACATCACGGTTAGCGTGCCCACGGAGCCGCTGGTGCTCATCCAGCTGCCGCCGTTAAAGTTGTTGCCGTCCGCCAGCAGGGGGATCACGGAAGCGCCGTCCACGGTCAGGTTTGCATTCTTCACCTTTTCCAGCGCGGCCAGCACGCCGGATTCGGTCTGCAGTTCCTCCTCGGTGATGCCAAGCTCCTGCATAATCACGGTGTTGAAGATGGCGCCGCGTCCGTCGCGGTAGTCCGTGGACAGCCACAGATCCTTGGTGGTGTCGTTCAGCCCCCAGATTTCGCGGTTATCTTCGGAAAGGATATGCGAGGGAATGGAGTACCAGCCGCCATCCCGGGCGATGAGCACTTCCTTGATGTCCTCGGGATAGGAGGTCAGCAGGTGGCTCTCCGGAAGATAGGTCTGGAAGAACTCCTCCACGGACCATACCAGCCCCGCATCGATCATGTCCTTGATTAGGGTGTTGTTGGTGGTGGTGATGATATCCGGCAGGGTACCGTTGAAAATCATCAGGTTCAGCTTGGTGTCCGCGTCATCGGCGGGGGTGGTGGCGGTCACGGTCACACCGGTATTCTCGGTGATGGTGCGCATTACGTAGTAGTCCTGATTCCAGGTGGAAGGCACCACGCCGGTGTTGACAAACCAGGAGATCTCCGTGGTTTCCTCGCCCAGGGCGGGAACTGCGCCCAGCACCAGCACGGCCGCCATGCACAGGGCCAACAGCTTTTGTTTCCAATTCTTCATCCGAACCCCTCCTTGCTTGATCTGGTAGTTTTTCTACCGTTTGCGCAATTATAGCAGGGATGTTTGGGAAAACCTATGGCAATTTCTTTGAGGTATTTGTCATTTCTTTTGACGTTTCCTCCCTGATCTTGCATTCAGCGCCGCTTCCTGCTAGAATGATTCTGGTATTGAATCGTTATTTGCAGGTGAGGCGGATGTTCCGGCGAAGCATGCGGAAAACCTTTCTGATGCTCAGCGCGCTGGTCATTGTGCTGGTGTTCATCGCGCTGAGTGTTTTCATGGCCATTGTGCACAACATTCTACAGGAGAACGCCTATGGATACCTGCGAGTTACCCATAAGCAGATCCAGGAAAACATTGAGTCCTACTTGCAGGATATCGAAAGCGCGGCGCTGACCATGTGCTATTCGCCCTCGGTGCAGCGCTACCTGCTGGAGGAGGACCCTGTGGAACGGCTTCGCCTTTTCTCAGAGGTGCAGAGCGTCTTTTCCAACCTGTATTACATGGACTACGCCATCTCCTGCTTCAGCCTGTACGACGCGGAGGGCAAGCTGCTGGCTGTGAACGGCTCCAGCCACATGGGCATCACCATGCAGGATCACCTGGATGCCGTGCCCAATCCCGTCTACGCCACCGAATATCCGGCCAACAGCTACATTGGCAAAACCTATGACGCCTACACCCTAACCATGCCCGTGCTGGAGCAGGCCCATGAAACCCCCACGGGCCGGCGCATCGGCACCTTTGTGTTTACGGTGGAAGCCGCCTACATTGGCGAGCAGGTGCAGGCAGCCAATGCCAACCAGGGCACGGCGGTGACCATCCGGGACGCCGGCGGCAAGCTGCTGGCCAGCAGTCAATCCCAACTGCCGCCTTCCATGAAGGTTTTCCAGGAGACTTCCTTTGAGACCGTGGACTGGACGCTTACCACCTATTATCAATCCGGCGTGCTCAACGGCGACATGACCACCATTTTTCAGCTCACGCTGGTCACCGCGCTGCTCATCGCCTGCCTGCTGCTGGGCTTTGCGTGGCTGGTGTCCCGCAAGCTCATCAAGCCCATATCCGGCGTGAGCTGCTTTATGCAGGAGGTAACCCGCGCTCCGGAGGCCCGGCAGTACCATCCCGCGCCCAGGCAGTATGCGGAGCTCCAGGCCATGACTGACTCCATGAACCTGATGCTGCGGGCGCTGGATCAGAAAACCGCCGCGCTGCTGGCCCAGGAAAAACGCGCGCACGAAGCCGAGCTGGCCAACGATCAGTTGGAGATCCTGGCCTACCGCAGCCAGATCAATCCTCATTTCCTCTACAACACCCTGGAATGCATCAGCGGCATGGCCATGATGTACAACGCCGGGGAGATTGCCGAAATCAGCCAGTCCCTTTCCAACATGTTCCGCTACGCCATCAAGGGGAACGACATGGTATCCGTAGCCGAAGAGGTGACGCACATGAAGGAATATGCCACCATTATCGGCTACCGATTTATGGGCAGAATCAGCATCCAGTTCCACATTGCGCCGGAGGCCTTGCCGGTGATGATTCCCCGGCTGGTGTTGCAGCCCATTGTGGAAAACGGCGTTTTCCATGGTCTAGAGCCCAAGCCCGGCCAGGGAAACATTCATGTGCACGTCTATCTGGACGGGCCGACCCTGGTCATGCGCGTACAGGACGACGGCCTGGGCATAGAAGCGCCGCAGCTGCAAGCCATACAGCGCCGCCTGGACGACACGGAAGCGTTGCTCAGCGGCGACGCCCAGGACAAGAAGGGCATCGGCCTGTGGAACATCGCCCGGCGGCTGTATCTGTTTTATCAGGGACGGGCCACATTCACCTTTGAGAGCGTGCTCAAGCAGGGCACCACGGTGGAGATTCGCCTGCCGCTGCAAGCAAAGGAGGAAACGGTATGTACCGACTGATCATTGCCGACGACGAGCCGTGGGTGGCCTACCGGCTGACCCGTCTGGTCGACTATGCCGCTTTCGGCTTTGAGGTAACCAGCACCGCCGCGGACGGGACCTCCGCTCTTCAGCTTTGCCAAACCCAGCGCGCCGACGCGCTGCTCACCGACATCCGCATGCCCGGCATGGACGGTATTGAGTTGCTTCACGCCTTAAAAGAAGCGGGGCTTGACACGCAAGTGGTGCTCGTCAGCGGATACGCGGAATTCGGCTACGCCCAGGCCGCCCTGCGGGAGGGCGCTTTCGACTATCTGATCAAGCAGGTATCCGCCGTCCAGCTGGAGGATGTGCTGCGGCGGCTCAAGGCGCACCTGGACCAGCATCGGGATGCCCAGCGCGTCCAGCGGGAATCCCAGGCCCTGCTGGCGCTTTTCCAGGATGAAACCCTTTCCCTGGGGGAATGGCTGGTCCAATGCGGCCTGAGGGCGGAGCAAGCGTGCTTCGGCTGCTTTGCCCAGGAGCCGCCCCAGGCCCTGCTGACCTTCCGCACAGGGCGGGAGATGTTCACTTCCGTCTTCGCCTGTCCAGATGGGCGCATGCCGGATATTTCCCTGACCCCCGGCGGCTTCAGCGCCGCGGCGGACATCCATCAGCCCGCCTCGGAGCTCCTGCGGCAATGCCAGGTGGCTTTTCTCACCGCAAAATTTCTCGACCTCCCGGTTCCCTATCCGTACCGCAGCGCCTCCACGGAGGAAGCCCAGCGATTGCTGCAGGAGCTGGACGCCGCGTTGGCCGGCAAGAATCAGCCCCTGTGCCAGATGCTGCTGACACGGCTGGCGCAGCAGGCCGCATCGCTGAACCTGAGCCAGCTGGCCCAGGTTTACAACCGCCTGTGCGCGCTTTTCGCCCGGTACAGAAATCCGGACGCCTATGTGGACGAGGCCTGGGACTACCGGCAGCTGGCTCAGGCATTTTCCGGCCTGCAGGAGATGTTCGCCTATTTCCAGGAGGATTTCTCTGCGGCCCCCGCCCCTGACGACGCTTGCTTTGACAGCGTGCTCCAGTATATCGACGCCTCCTTCATGCGCGATCTGCGCATCGCCGACCTGGCGGAACGTTTTCATTTCTCCCCCTGCTACTTTAGCACCCTGTTCCACAAGCGCGTCGGCGTTACCTTCACCAAGTACCTGACCCAGCGGCGCATGCGCCTGGCCAAGGAGTTGCTGGCCGACCGTGGGCTATCCCTGCAGGAGGTGGCGGAACAGAGCGGTTTCAGCGATTACTTTCAATTCAGCAAGACCTTCAAGCGGCACGAGGGCATGGCGCCAGGGCAATACCGGCGTCAGCTTCCTTCCAGCGCAGATGCGCAATCCCAGCCATGAAGCAGACATGACGGCGAACCATGAACGCGCTTCCCAATAAAGCTTCCGCGGGCCGGACACAGGTTCCGGCCCGCGGAGGCATGGCTGAAAAATCAATTTTACTATGATTGAAAGAATGCGTCCTATACAAGGGGGACGCGCTTTTTTTATAATACTTTTGACGAACGCTCTAGGGCGGGGAACGGTTGCAGGCTTTGGCAGTATCGCGTGGGCGTCATGCCTGTCTCGCTTCGGAAAACCTTGATAAAGTAGTTATAGTCGTTATAACCTACCAAGGCGGCAATCTCGCCCAGGGAGCGGTTGGATGTGGCCAGCAGCTCCTTGGCTGCGTTGATTCGCAGCCGGCGCACGGCGCGCACAATGCTTGTGCCATACGTTTTCAGTGAAAGGCTGTACAGCTTGGAGCGGCTCACGTTAAACGCCTGGCACAGCCGCTGCACAGACAGCTCATCCTGCAGGTGCGCGGACAGATAGGCGTCCAACCGCTGGGAAGCGGAGTCCTCCTGAATGGAGATCAACCGCTGCAGGTACAAATAACCCGCGCAAGCCTCCAGAAGCTGGGCACTAGCCAGAATTTGCGCCATGGTAAAGCTGCCCTGCGCAAAATAGGCCTCCCGGAGGGCGTCATCATTCAATTCATAGGATCCGCAACGGCGCTGCACCTCCGCCCACGCTGGCGCATCTTCACCCTTGACCCGAACCTGCCCCAGCATGATGTACCCCATGAGTATATTCCCACAGTGGATGGGCGCTACCGCTTCCATCAGCCCCGCGTGGCATGTATAGGCATAAAAGCGGCCCAGGGTTTCGCACTGCCTGCATGCGTGCTCGTCAGACGTCCGGCAGGCCTGGGCGCCGTCGGGAGCGGAGCGAATGAAAGAGCAAAACGCACAATCCTCTCCGGGATATTCCGCCACTTTTTCAAAGGAGGCATCCAGCACCACAATCCGCATCTGCGTAAGGGTATGGAAGCTCCGCAGCAGCTCCTGCATACGGCGGTAATGATAGCGTAAAATCACCGTACTCGCCTCCTCCCGTTTGTGAAATCCATCGCTCCGTCGCAGATTTGCCTCTATTATAGCAAAGCGGTTCCTTCATGGCCAGCAAAATCTCCTGCCACCTACCGGCACAGCCGAAGAAACGACCGAGGAAGAAGGCGCGCCCGTGAAACATCTGAATTTGTTCTCCAAAATGATGCTGATTCTGCTGCTGTTCGTCCTGCCCCTCTGGGCCTTCAGCATTTACTCCATCAAGGCGTGCCAATCCACCCTGGAGCGCACGCTGGTGGATTCTGCTGCAACGGCCATTTCCGCCTACTTGGATAATCTCGAGACGGAGATCCAGCGTTTGCAGGACATTACCTACGCCTACGCACTGGATGAAAACCTGGTAAAGCTCTCAGTCATCTACGATGAAATGAGCGCGTATGACCGGGTGGAGGCCACAGTGAACGCCCGCAAGAATCTAGCCCTCCTCAAGGAGATCAGCCCCTATGCGCAAAACATTTACGCTTATTTGCCGGACATGGGGCGCAAGCTGAACGCCCTGAACTGCGACTATGCACTGACCCAGGCGGAAGCGGACGCCCTGATACAGCAGGACAACCGGCTGTTTACCACCAGCGACGGACGCATGCTGGTACGTTCGTACTACCCTGTGGGCATGACGCTGGGGCAAACGCCCAAACTTATGCTGGCTGTGGAAATTTCCACCAAGCAAATTGAACAGGCGCTTTCCAGCATGGAGCGAAGCAGCGGCCTCACCGCCATGCTGTACGGGGAAGATTTTCTGCTCCAAGGCAGCCAAGCCGCCCTTAGCGACGCTGACGCAGCCTATATTGAAACCAACATTGCGGGGGCGCCTTCGGGCAGCAATGTCAACGCAGTTTTCCACGGCCGGCCTTCGGTATTTATCTGGCAGGATTCTCCGACGCTGGGCGCAAAGCTGGTCGTCTTCGTGCCCAAGGACACCCTATTGCAAACCCTGAACCACACAAAGCTCTACCTGGCTGTGATCATCCTGCTCATGCTGGCGGCGTTGTTGGCCATTGCCTACTTCACTTACCGGATGGTGCACGTGCCTATGCGGCGCATTATGACGGCGCTGCAGGAGGTGGAAAAGGGCCGGCGGGACGTGCGGTTGCACTTTGCTCCCGGCGACGAATTCCGCTACCTGGCCACGCAGTTTAACCGCATGATGGACAACCTGGACGACCTGATCCAACAGGTCTACGAGTGGAAAATCCTGACCCAGCAATCCCAGCTCAAGCAACTTCAAATGCAGATCAATCCGCACTTTTTCTACAACACCTTTTTCGTGCTTCAGGGCATGATTGAAATGCGCGACCTGGACTGCGCCAGTCAGATGCTGCAGCATCTGGGACAGTTTTTCCGTACCATCACCCGAAGCGGGCAGGAATATGCGCCCCTGGTCACGGAGGTAAGCCATTCCCGGGCCTACACGGAGATACAGAAAATGCGCTTTGAAAACATTGCCGTATCCTTCGGCGAGCTTCCTGCAGCCGTATCCCAGGCTCTGGTGCCCAGGCTGATCCTGCAACCGCTGATCGAAAACGCCTATGTGCATAGCCTGGAGCTCAAGGAAGGTCCTGGTCTCCTACGCATATGGTTTGAGATCGACGGTGATTTGCTGCACGTCCATGTAACGGACGATGGAAACGTCAGCGAGGAAACGGTCAACCAGCTTATCCACAGCCTGAACGATCCGGAGACGCGGCAGGAAACCACGGGGATACTGAACATACACCGGCGGCTGAAAATCTACTATCGCGGGCGCGGCGGACTGGCCGTGTCCCGCATGGAGAACGGCGGAATGCACGTGATCCTTACCATCGTATGGAACGGAGGAGACAACCATGCGCAGCATACTGATCGTGGACAATGAACAGCGTATTGTGGACAGCCTGGCATTTTACTTTGAGCGGCACACCGACCTGTGCATCCACAGCGCTTATGGCGGGCATGAGGCGTTGGAGCTGATGGCCCGGGAGCGCATTGACGTTTTGCTCACGGATATCCGCATGCCGGGCATGGATGGGCTGACGCTGCAGCGGGAGGTAGTGCACCGCTGGCCCTGGTGCCGAACCATTTTCCTCACGGGATACAGCGAATTCGAATACGCCCAGCAGGCGCTGCGTGGCGGCGGCGTGGATTACCTGCTGAAAACAGAGGGATACGATGCGGTGCTGCAGGCTGTGCAGCGCACCCTGGAGCGGATGGATGCAGAGGCATGTCAAGTGCTGCAAACCCAGGAGCAGCTCAACAGCGCCCTTCCCCTGCTGCGGGAACGCCTCATCGTTCAGCTCGTCGACGGCGTATCCTTTTCCCTCCAGGAGCTGCAAGAAATGTTCGCGTGCTATCGCATGCCCTTTGACCCCGCCCAAGAGGTATACCTGGCACTGGCACGCTTTGAGGATGTGTCCCTGGCCCGGGGCTCTAAAGGTGAATTGCAGGCCATCACATTGGCGGAGGTCGCCCGCCAGCGTCTGGAAAGCCGCGCCACCTTTGAACAGATTCGGCTCTCGGACGGAAGCATGCTCTGGCTGACCTTTCCCAAGCTGGATACCTGGGACAACGCCTCCATAGTCCGATTTGAACAGGCTGCTGCCGAGCTGATCCAGGATAGCGTCCGCAGGACGCTGCGCACGGGGATTTCCATTTGCGTAGCTGGTCATCCAGTGGAATGGCGCGGCCTGGGCCGCTGCGTCGAACGCCTGCGCAGTCGCATGAGCACTCGTATACAAGACCCCCAGGGCGCGCTGCTCACCGACCTGGAGGAAGCGGAAAATCAATCCGTCTACGCGCAAACCCTGCTGCGAGAGCGGCTGGACCGTGGAGCGCAGCTGCAGGAAATTCTCGCAGGCGGCTCCCAGCAGGATTTTTTCGTCAAATTCAACGATATGATTGCCGCCGCCCACGAGGCCGGCGAAGAAAGCATCTATGCAGAAGTGTTTTGCTGCCTGGCAAGCGTTCTGCTGCACTACGCCAACCACTGGGAAGTCCGCCGCTTCCTATCCTCGGAAATTTGCGCCATCCGCTTGCGGGAGATACGCAGCTGGGCGGAAGGATTCGAGCGTCTTCGCGCGCTGGCGCTGGAAATTTTTCGGGTAAAGAGCCAGCGCATGGATGCCGGAGCCACGGACATTGTGCGAAAGACGCGCTGGCTGATCGACGAAAACCTGGGAAGCAATCTATCCATCACCTGGCTGGGCGAAATGGAGGGCTTCAACCCTTACTACCTGGCCAGGGTGTACAAGCAACTGACCGGAGAAAACCTCAAGGACCGCATTGCGCAAGCTCGGATCCAGCGGGCCAGGGCATTGCTAGCCAGCGGCAAGCACGTGAACCGGGAGATTGCCGCCCTGGTCGGTTTCACCTCGGAGCAGGCGTTCTACCGTTTTTTCAAATCCATGACCAGCATGACCCCCGGCGAATATCAAAAATGGTCCGAGACGCATAAAGGAGAAAACGCCGCCAACCCCAGTACAAATTAGTGAGGTGCATATGGAATATTGTGAGTGTACGCGGTCACAACCGGCTGCTTATAATAAAGACAACGGTTGTGACCGAAATGTAAATAAGGAGGTACTTCACAATGAAACGATGGTTGGCATGGCTCCTGTGCGCAGCGTTGCTGCTTCCCTGCGTCTCTCTGGCCGAGGAGGACATGATTGACCTGCATGTGGGCCGCTACATCTACTCTGCCGCCGTTTTTCCCGAAGGGGACACCATTGAGGACAATGTGTGGACGCGCTACTATCGGGATGCGTTGGGCGTCAACCTGATCACCGACTGGACCTGCACCAATACCGAGTACAACGACAAGCTTAACATCGTTATTGCTTCCAGCGACATCCCCGACCTGGTAATCGAGTGCTCCTACAATCAGCTGCAGACCATGGCTGAGGCAGACATGCTCATGGACCTCACCGATGTGCTGGAGGAATACGGCTCCGACCTGCTCAAGTCCATTTACAATGGCGACGGCGGCGCAGCGCTGGAAATGTGCACCTTCGATGGCAAACTGCTGGCGCTGCCCTACATGACCTCCGTGATTTATGAACCCAGCCTGCTCTGGATCCGTCAGGATTGGCTGGACAACCTGGGCTTGGAAATCCCCACCACCATTGAAGAAGTGCTGGCTGTGGCCAAGGCCTTTGATGAGCAGGACCCTGACCAGAACGGCGTGGATGACACCGGCGGACTGGCCTTCAGCAATTATCTTTTTGACGGCATCACCTCCCTCACCGGTTTCTTCAATGGCTATCACGCCTATCCTCAGATTTGGATCAAGCAGGAGGATGGCACCATCGGCTACGGCAGCGTACAGCCGGAAATGAAGGATGCCTTGGCCCGTCTGGCTCAGCTTTACCAGGAGGGCGGCATCGACCCCGAATTTGGCGTGAAGGATTCCGCCAAAGTGACCGAGGAAGTGGCCGGCGGCAAGTATGGCATCTCCTATGGCCGATGCTGGAACATCTTCCAGTATGGCATTGCTGCCAATGAATTCCCCACCATGCAGTGGACGCCCGTGCCCGCCCCCAGTGCCGACGATCAGGAATCCCTGGCAAGCGTTGGGGTGACCTATGCCAGCTTCTTTGCGGTCAACAAGAACTACGAGCATCCCGAAGCAATCATCGAGTGCGCCAACGCCTATGTGGACGTGCTCTACGGCGAACACTCTTCCGACCCGGACTATAAGTACCTGACAAGCCAGGAAGTGAACGGCGTCATGAATGACAACACCATGTTTGGCCTCATTCGCACGCTCACCTCCGACGAGGAAACCATCAAGGCGCTGCAGATTATTTCCGACGCCGTGAAAAATAACGACACTTCTCGCCTGGGCGAGCTGAAAGCCGAAACAGGAAAGGCCGAGGCCGCCATCGCCTACCTGTACGAGGGCAGCCAGGAGGATTACCAGACCTACCACCAGGTCAAGGCGTTCATGACCTTGGCGGAGGATTATCCCATGGAGCGCCTGGTGCTCAACGCATTTGGCGGTTCCACCCCTACCATGGCTGAAAAGATGGGCGTGCTGTCCAACTACGAAAACGAAACCTTCATCAAAATCATCATGGGCGAGGAGCCCGTGGATACCTTTGACACATTTGTGGAAGAGTGGTATCGCCTGGGCGGCGAACAGATCCTTGCGGAAATCAACGCCATGGTCAACTGAATACACAGCGGCGAATGGAGAGTCCGCCTCCATTCGCCGCGGTTTAAGGGGATGACAGCCGTGTCAGGAAAAATCGCTCGCACCCTGCGCAAGGAAGGCGCTTATCACATTTATATACTTCCGGCCGTTATTCTGACGTTTCTGTTCAAATATGTCCCGCTGGTGGGCATCGTCATGGCGTTTCAAAAATTCACGGTGTTCAAGGGCTGGTTTAACGCCAAATGGATCGGCCTGGACAATTTTACTTACGTAATCACCATGCCCGGATTCTCCAACGCCTTGGCCAACACCATTATCATTTCCGTGCTGAAAATCGTCACGGGGCTCTTCGTCCCCATCGGGCTATCCCTCATGCTCAACGAGCTGCGCTCCGTGCGCTTCAAAAAAATGGTACAGACCATTACCTATCTGCCTTACTTCATGTCCTGGATCATTCTGGGCGGCATCATTCTGGAAATTTTCTCCTCAGACGGACTGATCAATCAGCTGCTGCGTCAAATGGGCCTACCCACCGTTTATTTCCTTTCCGACAACCGGTATTTTCGCTCTTTGCTCGTGATCACGGACCTGTGGAAAAACGCAGGCTTTAATATGGTGGTATACATTGCCGCGCTCACCGCCATTGATCCCACCCTCTATGAGGCGGCCATGATCGACGGCGCAGGGCGCTGGAAGCAGACATTGCACGTAACCCTCCCCGGCATTCGTCCCACCATTGTGCTTCTGGCGACCCTTTCCCTGGGCAATGTGCTCAACGCAGGCTTTGACCAGGTGTTCGTACTGCTTAACACGCTGGTGATGGACACCGGCGATATTTTGGACACCTTCGTATACCGTTTGGCATTTAACCAAGCGCAGTATAGCGTAGCCACAGCGGTTGGGCTGTTCAAATCAGTGATTGGGTTTGCTCTTATTTCCCTGTCCTACTATCTGGCGGCGAAATATGCCGATTACAGGATCTTTTGAGGTGATGCGGCATGAAAAGAAGAACCTTGGGCGAGCGCATTTTTGGCGTATGCAACGTGGTGGCGCTGACGCTCATCTCCCTGATATGCATCTCGCCAATCATCAACACCGTGGCCATATCGCTAAGCACCTCGGGAGCAGTGGCCAGCGGCAAGGTAACGTTCTGGCCGGTAAACTTCACGTTGTCTTCCTATGATTTTATCATGAAAGGCGGCGCCTTTTACACGGCGTTTATGGTATCGGTCCGGCGGGTGCTGCTGGGCGTGATCATCCAAATGTGCATCACGTTTCTCACCGCATTCCCTCTCTCCCGCACCAAGGAGCAATTCCACGGCAGAACGGCATACGTGTGGTTTTTCGTCTTCACCATGCTTTTTGGCGGCGGCATTGTTCCCTGGTATATGACCATCAAGCAATACGGGCTGCTGGATACCATGCTGGCCCTGGTGCTACCGGACGCCGTCAACGTCTTCAACATTCTGCTGATGCTGAACTTTTTCCGTGGCATTCCCCATGAGCTGGAGGAAGCCTTCGTAATCGACGGCGCCAGAAGCTACGACGTGCTCTTTCGCCTGCTGCTTCCCCTTTCCCTGCCGGCGATTGCCACCATTACGCTGCTGACCATGGTGGGGCACTGGAACAGCTGGTTCGACGGTATGATCCTGATGAACAAAACTGCCAATTATCCCCTGGCTACCTATCTACGCGGCATCATCGTCAGCATTGACTACTCCAAGATCCGCTCGGAAGAGGCGGCCGTATTGGCAAAGGTCTCCACGCGCACCTCCACCTGCGCCCAGGTAGTCATCGCTATGATCCCCGTGCTGTGCGTGTATCCCTTTCTGCAGCGCTTCTTTGTGAAGGGATTGGTGCTGGGCAGCGTCAAGGGATAAGCGAAGGCATAGCTCTGCTCCGAGCGTCGGCAAAGCATTTTGCTTGATGCAGGTCAACCGTTCCTTTTCCACATGCGCAAGGGCTTTCGTGCCTGCGGGCGTCGAACCCCCGATGCATACAAAAACCGATGCATCGTTTGCAAGCATTCTAACGCCATATCAGCGTCGCAAAGGCCGGGCAGGAAGCGGTTCCCTGCCCGGCCTTCTCCTGTTCCCTCCTCCACCCGCGCCCAGAACCGCCATTGGAAAGCCCTGCTGGACACGGTATAATGAACACAACTATCACAGGAGGAGGAAGCGCAATGGGTCGGCTGATCATTCTTCGGGGCAATTCGGGAAGCGGAAAAACCTCCGTTGCCAAGGCGTTGCAGGCTCGATTCGGCAGCAACACCATGCTGATTTCCCAGGATGTCATCCGGCGGGATATCCTCAAGGTCAAGGATGGAAAAGACACGCCGGCTTTGCCCCTTCTGGAGGCGATGCTGGCCTATGGCCATCAGCACAGCGAAGTGGTAATCCTGGAGGGAATCCTGTATGCGGATTGGTACCGTCCGCTGTTCGCGCTGGCCGGCGCGCTGTACGGCGCGCAAATTCACGCCTATTATTTTGATCTGCCCTTTGAGGAAACGCTGAAGCGGCATCAAACCAAAGCGAACTGCCATGAATTCGGCGAGGAGGCCATGCGCCGGTGGTGGCGTGAGCGGGATTACTCGGAGCTGCTGCATGAAACCCCCATCACCGCGGAGCAATCCTTCGAAAGCATTGTGGAGGAAATCTACTGCGCGGCGCGCGCAACCTAAACGGCAAGGGCAGAGAAATGCACAGCGCTCGGCGCAAAAAAGCCCGGACAAGAAGCTGCACGCTTCCTGCCCGGGCTTTTGGATGGAAAACGGATCCCGCCTGCGCTTCACCAACGGCTGTGCGAAAAGCGGGCCGTATCACAGCTTGAGCATCATGGCGTATTCGTTGCAGAGCCGGCCGCTTTTCAGCCGCAGCGCGTCCGGCTTGACGCCCACGATGCGAAAGCCCATTTTCTCATACAGGGCCCGCGCCCGCTGGTTCCCCTTGATGAAGTCCAGCTCCAGCTGCAATACGCCCGGCCGCCGGCGGGCCAGGGCAATCATCTCCCGAAACATGGCCGTGCCGATGCCCAGCCCCCAAAATTCCCGGCGCAGGGCAATGGCGACGGTACCCCGGTGCGACACCTTGATCCGTCCGCCGAAGGTCACCTCGCAGTTGCCTGCCAGGCGGCCTTCCACCCGGCACATGAGCATCAGGGCGTTGGGGTCCTCCCGCTTGGATTGCAGGAGCGCTGCCTCCTGTTCCGTGGTCATGGCCTGCCGCTCCTCGGGATACGCGATGGTGAATTCCGTCTCTTGGGCGATATCCCGCAGATACGCCACCATTTCCGCCGCGTCATCCGCGGTGGGAACGCTGAGCACGGCTTCCCGTCCATCCTTCAGCGGAAAGGTCACGGGAATGAACTCCATGGTCTCGCCTCCTTATGCCGTCCGTGTCAGGGGGAGCTTACTTGGCCGCATCCCGTGCGCGGAGCTCGGTGCGGCGGATCTTGCCGGAAATGGTCTTGGGCAGGGCGTCCACAAACTCCACCACCCGGGGATACTTGTAGGGGGCGGTGAGGTGCTTCACATGGTCCTGCAATTCCTTCTTCAGCGCGTCGGAAGGTTCATATCCGGGCTTGAGGACGATGGTGGCCTTCACCACCTGCCCCCGCAGGGGATCCGGCACGCCGGTGATGGCCGTCTCCAGCACCGCCGGATGCTCCAGCAGCGCGCTCTCCACCTCGAAGGGCCCGATCCGGTAGCCGCTGGACTTGATCACGTCGTCCGCGCGGCCCACATACCAGTAATACCCCCACTCATCCCGCCAGGCGATATCCTTGGTGTGGTAGATTTTCCCGTCCCACACGTCGTCGGTCATGTCCTGGTTGCGGTAGTAGCCCGAGAACATGCCGATGGGCGCGCCATGATGGGTGCGAATGACGATTTCTCCGCTGACGCCGGGGGGGCAGGAATTGCCCTCCTCATCGATCAGGTCCACATCAAACACCGGCGCAGGCTTGCCCATGGAGCCTGGGCACACCTTCATCCAGGGGAAGGTGGCCAGGGTCACCACCAGCTCCGTCTGGCCGAAGGCCTCCCGCAGCTCGATGCCCGTGCGCTTTTTCCATTCCTCGGCCATGTCGGGATTCAGCGGCTCCCCGGCCACGGAGCAGTGCTTCAGGCTGCTCAGGTCATACTTGGAAAAATCCTCCTGAAGCATGTAGCGGTACATGGTGGGCGGAGAGCAGTAGGTGGTGATGTGGAATTTTTCGATCATCCCCAGCAGCTCCGCGGCCTTGAACTTGTCAAAGTCATAGACGAAGACGCAGCTGCCGCCCAGCCACTGGCCGTAGAGCTTGCCCCACACGGACTTGGCCCATCCGGTTTCCGAAACGGTCAAATGCAGCCCGCCGTCCTCCACCTGCAACCAGTACACCGCCGTGAGGATATGCCCCAGGGGATAGTAATAATTGTGCGTGACCATTTTTGGCATGCCCGTGGTGCCGGAAGTGAAGTAGAGGAGCATGATATCCTCATTTTGGGGGTAGGCGACGCCGGTGGGTTTTTCCCATGCGTCGGAGGCGGCGGCAAAGCCCGCGTCGTAGCTCAGCCAGCCGGGGCGTGTGGTGCGCACCAGCACCTTGTTTTTCAGCGTGGGGCAATCGGGAGCGGCCTCCTCCACGGCGTCGGCCACGCAGGTGGTGTGCTCCGTGCAGACGATGGTGGTCACGTCCGCCGCCTGAACCCGGTAGCGGATGTCCTTGGCGGTGAGCAGGTGGGTGGCCGGGATGGTGATGGCCCCGATTTTGTGCAGGGCGATGATGATGGGCCAGAACTCATGGTGCCGCTTGAGGATCAGCATCACCGCGTCGCCCTTTTTCACGCCGATGGAGGCAAAGTAGTTGGCCGCGCGGTTGGAATCCAGCATCATCCGCCGGAAATCGTAGCGAACCACATCCCCTTCCGGGTCCGTCCACAGCAGGGCGGGGCGCTCCGGGTCCTCCCGGCCCAGGCGATCCACCACGTCGTAAGCAAAGTTGAAGGAATCGGGGCGCTTCAGGCGGAAATTCTTGTTGAAATCCTCATAGTTGATAAAGTCGCCCTGAACGTCCATATATTCATGATATAGCGGCTGCATAGCAAGGACCTCTTTTCCTGATCTAGTATGATGCGGGGTTACTCCTTGGCGTCCTCCTTGATGACCACCGCGATGAAGCGGCAGTCCCCTTCCACGGCATACATGGCGTGGGGCAGGGAGGAATCGTAGTACAGGCTGTCCCCGGGGCTCAAGAGCAGCTCGTTGCCCCCCAGGATGATTTTCAGATAGCCTTCCAGCACGTAGTCGAACTCCTGGCCCTCGTGGCTGTGGGCCTGCTTCACTGTGCCCGGAGCGTCCTGCTCCACGGTGACGATGAAGGGCTCGGCCAGCTTGTGGGCAAAGTTGTAGGCCAGGTGCTGGTAGTGGTACTGCTTGCGTCGGTCAAAGGCCAGCCCCTGCCCGGAGCGGGTGAGCACATAGCCCCGGAGCTTGGGGCTCTCCCCGGTGAGCAGGTCGGAAATATCCACCCCCAGGGTCTCGGCAATGTTAAACAGATGGGAGAAGGAAAAGTCCTTGGTGCCGCTTTCATAGGCGGCATATTCCTCCAGGGTCATGCCGGATTTCTCGGCCACCTGCGCCTGGGTCATGCCGGAAATGTCCCGCAGGTCGCAAATTCGCAGGGCGATGAGCTGAATCTGATTCATGGTTGACCTCCTTGTCTGTCAAAAGGGCAGAAAAAAACCTGCTTCCTCAAATACCGAGGCGCAGGGCGTGTTACAAAGCAAATGGCGCTGCGAAGGACGTCGCTTCGCGCATTCCGTCGGCTCCAACAAGCCCTAGCCTATCACGCGGCGCCGTCCCGCCTTACTAAGCGCCGGAAGAGCGCCTTTCACGCGGGCTGCTCGGGAGGGATGCGGCGTTCCCCGTGCCTCCGGCTTGCACCAACCGCCGGATCTCTGAGCGCAGAGGAGGAAAACCGTGTGTCTCCGTCAAAAGCATTTGCAGTGGATATTTGATTGAACGTATGATAGCATATGCATGGAAAGACTGTCAAGGCGGCGAATTGTTCTTCCCTTGTTTTTCATGGGAGGGAAATGGCAGGCTGCCGCGTTGGCTAAGCAGAAACGGTGGAGGTGATCCCAGCAAGTGGATGCATTGACCCTGAAACGCGCGCAAAAAGGCGACCCGGCAGCCTTTGAGGCGCTTTTTGCTCCCCTGGAGGGCCGGGTATACCGCACCTGCGTGCACGTGCTCGGCCCGGGGGAGGACGCCCGCGATTGCGCGCAGGAGGCTCTGCTCAAGGCCTTCCGCACCCTGCGGGATTTCCGCGGGGACTGCGCGCTGGAAAGCTGGCTGCACCGCCTGTGCGTCAGCGTATGCCTGGACGCCCTGCGCCGGCGCAAGCTGCGGGCGGCCCAATCCCTGGAGGCGCTGATGGACGAGGGCTTCGGACCCGTTGCACCCTCCGACGGCCCCTATGAAGCCCTGGAAAAAAAGGAGCGCATGGCCCTGCTGCGCCGGACCATCGCCCAGCTGCCGGAGGAGCAGCGCCTGGCCTTTACCCTGGTGGTGCTGGAGGAGCTCTCCTACGAGGAAGCGGCGCAGCAATTGGAAACCGCGGTGGGCACGGTCAAAAGCCGCGTCAACCGCGCCAGGGAAAAAATCGGAAAAATTTGCGGACCTGGGGCGGAACCTTTGCCGTCCCCGTGCGTCCAACCAGGTGAAGGGAGGGCGATGAAATGAACTGCGAACAGCATGAGGCTCTCCTGAAGAAGCTGTGGGAGGACGCCATCACCCCGGAGGAAGCGGCACGCCTGCGGGAACATGAGGAAAGCTGCAAAGCCTGTGCCCGGCGGCGCAGCGGGGCCGATCTCCTGCAAAACGATCTGGAGGCCCTGGCCCAGGAAGAGCTTCCCCTGCCGGAAGGCTTCCGCCAGGGCTGGATGCAACTGGTGGAACAGGAGGCGGCAACCATGCGGCAAGCATCCGAAACCCCCAAGCGGCGCAGCAGAAGCGCCGCGCGCATACTATCTCTGGCGGCAGCGGCGGTATTCCTGGTGGGCGGAACGCTTCTCACCCGGGACCAGCTCTCCGCCACTTCAACCCCCGTCACCCAGGTATCGGAGAGCGGCGAAACCTCCGGCGGAACGGGCTATGGCGTCAACGGCGCGAATTTCGCCATGATGGATACCGCCGCGCCGGAGGAATACGCCTCCCGCTCCAGCAGCGCGGGGAGCTACAGCTACGCCGCGGACAACGGCGCGGCGCAGGAGGAGGCCAAGATCATCCGCACGGTATCCCTCTCCCTGGGCAGCGGCGCCTTCGCCGACGATCTGGACGCCCTGCAGGACCTGTGCCAGGAGGCCGGCGGCTGGGTCAGCTATATTTCCGTTAGCGGCGACGCCGCCCAGGCCAGCCGCAGGGCCAGCCTGACCCTGCGCATTCCCGAAGAAAAGCTGGAGGAGTTTCTCCAGGGCGCGGACGGCCTGGGGCGCGTCATCAGCCAGACGGAGACCGCCGAGGACGTCACCGCAACCTACCAGGATACGGCGGCGCGCCTGGCCACCCAGCAGGCCAAAATGGAGCGCCTGCAGGACCTGATGAGCGAAACGGCCACCCTATCGGAGCTGCTGGAGCTGGAGAGCGCCATCGCGGACACGCAATACACCCTGGACAGCCTGCAAAGCCAGCTGAACGCCACCGACCAGCAGGTTTCCTACGCCACGGTGGATATCTCCCTGCGGGAGGAGAGCAATGCAGACGCGGTAACCAGCCGTGACCTGACCCTGAGCGAGCGTCTGCGGGCCGGCCTGGCCACCGGTTGGGAAACCTTCTGGGGATTCTGCAAGGACATGCTGGTATTCCTCAGCGCCGCCCTGCCCTATCTGGCTGCGGTGGGCGTGATCGCCGCGCTAATGCACCTGATCTTCCACAGAAGAAAGTCTCATTGAAAGGAGCTGAACACATTATGAAAAACTTCCTATGCCTTTTGCTGACCCTCTGCCTGACCCTCTGCCTGGGCGGCGCCCTGGCGGAAGCCGAGCCTGCGGCAACCCCTGCCACCCTCACCGTCACCGGCGAGGCGCAGGTCATCGTCCCCGCGGATTATGCGGAGCTGACCCTGGGCGTTTCCACCCTGACCGAATCCGTCACCGAGGCCAACGCTACCAACAGCGCCACCCTGGATGCGGTGATCCAGGCGCTTCACGACATCGGTATTTCCGCCGAGGACATCGTCACCGAAAACTTCTCCATCTCCCCCGTATATGACTATCAATACGGCAAGCTGGGCGAAAGCCAAACCGTCACCGGCTATCAGGTGGAGAACCGCCTGCACGTCACCATACGGGACGTGAACCAGGTGGGCGCCGTGCTGGATGCGGGCGTGGCCGCCGGGGCCAACGAGGCATTCGGCATCAACTTCCTCTCCAGCCAGTCGGCTGACGCCGCCAATCAGGCCCTGCAGGCCGCGGTGGCGGAAGGCCGGCGCAAGGCGGAGCTGCTGGCCCAGGCCTGCGGCCAGAGCCTGGGCGATCTGGTCTCCGTCACAGAAAACGCCTATGGCGGAAACGGCGGCGTAACGCTGAAATATGACGCCACCGCCGCCGGCGGAACCACCATCCTCGCCAACGACCTGACCGTCTCCGCGCAGGTGACGCTGGTCTACACCCTGGCGGACTGATCGCCACCCCGTCGCAGCACACGTTATCAACGCCCTGGCCGCCCTCCCGGCAACGGGAAGGGCGGCTTTGTTTGCGTTTGCGCACCATTCATGTTACAATCAGTGGCACAGGAGGTGGGACCATGCCGAAGACCCTGGTGGTGGCGGAAAAACCCAGCGTGGGCAAGGATCTTGCCCGGGTGCTGGGCTGCCGGGAGCGCGGGAAAGGCTGCCTCATCGGTGAAACCTACATTGTTACCTGGGCCATCGGCCACTTGGTGAGCCTGTGCGAGCCCGACGAGCTGGACGAGCAATATAAGCGCTGGAGCTACCAGACCCTGCCCATACTGCCTGACGCCATCCCCTTGAAGGTGCTCGCCCCCACCAAAGAGCAATACGCCACGGTCTCCGCGCTGATGAACGGCGGGGAGACCGATCGGGTGATCTGCGCCACGGACGCTGGGCGGGAGGGGGAGCTGATTTTTCGCTACATTTATGAAAAATGCGGCTGCCGCAAGCCCGTGAGCCGGCTGTGGATCAGCTCCATGACCGACGAGGCCATCCGCGAGGGCTTCCAGAACATCCGCCCTGGGGAGGAATACGACGGGCTTTACCGCAGCGCGGTGTGCCGCTCCCAGGCGGATTGGCTGGTGGGCATGAACGCCACCCGCGCCTTTACCCTGCGCTATGACACGCTGCTCTCCGTGGGGCGGGTGCAAACGCCCACCCTGGCCATTCTGGTCAAGCGGCGGCAAGAAATCGAGGCTTTCCGGCCGGAGGGCTTCTGTACCCTGACGGCATCCTTCGGGGACTATGAGGGCGTATGGTTCCAGGAGGGGCTGGACCCGGATACCCATATTGCCGACAAGGCCCGCGCCCAGGCCATCGCCGGAGAGGTGCAGGGGCAAACGGGCCGGGTGGTCTCCGCGGAAACCGCCCGCAAGCGGGAGCCCCCGCCCCAGCTCTACGACCTCACCAGCCTGCAGCGGGACGCCAACCGCTACCTGAACTTCACCGCTGAAAAAACCCTCAAGCTGGCCCAGAGCCTCTATGAAACCCACAAGGCGCTCACCTATCCCCGCACGGACAGCCGGTACCTGCCCCAGGACATGATTCCCCGGGTGCAGCAGGCCATGCGCCTGCTCCCGGAAAGCTATCAAGCCCTGGTTGCCGGGGCGATGCCCCAGGGCAAGCTCCCCGTAACCAAGCGGGTCTTTGACGCAGACAAGGTCACAGACCATCACGCGCTGTTGCCCACCAACCGCCGGGCCGACCTGAACAGGATGTCCCCCGAGGAGCGGCAGCTGTGGGACCTGGTGGTCCGGCGAATGCTGGCGGCTTTTTACCCGCCCTGCGAATACGACGCCACCCGGGTTATCACCCAGGTGGGGGCGCACACCTTCCGCACCAACGGCCGGGTGGTGCTGCAAAACGGCTGGCGGGACGTGCAGCCCCTGGCGGTGATGCCCCGCAAGCGCAAGAGCAAGGAGGAGGCGGAAGAAAAAGCCCTGCCGCCCCTGCAGGCGGGGGATACCCGCACCGTGAGCAAGGCGGAAATCAAAGAGGACATGACCAAGCCCCCCGCCCAGCATACGGACGCCAGCCTGCTTTCCGCCATGGAGAACGCCGGCAGGGAGTCCGAGGACGAAGCCATCCGCGAGCAGATGCGGGGCAGCGGCATCGGCACCCCCGCCACCCGGGCGGCCATTATTGAGCGGCTGGTGCAGGTGGGCTACGTCCAGCGCAAGGGCAAAACGCTCTTGGCCACCCCCAAGGGCGTCGCTCTGATTGGCATCATGCCCGCGGAGATCGCTTCCCCGGAAACCACCGGCCGCTGGGAGAAGGCACTGGATGAGATCACCACCGGCAAGCAGGACCCGGCCCGGTTCATGGAGGGCATCCGAAAGCTCAGCGCGTTTTTGGTGCGCTATGCCCGGGAGAACAGAAAGCCCGCGCAATTTCCCGAGGACCCCCGGCAAAAAAAGTTCCGGGTTCAGCAAAACCAGCGCATGATTTCCCAGGGCAAGGAAGTGGAAAACGTCCGCTGTCCGCTGTGCGGTCAGGGAAAGGTGCTGGAAGGCCCGCGGAGCTTCTTCTGCTCCCGGCTGGCGGAGGGATGCCGCTTTACCCTGTGGAAGGACGCGCTCATCCGCGGCGGCGGCCCGGAGCTCACCCCCCGCCTGGTGGAGCTGCTGCTGGACCGTCGCGCGGTGCGCGGCAGCACCGGCACCGTGGCGCTCACGGAGGATCAGCGCATCGCGTTCTTTCCCCTGGGGCAGTCCCAGCCCAGCGCGCTGCGTCCCCTGCGGTGGGAAAAGGGGCGGAGTTAAACGCCGGGGGCCTTGCCTTTTGGCCGGCATGTGCTATGATAGAGGTAGCGAAGAAACGAAATACACCCATGAAAGACATCCATCAAGAAAGGCAGGCGATGTTCATGCCCTTTGCCCTGCGGCCTTATACCGCGCCGGACTTCACCCAAGCGCCCCTGAGCGGCGCGCCTCAGGCGGTCTTCCTGCCCGCGCCCCAGGACGGTGTGGCCCCCGCGGGCTACCATGCCATGAGCATATTTCCTGAATACTTCCATGTGGGCGAAACGTGGCTGCTGGCGGAGGAAAGCCGGATGGATTGCGTGGCGGTGCTGGAAGCCGGCCACATAGCGGTACGGGAATTTCGCCTGCTGAAGGTGGGCGACCTGGTGGCCATGGGCCGCACCGAACATGGAGAAGAAGGCATATTGGTCCATCCCGATGGATTTGGGGAGCGCCGGAGCGGGGGGGATGTGTTCGCCTTCCGCCAGGGCCGCTCCCGGGAAACGGCATTCTCCCGGGACTATGACGAGCTGTACGAACTGCTGCGCCACGAGCGCGACCACGGGCGCATTGTATGGGTCATGGGCCCGGCCTTCGCCTTTGACCACGACGCCCGGCGGGCTTTTTCCGCGCTGATTGAAAAAGGGTATGTGCATGCGGTGCTGGCCGGCAACGCCCTGGCCACCCACGACCTGGAGGCTGCGTACCTGGGCACCGCCCTGG
>DBFBGQ010000069.1:0-33565 GCA_048201975.1 Candidatus Egerieenecus sp. | reverse complement strand
CATTCGTGTAAGCCGGCTTTGCCGGCTTCGCGGGTCGTTGATTTTGCTTGCAAAATCAATTCCTTACAACTTCGGACGACCTCTGGTTGGCCGAAGTTGCTTCCTCGAAAAAGTGGGTTCACCCACTTTTTCGACACGCTGGGGCTCGCCTCGATTTGAGGTGAGCCTTCAAATTATTGAACGCTTATGAGACGCCGTCCGGCGGCGGCGAAAACTCCAGCAGCCGGGGCGTGGGAGTCACTTCCTCATCCGGGATGGGCGAAGGAGTAGGCGTGGGCTCAAAGGTGGGCTGCGCCGTGGGCGTGCCAGTGAAGGGGAAAATCAGCACGGCCTGCAACCAGTTGTTGTTATCGGCATACTCGTTGGGGCGGTAGGCATAGTAAACCCGCAGGGTATCCCCCTGGTACCAGTCCATCTCCCCCATCTCATCCTCAAAGGAGTTGCCAGGACTTTGCAGCGCCGGCTGGATCTTGGCCGATACCTCGGCGACGGCATCCTCCAGCGTCCTGTTGGGGTCAGCCGCCTGGAGGCAACTGCCCACCAGCGCCGGAAAGGTCTCCGGATCCATGCTGCGCACCGTCAACGAAACCATGCACTGATCCTGCAGGGAAAACGACAGCTCCACGCCCTCCGGCGTATCCGCGTTTTCCAGCGCCGTAACCCCAAAGGTCATGATCACCGGATAACATTCAAACAGGCTGTTGATGTTCGCGGCCCCCAGGGCGGTCAGGTTGGCATTCACCTGGTTGATATACGCCTGCGCCGCCTGCTGGCCCTGCGTGGTCAGCACAGGCCAGTCAATAGCCGCCTGGGCGGCGGACGCCATCAGCAGCAAGCAGCAGAGCAGAGCCAACAGCCGCCGCATCATTTCTTTTCCCGGCGGAACTTCTCCTGAAGCTCCACAAAGTGAATGATGGTTTCTACAGCGCCGTCCACGCCCACCGCGCCGGAATCCACGCACAGGTCGTAATTCTCCACCGCGCCCCAGGTGGCGGTGGCGTAGTAATTGTAGTAGCTGGCGCGCTGTTTATCCGCCTTGCGGATCACTTCCTCCGCCTTGGCGCTCTCCACATTGTAGTACTTGACCGCGCGGGCCTTGCGCTCCTCCATGTCCGCCTTGATAAACACGCTGACCACGTTCTTCTGGTCCCGCAGCACATAATCGGCGCAGCGGCCCACGATAACGCAGGGGCCCTTGGCCGCCACATTGCGGATGGTGTCGAACTGGGCCAGGAAAATCTTATGGTTCAGGGGCATGTCCATATAAACGCTGCCAGCGTCGCCCCGCATCTGCATACCCGTAACCAGCGAGAAAAGCAGCGAGCGCGTGGGCTTCTCGTCGTGATCCTCGAACATCTCCTCACAGATGCCGCTTTCCTTGGCCGCAAGGGTCAGCAGCTCCTTGTCATAATAGGGAATCCCCAGCCTCTCGGCAAGTTTCCTTGCCACAAAACGTCCGCCGGAACCATACTGACGTCCTACGGTAATCACGGTATCGATCATCTTTCTTACCTCGCTTTCCGTGTTGAGTTATCTTGGTTATATTGATTATAACACAACGATCCGTATTTTGGCTACTTTTCTTTTTGTTCCTTTTTGCAAGGCCATGTCAGCGCCCATGCCGTATACTGCGCGGTGGGCGCAAAGCCAAGCCTTGCGGCGATTCGCGCCGAGGGGATGTTTGCGGCATCCCAGCAGACCGCGCGTCCGCGCTCCCCGGCGGCCCGCAGCAGCCGCGCCGCGGCGGCGGTGGCAAGGCCAAGCCCTTGCGCGTCCTCCCGGGTTTGCAGCTGCACCTCCAGCCCTGCCGGCCAGGACACGTACGCGCTGGCCCCTGCCACGGGTTGCCCGCATGCGTCCCGGATCATTACGCCTAACCCCCTGGCCATAAAATTGTCCGCCGAGCCATGCTCCCGGACAAAGTCCCTGGACCACGCCGCCTGCAGGCAGGCCTCCGCATCCCTGCGCTCCATGAGTCCCATGGTATACCCCGCCGGCAGACGCTCCCAGCGCGTCAAATTTCCCGCCGTTCCCGGCGCAAGGGGGCGAAAGCCATACCGCGTTACCGGGCGAAACCCCATCCGCTCCCGTATCAGGCATTCCCATGGCCCCGGAGCGTAGATCAACCATTCCCGCGGCTGGGCCGCAATCAAACGTGTCAGCGCATCCTCCCCCGCCGGGCCCGGCGCGCCCCCGCAGAGAATAAAATCCCCCACGGACAGCAGCGCGCCTTCTCCCACCGGCTGCACGCAGCCGTGCCAGCCGGAAAGCGCCGCTTCCGCCAGGCCATGCAGCCCCGGCATGCCAGCGAACAAACCGCGAAGCGCAGCTTCCGTCATTTTTCCTGCTCCTGTACGGTGACGTTCTCGCCGCCGAAAGATTCCTTCAGCTCCGCCAGCAGGGAATGCTCCGCCTCGACCGCGTCGGGAGAGGTCGCCGAGGGCTCGGGGCTGGCCTGAAAGCGTACCGCCATCCCCAGCGCCTGACTCAACGCGGCGGTGATTGCGCTCTGCTTGGCCGGGGCGTTGAGCGTGCCCACGTAAAAGTCCAATCCGGGCTTGGCATACCAGCGATAGACATCCCCTTCGCAGCCAGCAAAGCGCCCCATGGTCAGAAAGCTGTAGGTGGCCGGGTCGCTGCGCTTCAGGGCGTCCATCATGGCCTTCCATGCCTCGCCGGGTGTTTTTCCGGTGGGTGTCAGCGGCGCAGGAGCAGCGGTGGACGCTTTGGGCGCCGTCAGCGCGGCCTTGGGCGCGGCGCTCCGCTTCTCCGCCTTTGCCGGCGCAAAATTGCCGTTTCGTATTTGCTCCGTCAGCGCCGCCAGCTGTTTCTCCAACTCCGTAATGCGCTCATTGAGCGCCGCGGCGTCCGCCTCCTTGGTTTTCAGGCACGCCTTCATGGCGGCGGCCTCCAGAGCAATGCGCGGGGAAGAAGCCCAGCGCATCTCCGTCTCCACCGCCATGAACAGCTCCAGCATGCGCAGCAGCCGCTGGTCGCTGAAGCCTTGCGCCTGGCGGCGGTATTCCTCCGCATCCTCCGGCGTCAGCTCCAGCAGCCCAGCCAGCTCATCCCCGCAGCTCTGCGCCATGAGCAGCGCGCGCAGGTGCTGGGAAACATCCCTGGAAAACACCACCGGTTCCCGGCCGCCGCGCATGAGCTCGTCGATCATGCCCATGGCTGCTTTCACATCACCGGCCTGCAGCGCCTCGCCAAAGCGGAAGAGGAACGCCCGGTCCGTGGTACCCAGCACGTCCCGGACCAGGGCTTCCGTTACCTCGCTGTGATAGCCCAGACACATGTCCAGAATGGACAGGGCGTCGCGCATGCCGCCCTCCGCCGCCCTGGCGATCAGATGCAGCGCCTGCGCGGAAGCCGTTCCCCCCGCGCCGCGAACCGCCTCGTCCAGCCGTCCCACAATCTGCTGGACGGGGATGCGTCCAAAGTCAAAGCGCTGGCAGCGGGAAAGAATCGTGGCGGGCAAGCGCTGAGGCTCGGTGGTTGCCAGGATGAACACCGCGTGCGCCGGCGGCTCCTCCAGGGTTTTCAGCAGCGCGTTGAACGCCGAGGCGGACAGCATGTGCACCTCGTCGATGATATAGACCTTGTAGCGCCCATACTGGGGCGGATACTTCACCGATTCCCGCAGGTCGCGGATCTCGTCCACGCCGTTGTTGCTGGCCGCGTCAATCTCCAGCACGTCCAGGCTGTTTTCTCCCGCCAGGCGCAGGCAACTCTCGCACTGCCCGCAGGGATCCCCCTCCACCGGAGAAAGGCAGTTGATGGCCCGGGCCATGATCTTGGCGGTGGAAGTTTTGCCTGTCCCCCTCGATCCGCAAAACAGGTAGGCGTGGGCGATGCGCCCCGTCATGACCTGGTTGCGCAGGGTGGCGATCACCGCCTCCTGCCCCACCATGGCGCTGAAGGTCTGCGGCCGCCACTGACGGTACAGGGCTTGATAGGCCATGGGCTCCCTCCTTCTTCGTTCAGTCAAAGCAAATCAGGCTTCGCAGCGCCTCCAGGCGCTTTTCGCCAATGCCGGGCACCAGCAGCAGGTCCTCCGGGTAGAAAAATCGGCCCACTGCCTCCCGTGTCTCGATAATCCGTTGGCCGATCACTTCGCCCACCCCCGGCAGGGTCATCAGCGTTTCCAGGTCGGCGGTGTTGACGTTTATTTCTCCGGGAACCACCGTGGGCAAAGGCGTGCCCGTGCGCCCGGAAATCGTGTATACGTCCGCTTGCTGCTCCGTCCGCGGCGTAACCACCACGGGAAAGAGCAGCGCAAGGCCCGCCAGGCACAGGCATAGCGTGCCAATGACCTGGCGAACCCGTTCCCAGCGCCGTCCCTTCGCCTGCGCCATGGTTGCTTACACGCTCCGGCGGACCTTTTGGCCCTGGGGCGTGTCCTCCAGCACATAGCCCGCCGCCTTGATGGCGTCCCGAAGCTCGTCGCTGCGCTTCCAGTTCTTCTCCTTCCGGGCCTGGGCGCGCTCGTCCACCATCTGCTGGATCTCCGCGGGCAGGCCGTCCTCCTTCTTTTGCATGAGCCCCAGGATATCGCACAGCCCGGTGAGCCTGTCCAGGGCTGCCTGTACCGCCTGACGGCTGCTCTCCGCGTTCAGGGAAACATTGGCGTCCTTCACCAGCTCAAAGATCGCGCCGATGGCGTCGGCCGTGTTCAGGTCGTCGTCCATGGCCGCGTCGAAGCGCTGCTCATAGGTCCCCAGGCGCTCCAGCAGCGCGTTTTCCTCCTGGCTCAGCGGCTTGTCCTGGGCGTTTTTCAGCAGGAAGCTCAGCTGATCCCGGGCGGTGTACAGCCGGGTGAGGGATGCGTTGGCCGCCTCGATCTGGTCGCGGCTGAAATTAATGGGGCTGCGATAGTGGGCGGAAAGCATGAACAGCCGCACCGCCTCCAGGCTATACTCCTTGGCGATATCCCGCACGGTACAGAAGTTGCCCTTGGACTTGCTCATTTTCTCGTTATCCACGTTGATGAATCCGTTATGCATCCAGTAGCGGACGTAGGGTTTGCCCGTAGCGCCTTCGGACTGGGCGATTTCGTTCTCGTGGTGCGGGAAGAGCAGGTCCTTGCCGCCGCAGTGAATGTCGAAGGTCTCCCCCAGATAGGCCATGGACATGGCCGAGCACTCGATGTGCCAGCCCGGCCGTCCGGGACCCCAGGGGCTTTCCCAGGCGGGCTCGCCGGGCTTCTGCGCCTTCCACAGGGCAAAATCGGCGGGGCTCTCCTTGTCCGTCTCCACATCCAGGCGCTCGGAGGCGCCCATCTCCCGGTCCTCCACGCTCTGTCCCGACAGCTTGCCATAGCCGGGGAAGGAGGAGACGCGGTAATACACGTCCCCATTCACCGCATAGGCATGGCCGTTATCGATGAGCCGCTGCACCAGAGCAATGATCTGGGCAATGTGCTCCGTGGCCTTGGGGTGCACCGTGGCCGGGCGGATGCCCAGAGCCTGGGCATCCTTGAAATACTCGGCGATAAAGCGCTCCCCCAGTTCCTTCACGGTGATGCCTTCCTCATTGGCGCGCTTGATCATCTTATCATCAATGTCGGTGAAATTCTGCACAAAGGTCACGTCGTAACCCTTATGCTCCAGGTAACGCCGGAGCACGTCAAAGGTGATGAAGGGCCGGGCGTTGCCAATGTGAAAGTAATTGTATACCGTGGGGCCGCAGGCGTAAATGCCCACCTTGCCCTCATGCAGGGGTACGAACGTTTCCTTCCGCCGGGATTGACTGTTGTAAATTTGCATATTATAGCTCCTCCGTCTCTTCCTGTTTGCGGTGCAAATCTTCTTCTAGGGCGCATTTGCCGTCGCAGCCGGCGCAGCCCAGCTCCTTGGCGCGCTGCGCCAGGCATTGCTCCAGGTGCATCATGCGCGTATATAGGTCCTGCATCTTGTCCAGCATGGGATCGGGCAGATGAATCTGGTCCAGGTCCACGCCGTCCGGGGGCTGGGGCTGCTTCTTTTTCACCACCCGGCCCGGGTTGCCCACCACGGTGCAGCCGGGCGGCACGTCCTTGAGCACGATGCTCCCTGCGCCCACCTTGCTGCCGTCCCCAATGGTGATGGGGCCCAACACCTTCGCCCCCGAGCCAATGGTAACGCCGTTGCCGATGGTGGGGTGGCGTTTGCCGGTTTCCTTGCCCGTGCCCCCCAGGGTAACGCCTTGATAAATGGTCACATTGTCGCCAATGATGGTGGTCTCGCCAATGACCACCCCATCTCCATGGTCAATGAAAAATCCCTTGCCGATCACCGCGCCGGGGTGGATTTCGATTCCTGTGCGGTGCCTGGAGCGCTGGGAGATCCAGCGGGCAAGCACCACATGCCCCTTCTCATACAGCCGGTGCGCCCGGCGGTGGGCCCGCACGGCCCGCAGCCCCGGATAGCACAACAGCACCTCCAGCTTGGACTTTGCCGCCGGGTCCCGGGCCATAATGGCCGCCATATCCTCCTTGAGCTGTTTGAACATCATGAATCGGGGAACCTTGGCGCTCCCCTGCCTCCTCTATCCTGATTGCATTTTCATCCTATGCCGGTGCGGTGGGATCCGCGCCTGGGCCAGTCCTGCGCGAAGAGCGCTGGTGCGCGCGAAAGCGTCCCGGCCGGAAAAAAGCCGCCATCAGCGCGCAAAGCAACAGCGTAAACCCAATCCACAGGCAATCGGTCAGGCTGAGCGACACCTCCGGCGTTAGCTGCAAGGTCCACGGCGCGTGGGATTGGGTCAAGTGAAACACCGCGCAGACATCCTGCCGGGCCTCCGCGCCGGTCTGGACCCAGGCGCTGACGGAGCCCTCCGCCTCCGTGGCGGCATCCTCCGGAAGCGTCCAGCAACATCGAAAGACCATGCTTTCACCTGGCAAAAGCGTTTCCCCCTGGGGCTGTTCCAGCGCGCCGTCCGGGCGCTGGATCCAGCCGGCGGTATCCAGCCACGCGCCTGAAATCATCTTGCCCTGGGAGCCGCGCAGGGTATCCATCCGAAGCAGAATACCCGACAGCGCGCCCGTCCCCACATTGTGCAGCGTGACGGTATTTTCGATGGTCGCGCCAGGAGCGGCGTCTGCAATGTCCACATGCTCCAAGGCGATGGCAAGCACCCCACCCCCTGGGGTTTCGGTCTCCTGGGCCGCGGCCGGAGCCAGCGTTACCCGCTGATCCGCCGAGGCCAGCAGCAGATATTCCTTGCCGGACGCATCTGCATACATGGCGGACAGCGCGCAATGGGTTTGCACCGTATCTACAGGAGCATCCAGCCGGCTTTCATAGCGAAGCGAAGCCTCCTGGCCTGGTTCCAGGCGCAGTATGGTGGCCGTTCCGTTCTGATTGAGCAGCACGTCCGCCCCTGAAAAGCTGACGAAGGCGCCCGCTGGCAGGACAGTATCGCCCATTGCGCCGCTTTCCTCCACAAAGATGCGCTCCAGCGGACGCTCCCCCTGGTTGCGCACCGTCAGCGTATACGCATAAACGCCGGGCGGCGCGTCGTCCACAGGCATCTTTTCCGCTTCAATCCGCGGGAGCTCCTGCGCGCGGGCAAAAACGGGCAGCAGAAACAGCAGCAACCACAGTAGCGCCCGCCGCATGGTTTCCAACCTCCTTGCCCGTTTTGCAAAATTATACCATGGGGACCGAGCGAAATCAATCACCGCGTTGCGTTCCGCCGCTTCCCGGGCTTGACAGGCGCCAAGCCTGGGCGCATAATGAGCACTGACTGAAGGAAAGGAGCGTGAAAAAGATGGTTCATTTTCGCGCAGGCACGGCGGAGGACGCCGGGCTCATCAGCCACATTTATGCTTCCAGCTGGCGCAAAAGCTACCGGGAGCTGATCAGCCAGGATTATCTGGACCGGCTTCCCGACGATTATTGGGTGCCCTCCATCAGCTCCTGGCTCTCCAGCGGACGGTTGGAGGCGCTGCTGATCTATGAGGACAAGCTGCCCCTGGGCTGCGCCTGCTATGGCCGCGGCCGGGATGAGGATCACGGCGACTGGGGGGAAATCGTATCCATCTACCTGGCGCCTGACTGGATGGGACGGGGCTATGGCGGGCTGCTGCTGGAGGAAACGCTGGCAAAACTGCGTGAGCAGGGCTTTACGCGCTTTTATCTGTGGATGCTGCAGGGCAACCAGCGCGCCGCCCGCTTCTATGCCCGCCATGGCTTCAAGGTCACTTCGGACACCGTGGCCTACAGGATCGGCGGACAAGACATATTGGATGTGCGCTATGTCCGCGTGGAAAAGTAACAAAACGGCATTTCACCAAAGAAAGGAGCTCTCTCCATGTTCGCATGCGCCGATACCCGGGGGCTTGCCCCCGAAGACCGTCACGCCCTGCTGCAGCAACAGCTTTCCGCCCTGTTTCAGGGGGTGACCTCGCCCCTGTCCAACATGGCCAATATGGCCGCGCTGCTCTATCAAAGCCTGCCGGAGCTGAACTGGGCCGGGTTTTATCTGTGCAAGGGGGAAACGCTGCTGCTGGGGCCCTTTCAGGGCAAACCCGCCTGCGTGGCCATTCCCTTTGGCAAGGGGGTCTGCGGCACCGCGGCCGCTACGCGGCAGGCCCAACTGGTGCCGGACGTGCACGCCTTTCCTGGGCACATCGCCTGCGACGGGGCATCCGCCTCGGAGTTGGTAATCCCCCTGCTGCGGGTGGACAAGCTCTACGGCGTGCTGGACCTGGACAGCCCGGTGCCCGCCCGCTTCACGCCGGAGGACCTGCAAGCCCTGTCCAGCCTGTGTCAGATGCTGGTTGACGCCTGCGCCTGGGAGGACGGACTGCTATGACCGCCGCTTCATCCCTGCCCAGGCTTCTGCTGGCCACCGGCAACCCCAGCAAACTCCGCCTGTTCACGCATTTGACCGACGGTCTGGCCGTGGGCGTGTTCCCCCGGGAGCTGGACGCCCGCCCTGCCGTAACGGAAGGCGGCCGCACCGTCGCCGAAAACGCCTGCCGCAAGGCCAAGGCATATTACGACTGCTCAGGCATTCCGGCCCTCTCCGGCGATTCCGGCCTGCTTCTGCTGGATCTTCCCCCGGACGATCCCCAGCAGCCCGGGGTCCGCATTCGCCGGATCGTGCGCGGAGAAGACACCACCGACCAGGAGATGCTGGCCTATTACATGGACCTGGCGCGCCGCCATGGAGGACGCATGCGGGCCGCCTATCAAAACGCCCTGTGCCTCTATGCAGGCCCGGACAAGCAGTGGATGTACATTGATTCGCCGGAGGAATGCGCCCGAGAAGCTTTTTACCTAACGGACCGGCCCTGCGCCCTCCGGCGGCCCGGCTGGCCCCTGGACAGCCTGAGCCTGGACATCGGCACGGGCGTCTATTTCCTGGAGCGGGCCGCGGACCCGGCTGCGGACGACGCCGCTTTGCGGGAGACCGCCAGCCGCTACCGGCCCTGGCTGGAAGCATCCCTGCGCGCCCTGGAGCGCCTCACCGCATCAAGGAGGAGGATCCCATGACACTTGTCGCCATTACCGCCCTGGGAGTGGGCGGCGCCACCGTATTGGGCGCGCTGCTGGGCTTTCTGATCAAAAACATTCCCCACCGTTACAACGACGCGCTGCTGGGCTTTGCCTCCGGAGTCATGCTGGCAGCCAGCTTTTCCGGGCTCATCACCCCTTCCCTGGAATTGGGGAGCATTTTCATCACTGTGCCGGGCATCTTTCTGGGGGCGGCATGCCTGCACCTGCTGGACCGCTTCACCCCGCACCTGCACAAGCTCTCCGGCAGAGAGCAGGAAGCCCACGGAGACAGCCACCTGACCAAGGTCATGCTCTTTGTCATGGCCATCGCCATCCACAACCTGCCCGAAGGCATCGCCGCCGGGGTGGGTTTTGGCTCCGGAGATCAAAGCGCGGCGCTGACCGTGGCCGTCGGCATCGCCCTGCAGAACGTCCCGGAGGGCATGGTAATCATTGCGCCGCTGCTGCTGGCAGGGGTCTCTCCCCGGCGCACCTTCCTGCTGGCTCTGGGCACCGGACTCATTGAGGTGTTCGGCACCTTCCTGGGATATTTTGCCGTATCCGTATCCCGGGCCGTGCTGCCTCTGGCCCTGGCCTTTGCCGGAGGCACCATGCTTTATGTTATCAGCGACGAAATGATCCCCGAGACCCACGCCCACGGCTTTGAGCGCCTGGCTACCTATTCCCTGCTGGCGGGCGTCTGCATCATGCTGGCCATGGATGCGCTCATGGGCTGACCGGGCTGCAAAAGCATGCGAGGGGCTCCGCCGTTTCCGGCGAAGCCCCTGCCTTTGCACGGATTATGCTCCACGCCCGTTCGCACGCTGCGCTGACCGGGCGTTTTCTTTCGCCGCTCCTTACGCCTTGCGCCGCAAGAGCATTGCCCGCGCCTGGAAGTCGCCGTCCAGGGCGTCGCCGAATTGCTGCTCCACCGCATACCCGTCCAGCCAGTCCGCCAAAGGCGGATTGGCTCCCTGGGCGAAGGTGTGCACCACCAGCAGCGCCCGATCGCCCAGCGTGCGAAGTACGCCCTGCCAGCCCGTGGGCTGGTTATAGCTGCTTGCGGTGCACTCCCTCCGCTCCGTGTATCCGTCGCGGATGATCTCCTTTGCCTGGCCATAGAAAGCGATGCCCTTTTGTACCTCGCTCCACTGGTCCTGGTCCAGGGCAAAGATGTCCCCGCTCAGGCACATGCGGCCCAGGCAGGCAGCCGCAAGCAGGTAATGGATGCGCGCAGGGGTATCCTTCGCATGCAGCACGGCCCAGATTTGGCTCTGCTCCGGCCGGATGACCCGATGAAGGTTGGCGGCGATGATGGGGATGCTCAGGCACTCATGGGCGTCGGAGAAGCTGGCCTGGGAAACCAGCTCCATCATGGACGGCTCCAGCCGGTGTCCGCCGCTGGAGCAATTCTCAATGACCAGCTCCGGCATCGCTTCGGCCATGGCCCGGAAGAACGCCTGGCTGGCCGCCACCCGCTGGCGCAGCCCTTCTCCCAGGCTCTCCGCGCCGTCGCAGCCCACGCCGATGTTTTCGTTGTAGTCAATCTTGACATATCCGAACCCTTGCGTGCGCAGCAGGCCAATCACCCGCTCCGTCAGGTAATCCTTCACCCAGGGGTCGGTCATGTCCCAGAAGCGGCGATTGGCCACGGTGAGCGGATAGCCGTCCCGCTTCAGCAGATGCTCCGTCTGTTGAAAGGCGTCCGATTCCTCCGCCACGTTCTCCATTTCGAACCACAGCCCTGGGATCATTCCATGGGCGCGGATCATCTCCGCGGCCTCCCCGATGCCCTTGGGGAACAGCTCCTTGCTGGGTTGCCAATCGCCGACGGTGGCGCTCCAATCCTTTCCGGGCACCTTGTACCACCCGGCATCGATCACCAGATAGCGCACGCCGGTTCCCTCCAGCCGCTGCGCAATGCGGCGCAGGTTTTCCAGGGTAGGATTGCCCCAGGTGGTGCAGTATTCATTAAAGATCACCGGCATATCCCGGTCCACAGGCGAAATGCGAGGCTGCTGCGCCTTCACCAGATGGTCGCAGACCTCCTCCAGGGAGCTGCCCGACGCCACCACCGCCCGGGGCGTAACGAAGCGCTCCCCCGGAAGCACGGTTTTGCTCCAATGTCCGAATTCCCGGTCGGCCAGGCCGCCGCAGACGGTCAGCGGCTCCGCCTGGCGCAATAGCTCCATCTGCCAGCTGGAGGCGCAGTAGAGCTGCACGCCCAGAAATTCCCCCGTGGCCGTATTTTCCACCGCCAGGAAGGGGAACCACTTGCGCACCGGCATGGAGCCCACCTGGCCAAACTTTTCGATGCGCACGCCGAACCTGCTCCAGGAGGGCTCCATATTCAGCTCCGTCAGCGACTGGCTGATCAAACGCCCCTCGGCGCTCCAGAAGGAGGCCATGCGATGGATCCTGTCGCCCTGCACCCCTTCCAGCGCAAAAGACGTGAGCAGCTCCAGTGTCGCAGGCTCCTGGCCGCGGTTTTCAAACTCCGTGAAGCAGGCCACCGCCCCATTGGGAAGCGGCCTATGCCAGCAGGTAACCCGATGGCCCTGAGGCATAACGTATACATCGCGGTCCGCTTCGGACGACGCCAGCTGCAGGTCTTTGGTCGAGGCGCTATCCGTCATGCTCATGCCGTTTCGAAAGCCGTCCCCCACTCTGTCCCCGCGCAGCCTGAGCTGCACCTTGTATGCAAATGCCATTGTCCCGCTCCTTTCCGCGCCGGGCAGACGCCGCCAATATCCTCCGGACGGTTCCGCCATGCGGCGCGCTGATGTACGTTGCGCAAAGGGGACGCATTCCCATGGAACACGTCCCCCGGCAAATTCAGATTTCGATGACGCCTTCAAAGTCCCGGGTGGCGTCGCCAGTGAGCCAGACCAGGCCGTTCTGCTCGTAGCGCACCACCAGTTCGCCTCCGGGCAGACGGACGGAAATATCCGTGTCCCGGTCGCACAGGCTATTTTCCACGGCAGCCACCGCCACCGCGCACGCGCCGGTGCCGCAAGCCACCGTTTCGCCGATGCCCCGCTCCCATACGCGCATTTTGATGATGTTCCGCTCCAGCACCGTGGCAAAGGAGACATTCACCCGCTCCGGGAACAGCGGATCGGTTTCCATGGCGGGGCCCACGTGATCCAGCGCAATGCGCGCCACGTCGTCCACAAACTGCACCACATGCGGATTGCCCATGGACAGGCAGCTGATCCTGCGGTTTTCCCCGGCCAGGAATACCTCCCGGTTCATGACCCGGTCGCCCTCTAGCTTCACGGGCACCTGCGCGGGAGCAAAGGCGGGCTGCCCCATATCCACCAGCACGGAGAACACGGTGCTCTCCCGGATGAACAGCTGCAGATCCTTGTTGCCCGCGCCTGTTTCGATGGTCATGCGCTCCTTGCGCACCCGGCCGCTTTCGTACAGGTATTTGCCCACGCAGCGGGTGGGATTGCCGGCGGCGGGGCTCTCGCTGCCGTCGGCGTTGAATACGCGCATCCTGGCGTCGCAGGTTTCGCTGGGCAGAATCAGCACAATGCCGTCGCTGCCCACGCCGGTGCGCCGGTTGGACAGGCGTACCGCCAGGGATTCGGGGCTTTCCACCGTCTGATCAAAGCAATCGAAATAGAGATAATCGTTGCCGGCACCCCGCATCTTCACAAAGCGGAGCTTCTCCCGCTGGGTGCG
Organism: Candidatus Egerieenecus sp.; assembly: GCA_048201975.1. GTDB lineage: Bacteria > Bacillota > Clostridia > Christensenellales > Aristaeellaceae > Egerieenecus. Next base: position 20,390 of record DBFBGQ010000069.1, on the reverse strand, counting down.
CATGTCGTTGATATCCACCAGCTCCACGTTGTTCAGCGTGTAGCGGGAGGTGAGTGCGTTGGCCAGGGCGTTGGCGGTGTCCATGCTGGTAAACAGCGGAATGCCGCGCTCCACGGCCTTGCGGCGCATGCGCACATCCTCCAGCTGGGGCTGACGGCCATGGCTGGAGGTGGAAATCACATACTGCACCTGGCCCATTTCCAGCATTTTTTCCATCATGTCGTGGCGCACGGTGGCGGCGTACAGCCCGTGGGCGCGCAGCACCTTGGCGGTGCCGGGGGTGGCAAACAGGTTGAAGCCCAGCTCCGCAAACTTGCGGGCGGTGTCCACGGCCTCGGGCTTGTCCTGATCGCGCACGGTGACCAGCAGCCCGCCGGTATGCTTCATCTTGTACCCGGCGGCCACCATGCCCTTGTAGATGGCTTCCTGCAGATTGGCGCCAATGCCCAGCACTTCGCCGGTGGATTTCATCTCCGGGCCCAGGTGGGTATCCACGTCCGCCAGCTTTTCAAAGCTGAAGCAGGGCACCTTCACCGCGTAGTAGGGACTCTGCCGGTACAACCCCGTGCCGTAGCCCATGTCCTTGATCTTCTCGCCCAGCATGGCCCGCACAGCCAGATCCACCATGGGCACCCCCGTCACCTTGCTGATGTAGGGCACGGTGCGGCTGGCCCGGGGATTGGCCTCGATCACGTAGACCTCGTTGTGATAGATCACGTATTGGATGTTGATCAGGCCCAGCGTGTTCAGCTCCAGGGCAATGGCACGGGTGGTGTCGATCAGGCGCTGATACAGCGTACCGTTCAGGTTCCAGGCAGGGTACACGGCCATGGAGTCGCCGGAGTGGACGCCCGCCCGCTCAATGTGCTCCATGATGCCGGGGATCAGCACGTCCTCCCCGTCGCAGATGGCGTCTGCCTCCGCCTCCACCCCTTGCAGGTACTGGTCGATGAGGATGGGATTCTCGATGCCCTGGGCCAGGATGATCTTCATGTATTCAGCGATGTCCGCATCCTGGTAGGCGATGATCATATTCTGTCCGCCCAGCACATAGGAGGGGCGCACCAGCACCGGGTAACCCAGGCGGTTGGCCGCCTCCAGGGCCTCCTCGCAGGTCATGACCGTGCAGCCCTGGGGCCGCTTGACGTGGTGCTTCTCCATGGCGGCGTCAAAGCGCTCCCGGTCCTCCGCCAGGTCAATGGCGTCGGCGCTGGTGCCCAGAATGCGCACCCCGGCCTTTTGAAGGGCCTTGGTCAGCTTGATGGCCGTCTGGCCGCCAAAGGCCGCCACCACGCCCACGGGCTGTTCCGTCGCGATGACGCCCAGCACATCCTCGGGGGTAAGCGGCTCAAAATACAGCCGGTCGGCGGTGTCAAAGTCCGTGGAGACGGTTTCGGGGTTGTTATTGATCATCACCACATCGTAGCCCGCCTGCTTGAGCATCCACACGCAATGCACGGAGGCATAGTCGAACTCGATGCCCTGGCCGATGCGGATGGGGCCGGAACCCAGCACCACCACGCAGGGCTTCTTTTCCTGCTTTTGCTCCAGGAATTCCTTAGCCTCGTTCTCCTCGTCGTAGGTGGCGTAGAAATACGGGGTTTGCGCCTCGAACTCCGCGGCGCAGGTGTCCACCATCTTGTACACGGGGTTCCGGTGCATGGGCGGCTCCTGTCCGCTGAGGCGGCGAATGGCGCTGTCGGGGTAACCCATGGTTTTGGCCCGCAGGTAGGTTTCCTCATCCACGTTCCCCTGGGACAGGCGCTCCTCCATGGCGTAGAGGTTGGCGAACTTGTGCAGGAAGAACATGTCGATCTTGGTCAGCGCGTGAAGCTCTTCCAGGGAGACGCCGCGGGAGATGGCCTCGTACAGGGCGTACATCCGCTCGTCGGTGCACCGGCCAATCAGCGCCATGAGCTCCTGGTCGGAGAGCTCCGACAGCTTTTTCATCCGCAGGGTATCGCAGCCGATCTCCGCGCCGCGCACGGCCTTCATCAGCGCCTGCTCCACGCTGACGCCGATGGCCATAACCTCGCCCGTGGCCTTCATCTGCGTGCCCAGGGTGCGCTTGCCATACACAAACTTGTCAAAGGGCCACTTGGGCACCTTGGCCACGATGTAGTCCAGCGCCGGCTCAAAGCATGCGCAGGTCTTGCCGGTGACCGCGTTGCGCATTTCATCCAGCGTGTAGCCGATGGCGATCTGCGCAGCGCACTTGGCGATGGGGTATCCCGTGGCTTTGGAGGCCAGCGCCGAGGAACGGCTGACCCGGGGATTGACCTCGATCACCGCGTACTCGAAGCTATCGGGATTCAGGGCGAACTGGCAGTTGCAGCCGCCCTCCACCTTCAGCGCCGTGATGATGTCCAGCGCCGCCCGGCGCAGCATTTGATATTCCTTATCGGCCAGGGTCAGGGCCGGAGCCACCACAATGGAGTCGCCGGTGTGCACGCCCACGGGGTCGATGTTCTCCATGGAGCATACGGCCACCACGTTGCCCAGGCTGTCCCGCATGACCTCAAACTCGATTTCCTTCCAGCCGGAGATACACCGCTCCACCAGAATCTGGGTAATGGGCGAGAGGCGCAGGCCGTTTTCCGCGATTTCCTCCAGCTCAGCCCGGTTCTGGCAGATGCCGCCGCCGCTGCCGCCCAGGGTGTAGGCGGGGCGCACGATCACCGGATAGCCGATCTCCTCGGCAAAGGCCAGGGCGTCGGGAACGTTCTCCACCACCTCGCTGGGGATGCAGGGCTGGCCAATGGATTCCATGGTTTCCTTGAACTTCAGCCGGTCCTCCGCCTTCTCGATGGTGTCGCAGGTGGCGCCCAGGAGCTTGACCCCGTGGGCGTCCGGGAAGCCTTCCTTGGCCAGCTGCATGGAAAGTGTCAGGCCGTTCTGTCCACCCAGGGTGGACAGCAGGCTGTCGGGCTTTTCCTTGAGAATGATGCGGCGGATGGTCTCCAGGGTCAGGGGTTCGATGTAAATCTTGTCCGCGGACGCCCGGTCCGTCATGATGGTGGCAGGATTGGGGTTGACCAGAATCACCTCCAGCCCCGCCTGCTTCAGCGCCCGGCAGGCCTGGGAACCGGCGTAGTCAAACTCCGCTGCCTGGCCGATGACGATGGGACCGGAACCGATGATCATAACCCGGTGCAGTTCAGGATTCAGCGGCATTGGTGATTCCCTCCCATCATCTGAATAAAGCGGTCGAAGAGAAACTGGGTGTCCAGCGGCCCGCCGCTGGCCTCCGGGTGAAACTGCACGGAGAAGGCAGGCATGTCCTTATAGTCCAGGCCCTCGCAGGTGCCGTCGTTGCCGTTGACAAAGCGCAGGGTGGCATGGGCAGGGAGCGTTTCCGCATCCACGGCAAAGCCATGGTTTTGGCTGGTCATATAGCTGCGGCCGGTCAACAGGTCCTTGGCGGGCTGATTGGCGCCCCGGTGGCCGAATTTCAGCTTGCGGGTTTTCGCCCCCTGGGACAGGGCCAACAGCTGATGTCCCAGGCAAATGCCGAAGGTGGGCACCTTATGCACTTCCAGCAGGGAAAGCTGCTCGATGATGCTGGTGTTGTCCGCCGGATCTCCGGGCCCGTTGGAGAGCATGACGCCGTCGGGGTTCATGTCCAGGATGGCCTGGGCCGTGGTGTCGGCGGGGACGCAGGTGACGCGGCAGCCGCGCTCCTCCAGGCAGCGCTGGATGCTTCCCTTGGCGCCAAAGTCCCACAGCACCACATGGTAGCGGCCCTGAGTTTTGCCCTGGATAACCTCCCGGCAGCTCACGTCCTGCACCGCAGGATGGAAGGGCAGCGCCCGGAGCTTGGCGATCACCGCATCCACGTTTTCGGGCTTCTCCATCAGCAGGGCGGCGTTCATGACGCCCGCGCTGCGAATGCGCCGGGTAAGCCGGCGGGTATCCACGCCGCACAGCCCGGGAATGCCTTCCCGGCGAAGATATTCGTCCAGCGTGCCCTGGCTGCGGAAGTTGCTGGGCGCGTCGCACCACTCCCGCACCACATACGCGCTCAGGCCAGGCTTTTCGCTTTCAAAGTCCTGGGGAATCACGCCATAATTCCCGATGGTGGGAAAGGTCTGAATAACGATCTGCCCCTCGTAGCTGGGGTCGGTGATGGTTTCCAGATAGCCGGTCATGGCGGTGGTGAACACCAGCTCCGCGTACACGTCCTTTTCCGCGCCGAATCGAATTCCTTCAAATAGCTGCCCGTCCGCCAGCAGCAGGTAACCTTTGCTTTGCATGATGTTTTTCCCTCACTTCATCACGGTGACAAGCACGGCCTTTTGCGCATGCAGCCGGTTTTCGGCCTCGTCGAAGATCTCCGCCGCGTGGGCTTCGAAAACCTCTGCGGTGATCTCTTCTCCCCGGTGCGCGGGCAAGCAGTGCTGCACCATGCAGCCCTCATGCGCCGCCCGAAGCAGCTCCGCGTTCACCTGATATCCCTGGAAGGCGCGCTCCCGCACGGCCTTCTCCTCCTCCTGGCCCATGGACGCCCACACGTCGGTAAAGATCACGTCCGCGTCCCGAGCGGCCTCCTCGGGGGACTCCGTGCACAGGAACATGCCCGGATACGCCTCCGTCATGGCCATGACCTTGGGATCGGGGCGGTACGCCTTGGGGCAGGCCACGGAAACGCGCATACCGGTTTTCAGTCCGCCCACGATCAGGGAATTGGCCATGTTGTTGCCATCGCCGATGTAGCACATGTTCAGCCCCGCCAGACGGCCCTTGTATTCCCGGATGGTCATCAGGTCCGCCAGCACCTGGCAGGGGTGGCAGAAGTCCGTCAGGCCGTTGATGATCGGAATGGAGCCGTACCGCGCCAGGTCCTCCACCTCTTCCTGGGCAAAGGTGCGGATCATAATGCCGTCCAGGTACCGGCTGAGCACCCGGGCGGTGTCCTGCACGGGCTCGCCCCGGCCAATCTGCAGATCCTTGGAGGACAGGAACAGCGCATGGCCGCCCAGCTGATACATGCCCGTTTCGAAGCTAACCCGGGTACGGGTGGAGGATTTTTCAAAAATCATCCCCAGGTTTTTTCCCGCCAGCAGGGGGTGGGCGACGCCAGCCTTGCGCTCAGCCTTGAGCCGGTCCGCCAGATCCAGTATGCCGAGAATTTCCTCCTGGGTGCAGTCCATGAGTTTCAACAGGTGTTTCACGGTCTCATCCTCCGCCTTTCGTCTGATATCCTTCGGCTTATTGTACACGCTTCCGGCGCGTTTGTGAAGCCCCCTTTCACACCATTTCTCCCCGCCGCATATGCTGGAGGCGAGAACGATGAAAGGAGCGCGAACCATGCAAGTCAATCCCGATACATCCAACCAGGTCATTTGTCCCCGGGGCGCCAGCGCCTACATCTGGAAAGAAGGCGACACACTGGAAAGCGTTGCCCGGGACCGGGGCATCACTGCCCAGTCCATGACCCTGGCCAACCCGGACGTAGACTTCAACACCCTGGCCGCAGGCAGCACCGTGTGCATCCCGCCCCGCATCTTCAGCTGCCTGAGCGGCGAACTGTACCAGGTGAAGCCCGGCGACACCTTCCAGAAAATCGCCGAGGCCTACGGCATCAGCACCCTTGAATTGGCCGAACGGAACCCCGGCGTAAAGGAGAGCGAGCTGCAAATCGGCCAGGTGATCTGCGTGCCCAAGACCGAAGCCACGGACAACAGCGGTCAGCAAAACGGCGGCCAGCAGAACGGCTCCGCCTGGAGCTGCCCTGCCGGATACGCCGCGCGCACGGTCCGCCAGGGGCAGAGCTACGCGGACCTGCTCATTGAGAACAACGTCTCCTACCGGGCCATGCGCATGACCAATCCCCAGTTGGTTCCCGGGCGGCTCATCACGGGCGCCCACTACTGCGCGCCGCCCGCCGGTACGCGGCAGCTTTGCGGTTCCGGCACACAAACCTACACCGTGCAGGCCGACGAAACCCTGGCCATGGTGGCGGAGCGCTTCCACACCACGCCGGGACGGCTTATGCAGCTCAACCCCACCCTGCTGCCCACGGACTTTTCCTCCGGCACCATCATCTGCGTGCCGTGACCCCAAAAAAAGGATCGGCAATGCCGGTCCTTTTTTTCTAGTCCTGGTACTGCGCTTTCAGATATTCCATCTGTCCCTGGACAAAAGCGTCGCCGCCCTGAGCGTCCACAGCCACCACCAAAGGCAGATCCCGCAGGGTCAGCCGCTTGATGGACTCCGGGCCCAGGTCATCATAGGCAATCACTTCACACTTGGTGACGCAGCTGGCCATCAGCGCCGCTGCGCCGCCAATCGCCGCAAAATACACCGCAGGATGTGCCTGCATGGCCTCCACCACCAGCGCGGTGCGTTTGCCCTTGCCAATCATGCCCCGCAAACCCATGGCAAGCAGCTGGGGCGTATAGGCATCCATGCGGATGGACGTCGTGGGGCCAATGGAACCAATGGGACGCCCCGCAGGGGTAGGGGTGGGCCCCGCGTAATAAATCACCTGGCCATCCAAGGGCAGCGGAAGCTCCTCCCCCCGCTCCAACGCCTGCACCAGGCGCAGATGCGCCGCGTCCCGAGCGGTATACACCACCCCGGAAAGCAATACCTGATCCCCCGCCCGCAGGGACAGCACGTCCTCCCGGCTCAGGGGCGTCGTCAGCTTGCGTATCATGGCTGTTCCTCCTTTACAGGGTGATGCTTTGATGCCGGGTCACATGGCAGCTGACGTTCACCGCCACCGGCAGACCCGCAATATGCGTAGGCGCGGTAAGGATATGCAGCCCCAGCGCGGTGGTTTCGCCGCCAAGCCCCTGGGGACCAATGCCCGTGCGGTTGATTTCCGCCAGCAATTCTTCCTCCAGCGCGGCATAGTAAGGGTCGGGATTGCGCTGATCCAGGGGCAGCAAAAGCGCCTCCTTGGCCAGCTGTGCCACCCGTTCAAAGTCTCCGCCGATGCCCACCCCCAGCACCATGGGCGGGCAAGGATTGGCGCCGGCCTCCCGCACGGTTTGCAGCACCATGCGCTTCACACCCTCCAGCCCATCGGCGGGGGTGAGCATTTTCAGCTGGCTCATGTTCTCGCTGCCGAAGCCTTTGGGCGCCACGGTAAGCGTCAAAGCGTCGCCGGGAACCAGCCGCACATGCAGGATGGCAGGGGTATTATCCCCGGTGTTCACCCGGCGCAGCGGATCGCCCACCACGGATTTTCGCAGCAGTCCTTCCGTATAGCCCCGGCGGACGCCCTCGTCCACCGCCGCCTGGAAATCCCCGGCGATGTGCACCTCCTGTCCCACCTGGGCGAAAACCACCGCCATGCCCGTATCCTGGCAGATAGGCATATGATCCCGGCGGGCGATCTCTTCATTTTGGCAAAGAATATGCAGGATCTCCCGGGCCGGGGGAAAGGGCTCCCCTTCAGCGGCGTGGCACAGGGCGCAGCGTACATCCTCCGCCAGAAAGCAGTTTGCCTCCACGCACAGCTTGGCAATTGCTTGCGTTACCTGGGATGCGTCGATTTCCCTCATGGCTCTTCCTCCCCTTGCATCAACTTTTTCAGGCGCAGCGCAGCGGCTTTCACCGCATTTTTCTTTTCCCCCGCCTCTGTCAGCGCCGCCTGCGCCTGCCGCAGGTCCATTCCCTGGAGCATGGCGTCCACCAGCCGCGCCTCCAGGCTTGCCTGCGCCGGAGGCGCCGGGGCGTCGGGAAGCTGTGCCGCATGAAAATCCATTACCAGGCAGTACTCGCCCTTTTCCGCTTTGGGATTGGCCCGCAGCGCCGCAAGAACCTCCGCGGCTTCTCCCCGCAGGGTCAGTTCGTGCAGCTTGGTCAGGTCGCAGCTGGCGGAAACCTGCGTCCCCGGCAGGGTTTCCGCCAGGGTCTCCATCAGCTCGATCACACGAAAGGGCGACTCATGCACCACGGCCACCGGCACGCCGGCAGCCATGGCCAGCAGCTTCTCCCGAAGCGCCTTTTTCTCCCGGGGCAAGAAGCCGTAAAAGGCAAATTCCCGGGCATCCATGCCGCTGACCGACAGGGCGGACACTGCCGCACAGCACCCTGGCACCGCCACCACGGAAATTCCCCGGGCAACCGCCGCCCGCACCAGGCCGTAGCCAGGGTCGGAGATACAGGGGGTGCCCGCGTCCGTGGTCAGGGCCATGTCGAAATCCTCCTCCAGCATCCGCTGGGCCAGGGCTTCGCCCTTGTCCGCCTCATTGTGCTGGTGGCAGCTGGTCAGGGGCGTATCAATCCCGAAATGGCCGGTCCGCTTTCGGGTCACGCGGGTATCCTCGGCGGCGATGAGCTTCACATCCCGCAACACCTCCACGGCCCTGGGGGTCATGTCTCCCAGGTTCCCAATGGGCGTACCCACCACATACAGCGTCGGCATAAGCCCCTCCTTCCGGAATACCGGTCCTCACATGCAGCCTTCGAGCTTCTCCGCCACCCGCAGCTTGGCGCTGCGGGATCGGGGATTGCGGGCTATCTCCTCCGCGGTGGGCGGAATGGCCCCACGCGCCAGAATCCGCACCTTGGGCTTGCGCCCGCAGGTACACACCGGCGCCTTTGGAGGACAGACGCAGGGATGCTGCAAGCGTTGGAAGCAGCGCTTGACCAGCCGGTCCTCCAGGGAATGAAAGGTGATCACCAGCAGCCGTCCCCCCGGCTTGAGGCAGTCCACAAAATCCTCCAGGGCCCGGTCCAGGGGATCCAGTTCGTCGTTGACGGCAATCCGTATCGCCTGGAAGGTTCGCCGGGCGGGATGCCCGTCATCCTTGCGCCGCACCGCCTTGGGAATGGCCGCGTCCACCACCCGCACCAGGTCCTGGGTGGTGCGCAGGGGCTCCGTCTTCCGGCGCTCCACCACAAAGCGGGCAATGCGGGCAGCCCATTTTTCCTCGCCATAGTCCCGCAGGATGTGGGTCAGCTCCGCTTCGCTGACCTCCGCCAGCAGCTCCGCCGCCGTCATTCCCCCAGAGCGGTCCATGCGCATATCCAGCGGCGCGTCCTCATGGTAGGAGAACCCCCGCTCCGCCTGATCCAGTTGCGGGGAAGAGACCCCCAGGTCCAGCAGCGCCCCGTCCAGGGGCGGCGCGCCGGCCGCGGACAGCAGCGCGCCGGCATCGTGGAAGTTGCCGTGGATGGCATGGAAGCCGGGATACCGGCTCAACCGCGCCGTGGCGGCGGCGATGGCGCTCTCGTCCCGGTCGATGCCGTAGAGCGTCGCCGATCCGCCGGAAGCGGCGAGTATCGCTCCGCTGTGGCCGCCGCCGCCCAGGGTACCGTCCGCATAGACGCCGCCTTCCCGCACGTCCATCCATTGCAGCACCTCTGACAGCAGCACCGGCTCGTGGACAAATTCCATGGCGCTTCCTCCCGTTCTCATAAAAGGGCCTTCGGGCCGCAAGGGCTCGAAGGCTCCCCTTGCGTATCGCATAGTTTCAACGCCAGGGCAATCCCAATTCCGTGCGGGCAGCCCCGGCCAGGTACAGCGATCCGGTCACGATGACCACGCCGTCCCGCCCTGCGGCTTCCCGCGCCCGCTCCAGCGCCTGGGGCAAGCCCGGCGCGCTCTCCGCCTGCCGGTCCGCGCCTCGCAGGAGCTCCGCCAGCTTGTCCCCGGCCATGGCCCTGGGGCTCTCCGGGGTCACGGTAAAGGCCCTTTCCCCCAGCCCGGCCAGCAGCGACAGCATTTCCGGGCGGAGATGATCCTCCAGCACACCGGCAAGCAGCACCCGGCGCCTGTCCCGCAGGAATGTGGCGGCATACGCCTGCAGGGCCGCAAGCCCCTGGGCGTTGTGGGCGCCATCCAGCAGGATGTTTTCATACCACTCCAGCCTGGCCGGCCAATGGGCGGAGGCGATGCCCTCCGCCACGGCCTCCCGCGAAATGCGGATGCCCGTTTCCCGCAGCGCTTGCAGCCCGTAGGCCACCGTAAGCGCATTGGTCAGCTGGTGCTCCCCCGGCAGATTCACCCGCAGGGTCAGCGGCTCGCCATCCCAAAGAATCTCCGCGGTGGAGCCATACATGCCGCAGGCCGGATGCAGCAGCTGCTCCCGGCGCAGCTGGGTCAGCGGAGCATGCACCTCCGCGGCCCGCCGGGCGAACACCGCCGCCACCGACTCCGTAGCGGGATGGCACACCACCGGCACCCCCGGCTTGATGATGCCCGCCTTTTCCCCGGCAATTGCCTCCAAAGTATCGCCCAGCAGCTGCATATGATCCAATCCAATGGCGGCGATGACGCTGACCAGGGGCGTAATGACGTTGGTGGGATCCAGGCGACCGCCCAGGCCCACCTCCACCACCATGAGCTCCACCTGCCGGGCCTGGAAAATCATCAGGGCCAGCGCCGTGCCCAATTCAAAGGCCGTGGGATACACGCCCCGGCCGCGCAGCGCTTCCGCTGCGTCCAGCACCTGATTGCCATAGACTTCCAGCAACTCGTCGGAAACAGGCGCGCCGTCCAGGCGAATGCGCTCGTTATAGGCCTGCAAAAAGGGCGAAGTATACAGCCCCGTGCGGTATCCGGCCTGGCGCAGCGCCCGCTCCATCATGGCGCAGACGCTGCCCTTGCCGTTGGTCCCCGCCACATGGATGGCGGGGACGCGGCAGTCCAGACCCAGGGTCTCCAGCAGCGCGCGGGTATTTTGCAGCCCGGCCTTGTGCCCGGTATACCGCGCGCCGTGGATGGCCGCAATCACTTCCTGGGCGTTTCTCATAGGCTTTGCTTCAGCTCCGCAATGCGCTCGTTCAAGGCGGCGGCCTTCTTTTCGTTGGCCTCCAGCTTTTCCTTTTCCGCTTCCACCAGCTGGGCGGGGGCCTTGCTCAGGAAGCCCTGGTTGGCCAGCTTGCCGCGAGCGCGCTCGATCTCCTTCTCCACGCCGGCCAGCTCCTTGTTCAGCCGGGCGATTTCCTTTTCAAAGTCCACCAGGTCGCCCAGGGGGATGAACAGCTCGCCTGCCAGGCACACCGCGCTGACGGTCTTCTCCGTCACCGCCTCACGGCTGGCGATCAGCTGGCTCTCCGCAGCTCCAGCCAGGCGCTTGAAATAGGGCTCGCCCTCCTCCAGGGCCTTGCTCCAGCCCTGTCCGGGCAGAAGCATCAGCCGGGTGCGCCGGGACGCGGCCACGTTCATCTCCGCCCGCAGGTTACGGATGGTGCGGATGACCTCCATGATGCCCTGCATCTCCCGCTCCTGGGCCGGGAAGTCGTACTCCGGCCTGCACTCCGGCCAGGCGGACAGCATCAGGAAGCCTTCGCTGCCGGGCAGATATTTGTACACCTGCTCGGTGAGGAAGGGCATGAAGGGATGCAGCAGCTTCAGCAGCCCCTCCAGCACGTACAGCAGCACCGCCTGCACCCCGTGCTTGGCCGCCTCGTTCTCGCCGGTGAGGCGGGACTTGGCAAGCTCGATATACCAATCGCAGAACTCGCTCCAGGCGAAGTCATAGATGCGGGTGGCGGAAAGGCCGAAATCCCCTTCCTCGTTGTGGGCGGTGATATCCCGCACGGCGTCCTGGAAGCGGGTCAGAATCCACTGATCCGCCAGGGTCAGCTGCTCCAGGCACACAGGGCGGCGGGTATCCACGTTCATCAGCACGAAGCGGGAAGCGTTCCACACCTTGTTGGCGAAATTCCGGGCGGACTCCACCTTCTCCCGGGAGAAGCGGGTATCGTTGCCGGGGCTCACGCCCATCGTTAGGGAGAAGCGCAGCGCGTCCGCGCCGTACTCGTCGATGATTTCCAGGGGATCCACGCCGTTGCCCAGGGACTTGGACATCTTCCGCCCCAGCTCATCCCGCACCAGGCCATGGATCAGCACCGTTTTGAAGGGCGTCTCCCCCATCTCCTCCACGCCGCAGGTGATCATCCGTGACACCCAGAAGGTGATGATATCATAGCCCGTCACCAGCACATCCGTGGGGTAGAAATACCGCAGATCCTCGGTGTTGTCTGGCCAGCCCAGGGTGGAGAAGGGCCACAGCGCGGAGGAGAACCAGGTATCCAGCACATCCTCATCCTGATGGATGTGGGCGCTGCCGCACTTGGCGCACACGGCGGGATCCTCCCGGCGCACCATCATCTCCCCGCAATCGTCGCAGTACCATACGGGAATCCGGTGGCCCCACCACAGCTGGCGGCTCACGCACCAGTCCCGGATGTTCTCCATCCAGTTCATGTAGTTCTTAGTGAAGCGGGCAGGCACAAACTGGGTTTTCCCGCTGGTTACCGCCTCGATGGCGGGCTTGGCCAGGGGCTTCATGTCCACGAACCATTGCTTGGAAACCATGGGCTCAATGCTGGTGTGGCAGCGGTAGCAGGTACCCACCTCATGCTTGATGGGCTCCACCGCCTTGAGCAGCCCCGCGGCCTCCATATCCGCCACGATGGCCTTGCGGGCCTGCGCGCTGGTCATGCCGGCATACTTGCCGCAGTCCAGCACATGGGGCTCGTTCACCGTGGCCTTGCCGGAGGCGAAAAGCTCGTCGGAGGCCGCCTTTTCCTCGGGCCCGGTCATGCGCCCGTCATAGGTCAGCACCCGCACGATGGGCAGCTGATGCCGCTGCCCCACCTCGAAGTCGTTGGGGTCGTGGGCGGGCGTGATCTTCACCACGCCGGTGCCCTTGGTCATATCCGCGTGCTCGTCCAGCACGATGGGGATCTCCCGGTTCACCAGCGGCAGGATCACATGGCAGCCGTGCAGATGCTTGTAACGCTCATCCTCGGGGTTGATGGCCACGGCGGTGTCGCCCAGCATGGTCTCCGGGCGGGTGGTGGCCAGTTCCAGCAGCTCCCCGGTCTCCTTCACCGGATAGAGCAGGTGCCAGAAGTGGCCGTCCATTTCCCGATACTCCACCTCCGCGTCGGAAATGGAGGTCTGGCAGCAGGGGCACCAGTTCACCAGGCGGTTTCCCCGATACATCAGCCCTTTTTCATACAGCCGGCAGAAGGTTTCCCGCACAGCCCGGGAACAGCCCTCGTCCATGGTGAAGCGCTCCCGGCTCCAGTCGCAGCTCACGCCCATGCGCCGCTGCTGGTGCACGATGCGCCCGCCATACTCTTCCTTCCACTTCCAGGCGCGCTCCAGAAACGCCTCCCGGCCGATGCCGTCCTTGGTCAAGCCCTCCTTGGCCATGGCCTCGACGATTTTCACCTCCGTGGCGATGGCGGCGTGGTCCGTGCCCGGCAGCCACAGGGTGGGGTCGCCCTTCATGCGATGATAGCGAATGGCCGCATCCTGCAGGGTGCAGTCCATGGCGTGGCCCATATGGAGCTGTCCGGTAATGTTGGGCGGAGGCATGACGATGGTGAAGGGCTTTTTGCCCGGCACCCGATGGGCCGTAAACGCCCCGCTGCTTTCCCACTCCTGATAAATTTTGCCTTCGATAGCCTGCGGATTGAACTTTGTTTCCATTTCCGCGCCGTTTTTCTGCGTTGCCATGCGCGCAATACTCCTTCCTCAGCCGATGATATCCATTAGCAGCAGCGCGCCCGCCAGGGCCACCGCGCATCCCGCCGCTTTAACGCCGATGTTCGCCTTTTCCCCCTTGCCAGGGAAGAGCCGTCCGGACACCGGACCGGAGGCATACACCAGGACCGCCCCCAGGATCAACAGGATCAGCCCGGGTACGTTCAGCCGGGACAGCACCTTCTCACCGTAGGACATCGGATCACCTCCCCCTTCGCCTGGAAATGCAAAAGCAGCCCCGTCCAAAGGACGGAGCTGCTTTTCCGTGGTACCACCTTCATTCGCGGACGACAGAGTCGCCGCCTCCTGGGCGCGATAACGGGCGCACCCGCACCCGGCTAAAGAGCTGCGCTCCCTTCACCGGACGCTCTCCAAAGCGACCTTCCCGGACGCGCCTCCCACGCGGTCTTTCAGCCGATGAACCGCATTCTCTGCCGGTGCGCCGCCCGGTACTCCTCTTTGTCCGCGAGCTGTATGACGGCAATTAGGCCTGCTTCTTATCCTCGTCCATCTTGACGACCTGCACGCCTTTGTAGTAGCCGCAGTGCTTGCACACGCGGTGCGCCAGCTTCATCTGATGGCACTGGGGGCATTCCACAATGCCAGGCAGGCTCAGCTTCCAGTTCGCCTGACGGCTGTGCTTGCGAGCCTTGGAGATTTTTCCCTTGGGAGTGGCCATAGTTACACCTCCTCATCCTTTGTCAGCAATTGCTGCAATGCCGCAAAAGGATGCTCTTTCTGCAATTCCTTCTGGCGAGCGGTAGTTTCAATGTCCCCGCCGTACTGAGGGAGCAGGCCCCGGCAATCCTCCTTGCACAGGAAGCGCATGGGCAGGTTCAGCACCGCAACGGACATGGCCAGCTTTTCAAACCCGATGGCGGAACCGGAGTAGGCATACTGCTCGTCGTCCTCCGGATCGGCATCCCGCAGGAAAGTTTCCTGAAAGGGCGCCCGGACCTCCGCCTGCGCGGGTGCGAGACAGTTCGCGCACATCGCATGAGCCACTGTCCTCAGCTCGCCTTCCACCGTAACCTGCTCTTCCTCGGTGCTGTAGGTTCCCTCCAGCACGGCGGGATCGAAGGTAACCGTTTCGCCGCCGATCTCCTGGGGCGGAATCTCCTGCTCCACGCGGAAGGCGTAACGCTCTCCTGGGTGCTTCAGCGCGATGGAAACGTCCAAAAACATACGCTCACCTCAAACGTGACCTTAGCTATTATAGAGGTATCCCGCAAAATTGTCAACAACAATTTACGAAAGAAATTTTACGCCTTTTCCACCAGTTCGAGGGTATCCCGAGCGATCATGATTTCCTCATTGGTGGGGATGACGATGACCTGCACCGTGCTGTCGGGGGTGGAGATGATGGTCTCCTTGACGTTGGGGTTGGTGCAGGCGGCATTCTTCTCCGCATCCAGCTTGATGCCCATGTAGCCGAAACCGTCGATGACCCGCTGGCGCAGCTGCGCGTTGTTCTCGCCGATGCCCGCGGTGAAGATGATGGCGTCCGCGCCCTGCAGCGCCGCCATGTAGGAGCCGATATACTTCTGGATGCCGTAGATCAGCATATCCCGGGCCAGAATGGCGTCCTTATCCCCCGCGTCGGCGGCGGCATCGATGTCGCGCATGTCGCTCTTGCCGCCGATTCCCAGCAGGCCGGACTGCTTGTTCATCATGGTCAGCACTTCATCCACGGACTTGTTGTCGCTGTTGGCGATGAACTGCACCACGGCGGGGTCGCAGCTGCCGCAGCGGGTACCCATGAGCAGGCCCTCCAGAGGCGTCAGGCCCATGGAAGTATCCTGGCACTTGCCGTCCTTCACCGCGGAGAGGCTGGAACCGTTGCCCAGGTGGCAGATGATGAACTTCTTGCCTTCGGGGCTCACGCCCAGGAACTCGCACACCCGCTTGCTCACATAGCGGTGGCTGGTGCCGTGGAAGCCGTAGCGGCGCACGCCGATGGTCTCTTCGTATTTCTTGGGCACGCCGTACATGTACGCCTTGGGCGGCATGGTCTGATGGAAGGCGGTGTCGAACACGGCCACCTGGGGCGTGGTCGGCATGACCTTTTCGCAGGCCTCGATGCCCATCAGGTTGGCGGGGTTATGCAGCGGTCCCAGGGGGATGCAGCGGCGGATGGCGTCCTTGACCTCCTGGTTGATGATCACGGACTCGGAGAATTCCTTGCCGCCATGCAGCACCCGGTGGCCCACGGCGCCCACCTCGTCCACGCTCTTGATGACGCCCTTCTCCGGATCCTGGAGCGCGGCCAGCATCATTTCCGTGGCCTCCACGTGGTCCTTGACAAACTTGGCGATCTCCACCACCTTTTTGTCGGCAGAGGTTTGCTTCAAGTGTCCGCCCTCGATGGCGATGCGCTCCACCTGTCCCTTGGCGATGACCTTTTCGCCTTCCATGTCGATGAGCTGATACTTCAGGGAGGAAGAACCGGCGTTTACAACCAGAATTTTCATGGGCTTTGACTCCTTACGTATGATTTTCGGAGGCGTCCTCCGTGCTGACAAAAGTGTAACCGAACCGCTGGGCATAGGTTTCCGCCGGGGAACCGGGCTCCCCAGATAGGATCACGCTGGTATCCGCCACAGTGGATTCGCCAGAGGCAGTCAGGGGCGCCGCAGCGTCGCTTTCCAGGCTGCTAACCTGCAGCGCAGGCGAGGGCCACACCACGCCCAGCCGCACCACGCCGGCGGGTATGTTCAGCCGTTCCAGCATGGGCATGCCGTAAAACGCGCCCACCCCGATCTCCCGGCAGCTTTCGGGTAGCGTCACGCTTTCCAGCATCCAGGCCCCTTCCAGGGCAAAAGGATCAATCCGCTCCACCCCTTCGGGTACCTGATAGTTTTTTTCAAGGGAGTAAGGGGCATAGCGCACAAGCCGCTTGCCATCCCGGCTCAGCAGCGATGTGCCTTGCGCATCTACCTTGAAGCCGAGGCAGTCCTCGGGTACCTCAAAGTATTGAAGGCTGGGACAAGCAGCAAAATTGTACCGTCCCAACGTTTCCAGCGCAGCCGGGAGGCGCAGCATAAACAGGTAAGCGTTGCCCCAGAACGCGCCGTCCCCAATGGTGCAGACGCTGTCGGGGAGCTCTGCGACCCACAGCCGCATGCAGGATTCCAGCATTCCGTTGGGAATTGCCTTCAATCCCTGGGGAAGGCGCAGGGTCCGCAGCTCGTTGCACCCGGAAAAGGCAAAGTCTCCGATCTGCGTTACGCTATCAGGAAGCTCCACCCGGCGCACTCCGGTTCCGTAAAATGCACACTCACCCACGGCGGTAACGGGCTTGCCCTCCACCGACTCCGGCACGCGGACCCGCACATCGTTTCCAACGTAAGCTGCCAGCACCATTCCTCCGGCTCCGTCCTCACGCCAGCGGTAGTCCGCTGGATCGCACACCGGCGGTGTTTGGGCTTCCAGGACGTGAAAGGACAGGGTGATTTCCTCCAGCCGATCGGCCAGCGCCTTCTCCGTTGGCGTCGGATACATCAAAAAGTACAGATCTTCCTGGTCCTGGATCCATACCATCTCAAAGCCTTGACCAATCATCTCCACCCGGTAGGCCGGCAGGCCGTCCAGTTCCTGCTTTGCAAGCACCCGGGAGGAAGCGGTATCCCGACCTGTCCGGAAAAGCGTCTGCCCCTCTGCCAAAAAGCCCTCCAAACCCATTTCGTCCCCGGTTTAGATCCACATCCTGTGCAAAGTGGGTCACCATCACGACCTGTTGGGCATCTTCTCCCATCAGCATCAGCGTAGGGGCTGCCATGTCGTAAATCTGCATCCATGCCCAGCTGTTGGGAATTTCCAGCCAGAACACGCCGTCCCCGTCCCATACCGGGTAAACCTCATCGTACGGGATGCCCGTCAGGGCAACCGTGCAGCCCATGCAAGTCAACAGCAACGCAAGGGAAAAACAAATCAACTTCTTCATGCGTTGTCGCCTCCTCGTCCAGGTCCCGACAACAACCACGACCGGCGAAGGCCGCAAAGCCTCCGCCGGACCGGACAGAATCTATGTTTTCTTTACTTGACAATTTCGCCCATGGTGTCCCGGCCGCAGCAGGCGGCATTGGACTCGTCCGTATCGATGTGCATGGCCAGCGCGAACTTGTCGCTTACGCGCACCACCACATCCCCAAAGGTCAGCGCCCGCTCGGGCGTGTTCAGCTTCACGCTGACCACATCCTTGTCCTTCACGCCCATCTCCTCCGCTTCAGCGGGGGTCATATGGATGTGACGCTTGGCGGCGATGACGCCCTGGCTGATTTCCACCTCACCCTTGGGGCCCACCAGCTTGCATGCGCCGCTGCCCTCAATGTCTCCGGACTCGCGGATGGGTGCGGCAACGCCGATGGAACGGGCGTCGGTCAGAGAGATTTCCACCTGGGTGGCGCTGCGCACCGGGCCCAGAATGCTCACGCCGGCCAGGGTCTTCTTGGGGCCGACCACGTCCACCCGCTCCTCGCTGGCATACTGGCCGGGCTGGGAAAGCATTTTCTTGATATGCAGCTCATAGCCCGCGCCGAACAGGGTTTCCAGATCCTGCTGGGTTACATGCACATGGCGGGCGGAGGTTTCAACGATAAACTGTTTCATCGTACATCCATCCTTTCTGTTGTATGACCAAAAATATTATACCATCTTTCCAGCGTTTGTAAAGTTCCATTTCGGCCCCACGCAAGGATTTCCCGCCCTTGTGCGGCTGCGGGCGGCCATGCTATAATAGGCCATCGATCAGCTGAGGAGTGAGCCCATGCGCGTGGTTGGCGTCATTGCGGAATACGATCCCTTCCATCTGGGGCATGCCCATCACCTCCGCCAGGCGCGGACGCAGGCCCAGGCGGACTGGGTGGTCTGCGTGATGTCCGGCTGCTTCACCCAGCGCGGACAGGGCGCGCTGCTCTCTCCGGCGCGCCGGGCGCGCATGGCCCTGGAATGCGGTGCGGACGCCGTGCTGGAGCTGCCGGTTCCCTGGGCCGTGCGGGAGGCGGAGCACTTCGCCCTGGGCGGGGTAAGCATCCTGCACAGCCTGGGCTGCGTCACCCATTTGTCCTTTGGCGCGGAGACCGACGATCTGCCCGCCCTGGCCCGATGCGCCGCGCTGCTGGAGGCATCTTCCCCTGAACTAGACGCCGCCGTGCAGGCCGGCCTTGCGCAGGGGCTTTCCCACCCTGCCGCCCTGGGCCAGGCCCTGGAGGCATACTTTCCCGGGCTGGCGCTTGCCAAGCCCAACAACGTGCTGGCGCTTTGCTATCTGCGGGCGCTTCAGCGGCTGCGCTCCCCCATCCTGCCGGTGCTGGTTCCCCGGTGCGGAGACTATCACGCCACTGGCTGGAACGGCGGGTATCCCTCGGCCACCGCCGTGCGGGGCGCCTTCCGCCGCGGGGACTGGACCGCCGTGGCTCGCGCTATGCCGCGGGAGGCCTGCGCCATACTCCGCGACGCTGCCCGGCAGGGGGAAATCTTTCACGGCGAAGCCCTGGACCCCGTGCTGCTCCATCTGCTGCGCAATGCCGGCAGGCAAAGCCTGCAGGCGCTGCCCGGCTGCACGGAGGGGATGGAAAACCGCCTCCAGGCAGCCGCGCGCAGGGCCGTCAACCGCCGTGAGCTACTGGCCGCGGCCAAGACCCGGCGCTATCCCTACGCCCGGCTTTCCCGGCTGTGCGCCCACCTGCTTCTGGGCCTAACCGCCAGGGACCTGCTTCCCGGCGCGCTACCCCCCTACGCCCGGCTGCTGGGCTTTCGCCGGGAAGCCCGTCCCCTGCTTCGCGCCATGAAAGCAAGCGGCTTTCCTCTGCTGGAGAAAGCCGCCGCCGCTTCCCGGGAAGATCCAGTTTTTCAGGCGGATATGCGGGCCTATGACCTGTGGTGCCTTGGCGCTGGGCTCCGGCCCGGCCTGGGCTACCGCCAGCAGTTGGCGCTGACGGAATAACGCTTAGGTATTCCGGGTGCGGATGCTCTGAATGTTGGCGTATTCGGAGAGATGGTTCACGATATCCTTATAGGTGGTCTTCCCCTGCATGTCCAGGGTATAGACGTTGGTGTACAGATTATATTTCCCCTTGTTTTCCACATGGAAATCAATATCGAGGACCTTGATTCCCACCTCTTCAAAGTAGCTGTTGATGTAGGCCAGCGTGTCCACCCGGTGGATGAACTTGACCTCCACATTTTTGACGCTGTTGACCCGGACCATCTTTTGCAGCAGCGCCAGGGTGATCATCACAATGGCGCACCCGGCCACCGCCAGGCCGTAATAACCCATGCCCGCCGCCAGGCCCAGGCACGCGGCGTTCCACAACGACGCCGCCGTGGTCAGCCCGGCGATTTTCTTTTGACTGATAAAGATCGTTCCGGCGCCCAGGAAACCAATGCCGCTGACCACCTGCGCGCTGATGCGGCCCATGCTCACCGCGATGCCGCTGTTGGCATTGTTGAGGTTCAGGGTAATCGTGTCGGCAATCATGTAGGTTTCCAGCATAGCGATGGTGGCAGCGCCTACGCAAACCAACACATGCGTGCGCATGCCTGCGGGGCGGTTCTTCCGCTCCCGCTCGATGCCGATTACGCAGCCGACGATAACCGCCAGCAGCAACCGTATGCCCGCTTCCCACCAGACCATTTGCATTTCCTCGCTTTGCGGGGAAAGGGAAGCGTTTTTCTTCGCTTCCCTTTCCCGAAAATTTCCGTAATAGATGTTATCATATATCGACGGAGATTGCAAGGCATCCTTTGTGAAACGGGCACAAGGAACAAAGGAGCGGAATTGCTCCGCTCCCCAGCGTGTCGAAAAAGTGGGAAAACCCACTTTTTCGAGGGAGCAACTTCGGCCAACCAGAGGTCGTCCGAAGTTGTAAGGAATTGATTTTGCAAGCAAAATCAACCACCCGCGAAGCCGGCGGAGCCGGCTTACACGAAT